>NZ_JBGUPC010000015.1:0-19683 GCF_045130115.1 Methanobrevibacter sp.
TATCCCTACACGCATCCCTAACGAAAGGGCCAATATATTTAGGAGTTAAATTATGGCTCATGCTCTGAAATTACCTTTGATAATTCTGTTAGGTGCATTCATCAAAACACCGACACTTGAAAGGATGAAGAGCTTTGTATACATTGGCAGTTCATCACGGATGTCCTTTCTCATGAATTCAATCAACGGATAGAAATCATACATCTCACCGTCAGGGCCTAAAGGAGCAACGGTGGTTCCTGTAGTCCTTGAGTACAGCAGTTTCATTCCTGGGTTGATGTAGTCCATACCGATGTATGTTTTGTCCCCCATCTCGGAACCGCCATCGCATACTGCAGTTCCAAGGATGTCAATGTTGTCAACACCGTAATAGCTTTTGATCAGTTCAACAGGTTCGACTTGTCTGTTGCTTTCGAATATGTCTGACTTTAAGGTTGTGAGTGACTTGTAGCTTACGGCCATACTGTTTAAGTTTGCGAAGCTACCGGCTGACTCCTTGAACTTCTCTTGAGCTTTGAGAATTGTCATTCCTGTATCGTCACCGCTTTGGAAGTTGTAGGTTGCAACTTTTGAGGAATTCATAATCATGTCAATGGCTGCCTTTTCAATGCTTCTTCCGATAAGAATGCCGACATCCTGCAGCATGTCATTAACGGAGATTAAATTGGAATCAAGCATTTGAGCTGAAACGTTCAGGACTCCGCCGATAGTGTCAATGGAGACAGTTTCACTGATTGGCTTTCTCACATTCAGTTCCTGTAATGTAGCGCCGGGAGCAATATCTTTGGCCTCACCCAATACGCCGGATTGAATAGCTTCCTCGATATTGACTCTTTGAGACATGTAAGTGTAATATTGTGAGTTTTCCTGTATTTCCTGCTTCGGTAAAAGTCTTGTGAATTTCATCCATTTGGCTGAAGTGTCGGCAACAATCTGTGCCATCACTTCATTTTGTACTTTAGCATCATTTCCTTTTGTTAACATTAACAATCCTCCTTATGGCCTGCAGGTACCTTTTAAAGCAAGACCTGGCTTATTTAATAATATTCCGACTTTACTTTGTATGAACAATTTTGTATATTGAGGCAACTCGTCATAGATGTCCTTGCGCATGATTTCAATGATCGGATAGAAGTCTGCAATGTTTTCATCTGATGTAATAGGTGCAACAGTAGTTCCAGAAGATTTGGAGTACAGTACTGTTAACGGCGCATTTCTTAAATCGAATCCGATGTACTGCTTGTCACCTATCAGTGATCCTCCGTCAGCCTGGGTTGTTCCTAAAAGATCGATATTGTCAATGCCGTAGTATTCCTTAATGTCTTCTACAGGCTGAACCAACTTGTTGGATGAGTAAGCTAACTGTTTGACATAACTTAAGGTTTTGTAGGACTCTGCCATTATTGTCAAGTCAGCGCCTGCACCGGCATTGCCTTTGAAAGCTTCCTGTGCCTTGATGACAAATTTGCCGTAGGCATCCATAGTATCCTGAGTTTCACTGGTATTGTAGACAGGAACGTTTGGAGAGCTTATTAAAGTATCGTAGATGTTGTACTCGATTCTGTTGGCAATAACGGTAGCAACGTCTCCCAGCAGGTCTTCAAATGAAACGATATCTGAGTCGAAAACATCCTTGTTGACGTTAAGCACTCCACCGACAGTATCAATGGAGATAGTGTCCGTTACTGGCTTTCTGATGTTTAATTCTTGCAGGGATGCACCGGGTGCGATATCTTTGGCTTCACCCAAAAGGCCTTTTTTAATAGCTTCGTCAAGATTGATGTTCTGTCTGAAATATGTGTAGTAATCGGAGTTCTCCTTGATCTCTTGTTTAGGAAACAATCTGGCAAGCTTCAATCTCTTTGCGGTTTCATCGGTAATGGTTTGAGCTATTACCTCATTTTGTACTTTAGTATCATTTCCTTTTGTAATCATTAATTATCACCTTAAGTTTGGCCTGTGGTTCCGATATCGTATGGCCTGAACACTTCAATGTATTTGTAATCGTCTGAGCTTGCAACCGGATGCATTGCAATATATTCGCCGTCATCGGATTTGATGGCTCCGGTGCTGGTTAAAGCTATTCTGTCATTAACGGCGATGTTTGATAAACCGCTGGCTAATTTCAATCTGAATAAATGTCCCAGGACTAATATTGCAGTTTTTCTTTTGCCCCCGGTCATGGTAACCGGATCGTTGACTGCAATGCCTAAAATGATTTCGCCTTCCGCTGCAGTGTATTTTTTAACTGTAGGTTTTCCGATATCTGAATTAGCTGATAATGTGACAGCATCATCGACCTTGATTTTATTTCCTGCATACTCATAGCCAGGAGTTTCTCCGGTTGGAGTTGTCACGGTGGTTGCAGTAATTGCGCCTTCATCTAACAAGAAAGTTGTGACTTCTTTTTTTTCTTCAAGTAAAATAATTGAATCTGCCATTATATATGTCCTCCACTTAAATCTTAATATTACTTAATTTATTATTTAATTTATTATTTATAATATATAAATATTTATATATAATAGCTACTTTTTTAAGAATAACAAAAAAATTTGAGTTTGGAATGGAAATCATGTAAAATTGGAGAACTGGGAAACATCTTTTCTGGAGGAACTCCTTCAACAAAGGTTAAAGAATATTGGGATGGTGATTTAAACTGGTTATCCTCTGGAGAAACCAGAAATACATATATATACACTACAGAAAAATTTATCACAAACGAAGGTGCTAATAATTCCTCAACTAAATTAGCAAATAAAGGAGATATTGTTATTGCATCCGCAGGTCAAGGGTTTACAAGAGGCCAATCCAGCATGGTAATGATTGACACATATGTAAATCAGTCTGTTATTGTAATTCATCCAAATGAAAAAGTAAATAATTTTTATTTATTATATAATCTTAAATTTAGGTATCCTGAATTAAGACAACTTTCTGATCATACTAGTACCCGAGGAAGTTTAACAACTAAGATAATTAAAGATTTAGACATTAATTTACCTAATTTAATTATTCAAAATAAGATTGCAAACATAATTCAATATTTTGATAAAAAAATTGAAACAAACAAAAAAATAAATAATCATTTGGAAGAACAATTAGGATTAATCTTTAATGATTGGTTCATTAAATGCACACCATTTAATAAAGAAGAATTAATAAAAACGGAATGGGGAATTATTCCAAAATCATGGAAAAATATTGAATTAGGAGAACTTATTGAAATAACAAGTGGAGATCGCCCTAATGAAAAGTCAGAAAATGAAACCTCTGATTTTAATATACCCCTTTTTGGTGCTAGTAAGATAATGGGTTACACTAAAGAAGCAACTTATAATGAAGATATTTTAATTATTGGTAGAGTGGGGACTCATGGTATTGTCCAAAGAGTTAATTATCCTTGCTTCCCCTCTGATAATACATTTGTTATCAAATCTAATTATTATGGTTTCATCTATCAAATTTTAAAAAGAATTGACTATGATTCATTAAATACAGGATCAACTCAGCCATTAATTACACAAAAATCTTTAAAAACAGTAAATATTATTTTACCAAATAAACAAACACTAATTAATTTTGAAAAAATAAGTAAAGTATTCTTTGAGGAAATACAGCTAAATAATGAAGAAATTGGTATTTTAATAAGATTAAGAGACACTTTACTTCCAAAATTAATGTCTGGAGAAATTGATGTCTCAAAAGTAAACTGTGAATTTGATAATTCTATTAGTGGGGTTTGTTAAATGAATTCACAGTGGAATGAAAAAAATTTAAATGAACTCTATGAGTTTTCTTCAGGCCTTTCAAAGCCATCTGAAGAATTTGGTTTTGGATTTCCCTTCCTTTCTTTTAAAACTATTTTTTATAATTATTATATTGATGATGAATTAGATGAATTAGTTAATTCAACAAAAAAAGAACAAAAAACACATTCAATAAAAAAAGGAGATGTATTTTTAACAAGAACAAGTGAAACATTAGATGAGCTTGGTATGAGTTGTGTTGCATTAAAAGATTATCCTGAAGCAACATTTAATGGTTTTACTAAAAGATTAAGACCAAAATATAAAAAAATTATTTACCCATTATATGCGTGTTATTACTTTAGATCATCAATATTCAGGAAATATGTTGATTCAATGGCTATTATGACAACACGAGCAAGCTTGAACAATAATATTTTATCAAAATTACCAATATTTTTTCCATCTTATGATGAACAAAAGAAGATTGGCTATTTATTACATAATCTGAGTTTAAAAATTGAATTAAATAAAAAAATAAATAATCATTTAGATGAATTATGCCATCTTATATTCAAATATTATTTCATTGATTTTATGCCTTTTAAGAGTAAGGGGTTCATCGATTCAGAAATTGGAGAAATTCCAGAAGGGTGGAAAATAATAACTGTGGGTGATATATTGGATTGTAAATTAGGTGGAACTCCAAGTAGATCTAATGAATCTTACTGGGGAGGGGATATAGCATGGATAAATTCTGGAAAAGTTAATGAATTTAGAATAATAGAACCTTCAGAGTACATTACAGAGTTGGGTTTGAAAAAATCTGCAACTAAACTATTGCCTGCTAAAACTACAGTTATTGCAATTACTGGTGCTACATTGGGGCAAATTAGCTTATTGGAAATAGATTCTTGTGCTAATCAGTCCGTAATTGGCGTTATTCCAAATAATAAATATCCATATGAGTTTGTATATCCATTAATTTCAAGCATTCTACTTGATTTATTAAAACATCAAACTGGTGGAGCTCAGCAACATATTAATAAAAATAATTTAGAATCATTTAATATTGTATGTCCCCCAGCAGATATTATTTCAGAATATAAAAATATTGTAAGTTCATTATATTCTCAAATATCCGCAAATTGCTTTGAAATAGAAAATTTACAAAAATTAAGAGATACATTATTGCCAAAATTAATGTCTGGTGAAATAGATGTCTCAAAGATAAATTATGATTTAAAAAGAATAATTAGAAAATTTATACTAACTCTTTTAAATTATTTATATGAAAACAAAAATTATTTCAAAAATACAAAATCAAATGAAACCTTACTTAAATCAAGGACAATACATAAAATTGACAAATACTTTACTAAATTCATTAGAGGATATAGATATTATTGATAATAATAATGAATTAAATGAAGCAGATAATTTTAAACTTCTAGAACTTTTCTTATCTGCCAAACAAGTTGAAGGATGTTCTGATAAAACAATTACATATTACAAATCGACAATTGAAAAAATGTTAATAAAAATTAAAAAGCAAGTTTACAACATTAACACTGATGATTTAAGAAAGTATTTATTTAGCTATAAAAATGAAAAGGAATCATCTAAAACAACCATCGACAATATAAGAAGAATCTTTTCCAGCTTTTTTTCATGGTTAGAAGATGAAGATTATATTATTAAAAACCCAGTTAGGAGAATCCATAGAGTAAAAACCGGTAGGGTAGTGAAAGAAGTTTTAACAGATGAAAATTTAGAAATATTAAGAGATAACTGCGATGAAATTAGAGATCTTGCAATGGTTGAATTATTAACATCAACTGGAATAAGAGTTGGAGAGCTTGTAAGACTAAATATTGAAGATATTGATTTTTATGAAAGAGAATGCATAGTTTTTGGAAAAGGAGAAAGTGAACGGGTTGTTTATTTTGATGCAAGAACGAAAATACACTTATTGGAATATATACAATCAAGAACCGATGAAAATCCTGCATTGTTTGTATCTTTAAATAAACCTTATGAGCGATTAGGAATAAGTGGAGTCGAAACAAGATTACGTGATTTAGGGAAAAAATGTAATATTAACAAAGTTCATCCCCACAAGTTTAGAAGAACAATGGCAACCAATGCCATTGATAAAGGGATGCCAATTGAACAAGTACAAAAGCTACTTGGACACGTGCAAATTGATACTACCATGCAATATGCAATGGTAAATCAAAGTAATGTGAAATTAGCTCATAGAAAATTTATTGGATAAATATTGAATTTAGTTTTGTGACAACTTTATAAAATGACAATATAACAATGTTATTATTTAAGTAAATAAAACTCAAATTAATGTTAAAATCGAAAAATAAGAACAAATAGATATTTTTGAATTGAAAATATAAAACGAAGAATAACAGTTAACCTGCTATTCTAAATCATAATTTACCTGAGATACATTTATTTCACCAGACATTAATTTTGGAAGTAAAACATCTCTTAATTTAGATAATTTATCAATTTCATACATATTGTTAATTATTAAATTAAAAACTGGTTGAAATTTCGTGTTAAACATGTCAATAACTGACTTAGGAGGCAAAATAATTTCTATTGTCATAATGTCTGTTGGGCTCACATTAGGTTGAGCACTACCTTGTCCTCTATTGATAATTTCATCATGAATTCTTCTTTGATTTAATAATCCCCAAATAAAAGGTAGTGATTTTAATGGATTATCCCCTAAAAAGAATTTTCCTACACGTTGGTTAACATATAATGATTCATCAGTTTTTGGAACAACAGAAAATTTACCTAATGTTGCCCCGGTCATTGCTATTAAAAGATCCCCACCTTGAACTTTAAATTCATTAGCTTTAGAGGTATTCTCTTCTGAAACACATGAACAATCACTAAAATCTATACTTCCCTGATTAATATCTTTAATTTTTATTACTTTAATTCCATCCTCTTGCCACCATTTGCTCTTAAAAGCAAAACCTGATTTTATTGAACAATAATCTCCGATTTGCCCAATCTGCCAACCTTCTGGAATGAAACCATATTCAGAATCAACAAATTTTTGCTCTTGAAATGGTAAGAACTTATTGAAATAAGAGTTAAATGTATACTTAACATAGTTTTCTAAATGATTATTTATTTCCTTGTTTAATGTAATTTTTTTGTCAAAAAGAGATAATAGTTTACCTATTTTCTTTTGTGTATCTAATGGAGGAACAAATATATCTAGATTTTCAACAACATCTCTTTGAACCCTTTGCCTCCCAGATGAACCAACCATAGATTTTATTGCAGGTTCTTTAAAGTATTCACTATTAGAAAGGTAATAAATGAAATCTTTATCACTAACTCCTTCTTTTTCTCTCAAAACAATGAATTCTGTAGATCCAGCACCTACTTCATTATTATCTAAAATTGACACTTGTGAAATCTTACCATTTTCAAGACATGGAGTGATTCTGGCCATTAAAGTATCACCATTTCTAAATTTAACTCCACCGTTATATTCAGTAATTTCAAAACTTGGAATTTCTTTTGTTTTAGGTTCGATTTTATCCATTGGAACATTTTTTACAATAGTCCCTTTTTTGACAGATTCTCTTGGATTAAATAACATGAAATCTTTAGCTTTAACCCATTCCCAATCTTCTGTAAATTCCTGAGATTTATCTAAACTCAAATTTATCACTCCTTATCAAAAAATCCAAATCAATCTTTAGAATTCAAAACCAATTTCCTTTAAGCTTTGACGAATCTTTCCTTCAAGTTCGTTAGACTCTTTAAACAATTCATCAAGTTCTGCTGTTAATGTTTTCATCTTTTCTTCAAATGGTATTCCATCGTCTTCTTCCGGTTTAAATCCAACATAACGTCCAGGAGTTAATATAAAATCATGCTTTTTAATTTCTTCCAAATCACTAACCTTACAGAATCCTTTTTCATCTTCAAGTGTTCCTTCTTCAAATTTAGCAAATGTATCTGCAATTAATTCTATATCATCATCTTTGAGTTCACGCAATTTTCTTGACACCATTGTTCCCATTTCACGAGCATCAATGAATAATGTCTTACCTTTCTGTTTTTTGTTTTTGTTTAAGAACCATAGACATACTGGGATTTGGGTTGTATAAAATAGTTGTGTTGGTAATGCTACAATACATTCTACAAGATCATCTTCTACAATAGCTTGTCTTATTTTACCTTCACCACCAGTTGTTGAAGATAGTGATCCATTAGCTAGTACCAATCCAATTTTTCCCCTTTCGGACAAGTGATATATCATATGTTGCATCCATGCAAAGTTTGCATTATTTTTAGGTGGAGTTCCGTATTTCCACCTTTTATCATCGGTCAATTGTTCTTGACCCCATTTTTTAAGATTGAATGGAGGATTAGCCAATACATAATCAGCTCTTATCCCCTCATGTAAGTCATTGAGAAAAGTATCTGCTTGATGTTCTCCAAGGTCGGCTTCAATTCCTCTTATTGCAAGATTCATTTTAGCCATTTTCCAAGTAGTTGGATTTGATTCTTGACCAAATACTGAGAGATTATCAATATTACCTTGATGATTGTCTACAAATTGTTTTGATTGGACAAACATTCCTCCAGAACCACAACAAGGGTCATAAACTCTGCCATCATATGGTTTAAGGGTAGAAACTAATGTTTTTACTACGCAAGCAGGAGTATAAAATTCCCCTGCTTTTTTACCTTCAGTTTCTGCAAACATACTTAAACAGTATTCATAAGTTCTACCTAAAATGTCTTGTTTATCACCATGGTCAGCCATTTTAATATTAGTAAATATATCGATTACTTCCCCAAGTTTTTTCTTATCCAATTCGGGTTTAGAAAACGTTTTAGGAAGAATTCCTTTTAAAGATTCATTTTTATTCTCAATAGCCATCATTGCTTCATCAATTGTTTGACCATTCTCAGCAGAATGTGCTTTACTAGCTATTACTTCCCAACGTGCTTCAGGAGGTACAAAGAATATGCCTTCAGCAGTATATTCATCCACATCTTCTTCATCCCCATATCCTTCTGCTTTTAATTCATTGTATCTTTCTTCAAATTTATCAGATAAGTATTTGAGAAATATTAATCCTAATACTACATGTTTATATTCGGCTGCATCCATTGAACCTCTTAGTTCATTTGCTGCATCCCATATTTCTTTTTCAAAACCTATTTCAGCTGAATTTTCTTTTGCCATAAATTATTCCCCTATTATCATGCTGCTTCGTCTGCCCATAATTCACATTGCGCTAATACTTTATCTAATGCTTCTTGCATTTGTTTTGGTGGATAATCATACTTTCTAAGTAATCTTTTCACGATTCGTCTCATATTTGCTCTTGCTTTTTCTTTTTTCTGCCAATCTATTGTACGACTAGCCCGTAATGATTCTGTTAGTTCCTGTGTAATTAGTACTAAAGTTTTATCATCATAGAAATCATGTATGTTTTCTGGAAGTGAAATTGCATGGTAAAATGCTAATTCTTCAGTAGTTAAACCTAAATCATTTCCTTCTTCATGTGCTTCTCTAATTTTTTTAGCCATATCAATTAATTCATTAATTACCTCAATACTTGTTAAATTATCTTTAATGTATTTATCTTTAATTCTTTTAAACATTGATGAGAATTCTTCTGATTTAACTAAATCTGTTCTTGCATATGTTCTAATTTGGTCATTTAATAAATTTTCAAGTATTTTAATAGCAAAATCTTTTTCTTTCATTGCTGCTACTTTTTCTAAAAATTGAGGATCAAATAATGATACTTCTTGACCTATATCTAAAACATTAATAACTCCTTCACTTTTAATTGAGCGATGCAATAATTCTGTGATTTGTTCATTGATTTCTTTAACAGATAGTTTACCATCACGTGGTTCAAGTTTGACCACTACAGACCTTACAGATTCAAAAAAAGCAGCTTCAAGTCTTTCATGATAAGTAGCTTTACTTCTACATAATGATAAAGCTTTTTTCAATAGCAATGATTTTTTAAGATATTCAGTTTTTGTATCTTCATTGTGTGGATTTTGTAAATAGTTGACTGCTGTTGAAATCATTTTTGAACGTTTGGAATTGTCATCTCCAAAGAATTCTTTATATTCATAACCAAAGTTTTTCAGTAGTTCTTCACAGTCAGCAAGATGTTCGTGGAATTTAGGATAAGCATATCTAGCAATATCCATGTCACCATAATTTTTATTATCTCTATCAGTATACTCACTCATAGCCTGTCTTAATGCTGAAGCGATTCCAATATAATCTACAATTAATCCTCCTTCTTTGCCTTCAAATACTCTGTTAACTCTTGCTATAGCTTGCATTAAGTTATGGCCTTTCATTGGCCTGTATATGTACATTGTTGCAAGTGAAGGTACATCAAATCCTGTAAGCCACATATCAACAACGATAGCTATTTTCATTGGGTCATTATCATCTTTGAATTTGCGTTCAAGGTCTTTTTTATATGAGTCAGTACCAATTATTTCTTGCCATTCTGGTGGATCTCTGTTATCCCCACTCATCACTACTTTAACTTTTTCACTCCATTCTGGGCGAAGTTCGAGTATTTTTTTATACATGTTAATAGCTACTGATCTTGAATATGCAACAATCATTGCTTTACCTGATAATTCAAATTCACGATTTTCTTCATAGTGATTAATGATATCTTTGCATATATCATCTAAAATTACTGAATCGCCTAAAAGCATTTCCATTTTACTTAATTGTTTTTTACTTTTTTGAATTGCATAATCTTCTGCTTCAAGTGCTAATTCATCATATCTTTCATCAATTTCGGCTAGAACATCCTCATCCAACCCAATTTGTGCAACACGACTTTCATAGTGTATTGGTACAGTTGCCCCATCTTCTACTGCTTGTGTCATATCATAGATATCAATATAATTTCCAAATACTTCACGAGTACTTTTATCAGCTCTTGAAATTGGTGTTCCTGTAAATCCAATATATGTTGCATTAGGTAGGGCATTACGTATTCTTCTTGCAGCACCTATTTTAATTTTACCTGTTTTTGAATCTACTGTTTCTTCAAGTCCATATTGGCTACGATGCGCCTCATCAGATATTACAATTACATCACGTCGATTTGTTAATACATCAGTTGATTCTTCAAATTTCTGCATTGTTGTGAAAAATATACCATTAGCTTGACGATTATTTAATAGTTCAGTTAAGTGTTTCCTGCTTTCAGCTTGAATAGGATTTTGTCTTAAAAAGTTTGAGCATCTTGCAAATTGAGTAAATAATTGTTGATCTAAGTCATTTCTATCAGTTACAATAACAAATGTTGGACTATTAAGTATTTGTTGTAATTTTTTAGCATAAAATACCATAGATAAGCTTTTTCCACTTCCTTGAGTGTGCCAAAATACACCCGCTCTTCCATCTGTTTTAATAGCTTCTAATGTTGATGAAACTGCTTTATTAACTGCGAAGTATTGGTGATATGCACCCAATATCTTAAAAGAATCTTTACCATCTTCTGAAAATAATATAAAATTCTTTAATATATCCATAAATCTAGTTTTATCAAACATTCCTTCAAAAAAAGTATGGTAATCTGCCCATTGTGTTGTTTCATAACTTCCATCAGTTGATTTCCATTCCATGAATCTATCTTCAGGAGATGTTATTGTTCCTGCTTTTGATTTTGCCATATCACTCATAACACAAAAAGCATTGTAATTAAATAAGGATGGGATTACTTGCATATATTTTTGTAGCTGATTATATGCATCAGATACATCTGCATCTTCTCTTACTGGAGATTTAAGTTCCATAACTACAACTGGAAAACCATTTAAGAATACAACTACATCTGGACGTTTAGTTTCTTTTTCAATAAATGTCCATTGATTTATGACTGTGAATATATTATTGTCTATATTTTCCCAGTCCACTAACTTAATTAATGTTGATTTATCTTCACCATCTTCCCAGTAATTAACTGATATTCCATTTTGTAGATAATCCATGAATTTATCATTTTTAGTCTTAAGACTATCTCTACCAAAATCTTGAGCAGCTTTAATGGCTGTTTCTATAGCTAAATTGCTAGCATCATTATTAATTGTGTAAATATTACTTAAATCATCCACAAATAATGGGTTATTATAATCTCTTTCGACTTCATAACCATTGTAGTAAGTATAACCTAAATCCTTTAGAATATCAATTACTGTTTCTTCATATGCATCTTCATTATAAAATGAAATAAAAACCAACTCCATGAAACAATATTCTAAGTTAACAACAATATTGTAATAATGTTACTTATATAAAAATATACTATTAAGTTTTACTAAAAATATTAAATACAAATATGCTTACTAATTTATAACTTAAGAGGTATTGTAAATAATGAACAGCAATTTAAAACAAATTTTGGAACAAATTGAATATATTAAAAAATCACAATATAGTCTAATAAATTATAGCTTAGAAAGTTCTAGATTAGCTGCTGAAAGTATGCGGGCTTTAACTATGTGTCAACCCAATATTATTGATACTGCGGCTTTAGTGAGAGATAGCATGGAAAGTTCACGATTAGCTATCGAAAGTATTAAATCATTAGATATGTACCGTCCAAACATCATTAATACTGCAACTATGCTGAGTGACAGCATGGAAAGTTCACGATTAGCTATCGAAAGTATTGAATCATTAGATATGTACCGTCCAAACATCATTAATACTGCAATATTAATGAGAGACAGTATAGAAAATTCAAAATCCATCATGGATAATTTAAGAATGTTAGATGCATATACTCCCAGTCTTGTTAATAATGCACTATTGATGAGAAATAGCTTAGATGATATTCAAAGAATTGCTCAAGAATTTAGTATTTTAAAATATACAAGCATTATAGATTTTGTAAATAATTTAGATTTAAATTTAATATCTCAAAGTTATGAAAAAAGGTTTTTTGGTAGATATACAAGACAATTTGATTTATTTATAAGAAACAGTGGTTGGTTAATTCCTAATTGTGCATCTGAAGATTTCATCGAATCATTATATTCTTCATTTGATAATGATGAAGATATCGATGCAAAATTTGTAGATTACTTTTCAGATAATGATTTTGAAGTGATTTTAGAACTAAAAGAAAAATGGAATTCAGAAGATTTAATTCCTGAAGGTAACTTGAAAATTATTTCTAATGCTATAGATTTAATTTTAAATGATAATGGAAGGGAGTATTCAGATATTATTATTCCTTCACTCCTTGCGCAAATTGACGTTTTAATAAGTGAAGTTTTAATTAAAAATGGATTCAATGAAGTAAATAGAAAGTTTTATAGCGAAATTTATGGTTCAAAAGATAAAAGCAATATTAGAACATTTAGAGAAAACTTTGCAGGGAATATTATTGATAATTGGGAAGAACATCATGTGAATTTTTTATTAGAAAATTTATTTGCAAATAATTATGGTTCTGATTTAAAAGAACCCTTAATTCTTAATTTCAACAGACATAACATTTTACATGGTTTAGACGATGAATATGGTACTTTTGAAAATTTAATTCGTTGCTTATTAGTTATTGATTTTTTAAATGATTTTCTTTCAGATGATTTGTGTTCTAGGTTGAATTAATATATCATACCTATTATCATCTACTCTAAATTTTCAACTATCTCTTCACCTTTTTCAGTCAACCTATACAGCCTACCCTTTCTGAATTCAGGATTAATACATTCAATAAGTTCATGAGCTTTTAATTCACTTAGAACTTTTGAAACATGATTTGTTCTAATCCCTGAATTTTCAGATATTTGCGTAGGTATCAGCACTTCCCCATCCAAGGACTTCATTACTTTTGTCCTGTACTTTGAGATATTCACATAGCTAATTTCAGTTAACATTTCATCAGTCAATTCCATACTATCACTTATGAACTTCTTACAAAATAAATTGTATCATTATCATAGCTACTTAACGCATCATATGCTGCCTGTGTCATGAAGCGGAATTTTCCAAAGACTCCATAATCCACACCCATATATACCGGTCCTGAAGATTTTGCCAGATACATCTGTATTCCTCCAGAATGTTTCAACGGAATTACACTGTACGGATCAAGACTTTCAGTATCCCAAGAACTTCCGTTATACTCCTTAATGGCCATGACAGAGCTAGTAACAATAGCTACACGATAGCCTGTACTGACACCTGTAGGCAATGTGTTTGTTGTTAATATCTGGTCAACAGGCAGCTTCCATCCTGCTTCTTCATCACTTCCAATGCCAGTATCTCCCTTAGGACCAGTATCTCCGGTATTGCCTTTAGGTCCAGTTGCTCCAGTCGCACCTGTGTCTCCTGTATTTCCAGTGTCTCCCTTTACACCTTGAGATCCAGTATCACCAGTATCACCTTTAGCTCCCGTTTCACCAGTATCACCTTTAGAACCTGTAGTTCCGGTATCCCCTTTTGGTCCTGTATCCCCTTTGTCTCCTTTTATGTTTCCTACGTTTTCCCAAGCATTTCCGTTCCAGATATAAAGGGAACCATTGACAAGATAGCTGTCTGTAGCATTGCCTGTCGGATGTGCAGCTATTAATTCCTCATAAGTATTATACGAACCTTTAATAAGAGTACCAACACCAGTAGCTCCAGTGTCGCCAGTCGCCCCGGCCGGTCCAGTATCTCCAGCAGGTCCTGTGTCTCCAGTATCTCCCTTAGGTCCAGTTTCTCCTTTTTCTCCAGTTGCTCCAGTCGCACCTGTGTCTCCTTTATCACCTTTCGCACCAGTATCTCCCTTATCACCTTTATCACCTGTGTTTCCAGTATCTCCTTTTGGTCCAGCAGGTCCCTGAGAACCGGTTGCACCTGTGTCTCCTTTATCACCTTTCGGACCAGTGGCTCCAGTATCACCCACTACTGGTCCGATTTCAATCCAATTTGTTGTCTCCACCATATTATCACCTTAATTTTAAACATCAAGCCTGCTATGGACAGCTGGCTTTTATGTATTTAACTGTAATTTTAATTCTTTCATTGGCTGTTGCCTTATTCTTGTAAATAACCAAACATGGACCGTATCTGCTTCCTAGCTGTGATGCATACCAGTAGCCGGCATACTCTGAAATTGACCCATCAGCATTTTCATAATATGTATAGGCTCCACTGCTTCCTCCAGGAATTATAACAACACATTCCCTTGACTGACCGGAAACTGTGAATCCCACATCACTAGGGTCGAAATAAAATGCATTCTCATATGTCTCTCTAAAATCATAATCAGATGAATTTAAGAATATTCCCATTGAGTTTCTTGAACCATTTCCAACCATACCTCCACCAACGCCTAATGCTCCATTACTATAAGCAGTGTTTCCTCTTGTTACATCATATCCGATATAAACATTAGTGTTTGAATTTGCTCCCACGATTGTTGGAGCATTCTTCAATGGTATTGCCAGCAATAGCTCTCCGGCAGCATTGGCAGTAACGTAGAAATAATTAGTTCCATAGCTTAAATAGGTCGTATCTATGGATTTGACATTAACGGATATTAACGGGTTTGCAGTATCTAATATTGCATCCATTGAGTAATCTACACCGAAATCCTCATCTCGACTATCATAATTGAACCAGTATTGTGGTAAAGTTAATTGTGCTGAAATTGAAGGATTGGCCGTTACATAAACTTCATAGATATATCCTCCTTTATTTGCGTCTGGATGCAAATCTATACGGTCATGAGATGAAACATATGTTCCGTAATTGCTCCATAATCCCCCGCTGATTGGTTTTCTCCTGACTGTGACTGGAACATCTGGAATATAAGTGCCGTGCTGATCTCTTACAACAGGATATGCATCAGTACTGCGACGACTTGTCTGCGGTCCGGAATATGTTAACCAGCTTTCATAACAGTTCCATTCAACAGTGGTTGGAACCGGAACAGGCAATTTTCTAATCAATGGAATTACTCCCTCGCCTTGGGTATAGCCTATTTCTTCTTCGTCTAAAATAGCTCTTAATCTTGTTTGAGCCAATGTTAGATTAGTATTGAGAGTCTGTTCGTTAGCTAGTATTTCAGATAAATCCGGCCGAGTATAAGGCATTTTTCACACTCCATAAACTTTAATGTTTTTAATTCTCACGTTAGTGTTGTTATTGTAACATTTACTGATTCCTAATTTGTTATTGCCATAATTTTCATCCAGCCCATCCGGAACTGCTGATGATAATGTAATTGCACTGCCGTTATAATCTGTTACTATAAATGTCGCTGCAGTATCTGTTATTGTCAATTTCGCATGATACCATTTGTTTAAAGCATTTGTTCTTGCATTGCTGGTCAATGTATTGTCTAATGAATCTGTTGTGGTTGTCCTGATATCTCCTGTCCTCAGTTCAGTTATGCTGGAGGAATACCTAGCCACATTTCCAATCACTGCAAAATAGTCCGGATCATAACTGTACGGATAACACAATCCTACTCTTAACTGATTATTATAGTTGTTTCCACCCTGCAGTAACATGAAATCATATTCAATAGCTAGCGGAAGTTCAAAATAATAACTATCCAAAATAGCATAGCCGAAAGCTTGGTTTGCGTTTGTCTTGAGATTATAGCATTTGTTTGTTGAATCAAAAGTCAATGCCAAACTTCCTTTTACTGTCCAGTCAGAAGTATTGTCTATGGAGCACTTGTCATAATATAAACACCTCCATCTTTCAATCAAATCAATTAGATTATCATCCGATAGGAAATCTTTCCCATTAGCGGTTAACTTTTCTTTCATTAATGTTCTTGCTAATTCCAATCTCTCATTAACAGTTAATACATTACTGGCTATTGACATTAACATCAGCTCCCTAATAAATTCAAGTTTGCAGTTTGTGCAGCAGTTATTGTTCCAATTTGATTACTAATATTTTGAATAGCTGTAGCTACTGGTGCATTTTTAATAGCATTAGTATTATCTGTTGTATCTAAAGAGCTTGCAAGATTGACTGGTCCTGTTGCACCGGTATCGCCTTTATCACCAGTTGCGCCAGTATTTCCGGTTGCTCCTGTTGCACCGGTATCGCCTTTAGCTCCTCTGATTGAAACTCTTGATGATGATTGTGCTGAAGTTCCTGAAATGGATGTTATCTGATATCTGTAATAGCTGTAGATAATTACATCCCCTACCTTTGGAGAAAATCCTGTAGGCCCTACAAGCTTTGTTGTATCGAATGTATAATTTGGTGTTGTTGGTGCAGTAGCTGTTGTCCAGATTGCATTTGATTTTTCACCAGTATCTCCTGTAGCCCCAGTGTTTCCAGTTGCTCCTGTGGCTCCGGTATCACCAGTATTTCCAGTATCACCTTTAATTCTTCCTACATTTACCCATGCCATTATTCATCACCTTTTTAAAGGAGAATTATTGATAAACGTAAAGTTCTCCATCAACGAGATATGCATCTCCTGTTGTTCCGGTTGGATGAGCTGCAATCAAATCAGCATAACTTGGATAAGACCCTTTGATAATTGTACTGTATCCTTGAGGTCCTCTATCACCGGTATCGCCTTTATCGCCAGTATCACCTTTGGCACCAGTTGCACCGGTATCTCCGGTTGCTCCTGTGTTTCCAGTTTTTCCAGTGTCACCTTTATCACCAGTATCGCCTTTGGCTCCAGTATCTCCCTTATCACCTGTTACTCCTTGCGGGCCAGTATCTCCAGTATCACCTTTTTCTCCTGTTGCACCGGTTGCTCCGGTATTGCCTGTATCGCCTTTAGCACCAGTATCACCTTTAAGACCTGTTGCACCGGACATATCTGTAATGAAGCTGAAGCTATTTGCACCTTTCAAGTATAGCTTTGCATTATCGGGATCTTCGACTGTTGATTGGATAGCTACAAACATTCCTTCAGGAACATTAGCTGCATCTGCATTCATTGCAACTACAGTTTCGTATGTTCTGTATATTGAGAATGGATCTCCCGTATCGCCGGTTGCACCTGTCGCACCTGTGGCGCCAGTAGCTCCTGTATCTCCAGTGTCACCTTTTTCTCCGGTAGCACCTGTTGCTCCTGTATCGCCCTTATCACCTGTGGCTCCGGTTGCTCCAGTTTTTCCAGTATCTCCTTTATCACCGGTATCTCCTTTGTCTCCTTTTTCACCAGTTAATCCTGCTAATTGTTCTGGTGTGAAGTCTGAGTATTCAAATGCTTTTCCTGTATCTCCGGTATCTCCTTTATCACCGGTATCGCCTTTCGGCCCTTTTATCATACCAACGCTTTCCCATACCATGTATAAAACACCTCTATTAATCTAATCTCTATGCCAAACGAATAATTCGCCATCTACTAAGAATGCATCTCCTTCATTAGCAGTTGGATGTGCTGCTATTAATTCATCGAAAGTATCATAAGACCCGAGGATAACAGTAGCAGCACCTGTATCTCCGGTGTCTCCTTTCTCTCCTTTACCTCCAAGACTTATTTGGAAACAATTGACATGCCTGTATTCATCCGAATCATTAACGGGATGAAATGCTATGAATTGACCTTCATTATCGACAGTAGCTCCAGCTGATGTTAATTTGATTCTATCTCCGGGTTTGACTGTTTGTGCGGATGAAAGTTTCAATCGGTAAAGTCCGCCTAAAAGAAGGACTCTTCCTTTTCTATCTCCGTTTGTCATTACCACAGGTTCATTGACAAGGATGCCGACAGGGACTTCCGTGCCTGTGAATTTCTTTAAGCTTTCACTTCCTATTCTGGATTTTTCGGAAATACAAAGTATATCATCAACCATACATTTGTCGGAGTATTCAAATCCGAGATTACTGCCCGTTGGAGTTATTACATCATCGACTAATGTTTTTGCTCCATCATCCAATAGGAATGTGGTAATCTCTTTTTGTTCTTCCAGTAAGACAATTGTATCAGTCATGTTTATCACATTAATATTTCGAATATATGATTTCCCTTAACATCAGGGTTGCATTTAACATTAAATCCATGTCCATTAGCTAGATTGCAGAAATATAAATCTTCAGACAATACTGTATCATTAGAATATGTTACGAATTTAAAATATGGATATGGAAGGTTGCGGAAGATATCTACTTTGATTAATGCAATTCCAAGGCCACCACCTTTAACTTCGATTGGTCTTGGGACTTCGTTGATCATTGTAGTGCCTGTGATGCAATTGTTATCGTTGAAGTCTTTTCCGAAAGTGTAGATTATTGTTTGATCTGATTTGGTTCTCTTGCGATAATACCATCCAAGAGCAATATCTGATTTGCATTCCAATAATTTAACTAATGTGTCTGAAGGCAGTTGTATGTCTGAGTCTACCATCAATACATAATCATAGTTTCCGGTCATTGCGTTTCTAGCTATTTGATTTCTTGCTTTAGCGCAATCATAACCTCTGACATAATCAAAATAGAGGTCACATCCTTCAGGTCTTGTCAAGCCGTATATGCTTTTGAAACATTCTGGTTTGATGTTTTCAAATGTTGGAACTGCAATCAATATCTTCATTCATTTTCCTCCAGTTTTTCAATTCTACTTTCCAAATCTTCTAAATTAATCTGGTCTTCACGTTCACATCTATACTCATAAATGTCAATTAATGCAACAATGACAATGGCTAATGCAAATGGCAATAGTCCTTCGATTAAAGCATACTTTGTGGCATTGGTCATGATGATGTTGATAGCTATCGCTGTTAAAACGGCACTTGAAATTGTTTTGGTAAAGTTGCAAATAAATATCTTCTTTTTAATTTTGTTCATGATAACAATATCCTCCAAAGAAGCCTATTGTTTTTCAGGATAACCCAAAACTCTTTTAGCTTTCTGTTTTGCGTCTTCAACATCTCCTTCGCCTCTTATCCTACT
>NZ_JBGUPC010000016.1:0-5317 GCF_045130115.1 Methanobrevibacter sp.
GTGTCTGCTCCTCCATAGGAACACCAGTTGCAACAAAACATTACAATTTTTACATCATCAGCCATAGAGTTTCTCCTCCTCTATAAATATTTTTTCACGTTTAAGAAAAACTTACGTCTTTCAAAAACCCAATTTTAAAGTTTTTTAAAAAATTTTAAAATTTTCTTTTTAAGGAAATACTGTTTAGGTATACCTTAAAAACACAATTTTACGTACGTAATGAGCTAGCTCAGCATTACATTATGTACTGATTAATATATTTCATTTATAATTAATATAAAGGTTACTTAGAAAAATAAGTCAAAAGGTTTATATACTATAAAACGAGTTTACGAAAATTAGGTTTAAAATAAGAGTAATTGTAAAAAAAAGAAAATATAGATGGAATTACATTCCATCAAGACTCATATCAATCATTCTTTGAGTTTGCTCAGCTAATTCGTCAGGAAGACCAGTGATATCCATGTTTAAGAAACCTCTAACAATCATGGATTCGGCATCTTCTTCGGTGATTCCTCTTGAAGTCAAATAGTTAATCTCATCTTCGGAAATCTTACCGACAGCTGCTTCGTGAGACATTTCAAGGTTTGCTGAACTGGCCTCAAGTTCAGGGACAGCGTAAATGAAACTGTCATCGGATAATACAAGTCCATGACATTCCAAGTGACCCTTAACTTCAGGGACTGTACCTGCAAGATGACCTCTTGCATAAATTTGTGATTCATCCTGTGCAACAGCCCTTGAGATAACCTCTCCTCTTGCTCCTTTAGCATTCAACAAAACTCTTGATCCAACATCGATAATGGAATCTTTTTTACCGCCTTGGATACTTTGGAAAATTGCCCTTGAGTTTTCACCATCACAGTATGCAGTCGGGAATGATTGGATAGTGCTTACAGGACTGGTTAGAATGTAATTGTTAATATAAGTTGAATTGTCCATTAATTTGACACCGGTTCTTGGACGAACTTCAACCTGCTCAGCCCAATTATGAACCATAGTGAAAGTGATTTTGGAACCCGGTTTCAGATACATTTCAGACACACCAACGTGCATTGCAGAACCGACATCATCTCCAGTTGCACAACCGGTAATCAAGTGCAATTCAGAGTTTTCTTCAGCAATAATTACGTTGTGAGCGGTTTGCATGATGTCTTCATCACTGATGAACATGCATGCCTGAACAGGCATTACCTCTTTGGTTCCAGGAAGGGATCTTACAAAATAACCGCTTAAAACACCGTTTTCCTGTTCATTCAAAGCAGTTTTTGCAGTATATTTGTCTGCATCAGGTTTTACGACATTCCATAGATAATCTTCCAACCAGCTATACTTTTCCAATGCAACGCCCATGTTCATGACTTCAATGGAATCGGACATTGAGTTGTTTGTGAAAATATTACTTTGATCAACCTGTAAAAATGATCCTGACCTGTTTTTTTCTTCAGTATCTACACCAACTTGCAATAAATCCTTTTTGGTTTGTTTATCCAAATCATCCAAATCATCAATCATATCTAAAGCATTGACAGTTTCATCGGAGAAATTTTCAATAGTAATATCAGCACCTAAAGCTGCTTTTTTATCTTTTGCCCTTTCAGCATCATCATAAACATTGCGCACACTCAACACATCCATTAAAACCATTTTTTCTAATATCTTCTAAAATTTCAGTTGGATTTCCAGAACAAGAAATTACACCATCAATTAATACATGCGCCTTATCTGCACTTACAAAGTTTAAAATATAACCTAAATGAGTAATTAAAAGTCCACTTCTTTTTCTGGAACCTTGTGGTTTATCTTTATCTAATAATGTACCTATTTCAGAAGCTAACAATTCTACATTTTCAATATCTACACCGGAGTCAGGTTCATCAAACATGGTGAAATCCGGCATTTGGGCAAGCAACTGTAAAATTTCGGAACGTTTTACTTCCCCACCAGAAAATCCTAAATTAACATCCCTGTCCAAAAATTCATCACTGAATTTAAGTTGTTTTGCTAATTCCTGCATTCTAGGATTTAAATCTTCATCCATCTCTTGATGAGACTCAATTTTGAGTAAATCTCTCACGGATACTCCCCTAATTGCAGGAGGGGTTTGAAAACTTACACCAAGGCCCAACTTAACCCTTTCGGCAGTAGACAATTTAGTAATATCCTGACCTTTGAATTTTATAGAACCTTCAACCACATCATATTGTGGAAATCCTAAAATAGTTAAAAATAATGTACTCTTACCAGCACCATTTGGTCCTAAAAGAACATGAGTTTCCCCTTCATCAATTGAAAGATTAACATCTTTTAAAACTCTCTTTCCGGCCACTTCAACAGCCAAATTTTTAATTTCAAGCAACATATAATCACCTTTTATGAATAAATATGAATTTGTTATACTATAGTAAATATAGATTTACTAAAATAAATAGTTAACAGTAAATAATGCAAAAAATTACAAAAAATTAAATAAATAAAAAAAAGAGTATAACTGAAATTATTCAGTTACAATAATAAATTCGCCAACTTTTTCAACTTTAGCGAAAGGAACTAATAACAAGTCTCCATTCCTTTTAGCGCCTTTAACATGAATATTACGGTCACTTTCGATTCTGATAGCGATATCGACAATTTTACCGGTTTTTTCATTGATGATAAGTTCATCTAAAACACCAAGGATACGTGCATTGTTGGTAGCTACTTGATAGTTTTTGATTTCACTCCATAATTTTTCTTCTCTTTTTGGAATTTGTTGTTTATTATCCATTAAATCACCATAAAAATTATTTTAGTTATATAATTATTATAACTTCATTATATTTAAACGTAATATTTGTAATATAACTTTTCTGCAATTTCACTATCCGGAATCGTATTAATATTTAATGCCAATTCCACTTTTTCAAGCACTAACTGGGTTTCCTCCTGGATGATATTTTCACTTCTGAGAATATTCAATCCTGAGGGAACACATCCATTGAACTCATATGAATATTTCAATCCCAGGCTTTCAAAAACTTCAACAGGAACAATGACCGATAATGCATCCTTATCATTGCCCAAATAATAATCTATGACATAATCTATGGTTTCTGTTGAAATAAATGGTAAATCAGCATTGATGAAAAGCAGAATGTCTTCTTTAGATTTTTTTTCAAAGTAATCCAAAATGTAAGATAGATCCTTAAGATAATCTTCACCTGACGTGTCCAAAATAATGAAATCATCATTGAGAGATTTTAAGTATCCGGTAGTTTCCTGAGTGTTTGGACTAACTGCAATAACTATTTTATCAATCAATTCTGATGCATTTAAGTTGTCAATGACATATTTGATTAAGGGCTTATCATGCAATTTGAAAAGAGGCTTTTCTTCGGGAACTTCAAGTCTGGTTCCCATACCTCCTGCCATCAAAATTGCATAAATCATGATAAACCACTGAAATTTAAGCGAATTTTCCGCCCATCATTTTCATACGGTCTTTAAGAATGCATCTTCCACCTTGCTTACCGCCAATAGGCACTCTAGGTGTTCCCATTGAGTTCATACAACGAGCCATGATTGCAGAACCTAATGCAAGACCGTCCTCAACAAATACGACATTTTCAAATTTGTCTTGAACTGCCTCTAAAATGAGTTCAGGCTTACGTCCGGTAATTCCTGCCCTACCTGTGATACCTAAAGCGGAACCTGGAACGATAACATTTTCCTCAAATGCAACATCAAGAACCCTTTTAACAATATTTGTACTTACATAGTCAAGAGTTGAAAGCAGAGTTGGAAGACCGTCAGCATCATAGAATTGTGCACCCAATTCCATCAATTCATCTAATTTATCACCATTGAATCCGACATCACAACCAATTAAAGTGGTTCCTGCATTTTCTGCAGCTTCCGGATTCACCGGCACGGTACCGAATCTGTCAACATCCTTAGGCACTTTAGTAATGTTAACCAATTTATGAGCTTCCAATGCATTGGCTTCAGCCTTTTTGTGGTCAGCTTTTTTCATTGCCTTATCGGAATATAAATCCAGGGCAGCACCATTCTTCTTATCGATTTTTCCTGAACCTCTAGCCAAAGAGTCGCTTACAACACCTGCAAGACCCAGGAAGTTACCTACAGTATTTGCATAAGGTTCATTATCATTAACGATACGACCTGCCAATGTGGAACCGAAATCTAGGGAAACACAAGGGTTTCTGTAATCCACTTCAGTCCATTTGGCTCCTAACTTAATACCTGCAGTAACAAGTTCCCCTTCCATCTCATTTGCAACTGTTTCCTTACCTTGAGGAGGAACTACACTTACAACAGCACCATCAAACATTATGTTTTCCAAAAGGGAATGTTTCTGCAACCTTTCAGGAAGCTGTGAAATGGTCATTGCAGGAGACATTTTCCTTGGAGGAATATCAGCTTCAAGACAACCGTCAGCCAAAGCGATAATCAATTGACCTGCTTCTTCGGCAGTTGCGAAACCTGCGGTTACACCGGTTGATCTTACAACGAAATCCAAGTCCTCATCCTTATCGACCTGACATTTTCTTAAAGATTCCAAAACGGTATCCCTGATAAGCTCTGTTACAGATTCCTTGGAAAGTTCAATACCCCAAACGGTTTTTCCGAATACCTCTTCATTAGGTTTAGGCGGGCGTATATCACGAGTCATTTTAACTGTTTTATTCAATAAATAAGATTCACTTGTGTTTAAATTAGTGGCCATTACAATAGATTTTGTAGTGGTGTTACCTAATTCAACAGAAGCAGTTACATAAAAAGTATCAGGCTTTTGAACAGCGCCAGGACTTGCAGGACCTGCCCTTTGAGCTCTTAAACTTGCCAAATTACCTTCTTTGGAATGAGCAATGATAGGCTTAGGACCTCTATTAAAAAGTTTACTTAAAAAAGACATTATCTAACCTCTCCAAAAATATTAAAGTTAAATAATAATATCTTTTTAGAATAATATAAATTTTATTAAAAGTTTTGAAAAAAAGTGAAAATAAAAAAATAGATTAGATGAAATGAATCATCTAATCGGGACCCCTTTAAATTATAATAATTTGTTAATTGGGTGGTCTTCTACAGGTTCGGTACCGATATCTTTTGCTGCTTCAGCAATCATGATATCAGCCATACCACATGCAGGGAATGCAAGTCTGGAGTTTTCGATAGGTCCGAAAAGAACGAAGTCTCCACCAGCCATTTGTTGAACGATGTTTGAACCGATATCACAAACAGGCCATGCTTCTTTGTGTTCTTTTTTGTATCCTCTTAACCAGTCCCATGCGGAAGGTACGTTGTGAATACCAGA
>NZ_JBGUPC010000017.1:0-20766 GCF_045130115.1 Methanobrevibacter sp.
TATCCCTACACGCATCCCTAACGAAAGGGCCAATATATTTAGGAGTTAAATTATGGCTCATGCTCTGAAATTACCTTTGATAATTCTATTAGGTGCGTTCATTAACACTCCGACAGAGGAAAGTATGAATAGCTTTGTATACATCGGTAATTCATCGCGAATGTCCTTACGCATGAATTCAATCAAAGGATAGAAATCGTACATCTCACCGTCAGGTCCTAAAGGTGCAACGGTTGTTCCTGTGGTTCTTGAGTATAGCAATTTCATTCCTGGGTTGATGTAGTCCATACCAATATAGGTTTTGTCACCCATCTCTGAACCACCATCACAGACAGCAGTTCCAAGGATATCTATATTGTCGACACCGTAATAGCTTTTGATCAGTTCAACCGGTTCGACTTGTCTGTTGCTTTCGAATATGTCTGATTTTAAAGTTGTTAATGATTTGTAGCTTACAGCCATACTGTTTAAGTTAGCATAGCTTCCAGCAGATTCTTTGAATTTTTCTTGAGCTTTGAGGATAGTCATACCAGTATCATCGCCAGCTTGGAAATTATAGGTTGCAACTTTGGATGAGTTCATTATCATGTCAATAGCTGCCTTTTCAATACTACGGCCGATAAGAATACCAACGTCTTGTAGCATGTCATTAACGGAGATTAAATTGGAATCAAGCATTTGAGCGGAAACATTTAATACTCCGCCGATAGTGTCAATGGAGACAGTTTCACTGATTGGTTTTCTGACGTTTAATTCCTGAAGGGTAGCACCTGGAGCAATATCTTTAGCCTCACCAAGTACACCAGATTGAATAGCTTCCTCGATATTGACTCTTTGTGACATGTAAGTGTAATATTGGCTGTTTTCCTGTATTTCTTGCTTTGGAAGTAATCTGGTGAATTTCATCCATTTGGCTGAAGTGTCAGCAACAATCTGTGCCATTACTTCGTTTTGTACTTTAGCATCATTTCCTTTAGTTAACATTAACATTCACCTCTACGGTCTGCAGGTACCTTTTAAAGCAAGACCTGGCTTGTTTAATAATATTCCTACTTTACTTTGTATAAACAATTTTGTATATTGAGGTAATTCATCGTAGATGTCTTTACGCATTATTTCGATGATTGGATAGAAGTCTGCAATGTTTTCATCGCTTGTAATAGGTGCAACAGTAGTTCCAGAAGATTTGGAATACAATACTGTCAATGGTGCATTCCTAAGATCAAAACCTATGTATTGTTTGTCACCTATTAATGATCCACCATCAGCTTGGGTTGTTCCTAAAAGATCGATATTATCAATACCGTAGTATTCTTTAATATCTTCTACAGGCTGAACTAATTTGTTGGATGAGTAAGCTAATTGTTTTACATAGCTTAAAGTTTTGTAAGACTCTGCCATTATTGTTAAATCGGCACCTGCTCCAGCATTGCCTTTGAAAGCTTCCTGTGCTTTGATAACAAATTTTCCGTAAGCATCCATTGTGTCCTGAGTTTCACTGGTATTGTAAACAGGAACGTTTGGTGAACTGATTAAAGTATCGTAAATGTTATATTCAATACGATTGGCAATAACGGTAGCTACATCACCTAATAAATCTTCGAATGAAACAATATCACTATCAAAAACATCTTTATTAACATTAAGAACACCGCCCACAGTATCAATGGAGATAGTGTCAGTTATTGGCTTTCTAATGTTTAATTCTTGCAAAGATGCTCCTGGAGCAATATCTTTAGCTTCCCCAAGGAGACCTTTTTTAATAGCTTCATCAAGATTAATGTTTTGTCTAAAGTAAGTGTAGTAATCGGAGTTCTCTTTGATTTCTTGTTTAGGAAACAATCTAGCTAACTTCAACCTTTTTGCAGTTTCATCTGTAATGGTTTGAGCTATTACCTCATTTTGTACTTTAGTATCATTTCCTTTTGTAATCATTAATTATCACCTTAAGTTTGGCCTGTAGTGCCAATATCGTATGGTCTGAATACTTCAATGTATTTGTAATCATCTGAGCTTGCAACAGGGTGCATTGCGATATATTCGCCGTCATCTGATTTGATAGCTCCAGTACTAGTTAGAGCTATTTTGTCATTAACAGCAATGTTTGATAATCCACTAGCTAATTTTAATCTGAATAAATGTCCTAATACAAGGATTGCAGTTTTTCTTTTTCCACCAGTCATTGTAACTGGATCGTTAACTGCAATACCTAAAATGATTTCACCTTCAGCTGCAGTGTATTTTTTAACTGTTGGTTTTCCAATATCTGAATTAGCTGATAATGTTACAGCATCATCAACTTTGATTTTATTGCCTGCATACTCATATCCTGGAGTTTCTCCAGTAGGAGTAGTTACAGTGGTTGCAGTAATTGTACCTTCATCTAACAAGAAAGTTGTGACTTCTTTTCTTTCTTCAAGTAAAATAATAGAATCTGCCATTATATATGTCCTCCACTTAAATCTTAATATTACTTAATTTATTATTTAATTTATTATTTATAATATATAAAGATTTATATATAATGGCTACTTTTTTTTAAAAGATAATGAAGATAAACATTACTGATTTAGAATATTGTTATTAATGTAAAAAAGAGATAGAAATAGAAATAAGCCATTATTGTTAAGGATAATTGTGAAATTGAGATGACTTATTTCTATTGAAAACAATATAGGAGTTTTTGTCTTCAATATAATATTAGTAACTTTTGCTATAAATTATTTTCAGCATCAAGAATAGATTGTTCTGCTTCACCTGACTCAATCATTTTAATAGCTATATCAAAATTAGTTTTAATATCACTCATTAATCTTAACTCAGAATCCCAAACTTCATTTTCATGTTCACGAGTAATTCCCCAAACATGGGCATCAAGTTCTCCTTCGATTAAATCTTCAACCTGTAATTCCTCATAAATTGAAAAGTATTTGACTTGAATCTCTTCACGTAATTTCTTAAGCTGTTCGTAATCATTAATGAGATTTTCAACTTGAAGTCTATGTAATTTGAATCTTGCATAATCATACATTAGTTTCATTTTTCTGAAACTATCAAGCACTTCTTTTTCATCATCTTTAAGTTCGTTATATGTTCTTATTTTATCATTAATCATAATAATCACTAATTATTAATTGAATAAATGACTATAAAAGCTTTTTGATATAAGTACAGTTAATTATTGCTTTCAATATGTGATTTTATGAGTTTATATCAATTTTGATTCTTTCATGAAATGTATGTAATATAAAAATTTATATTGTTTTCCTAATAAACATAGTAACAAGTTTATACTATTGTTAAGGATGATTAAATTGACTGTGAAAGCTCCAAAAATTTTAGATAACAAATTTAATTTTGTTTATCAAGAGCTCAGTGATAACATTAAAAAAGGATCTAAACTATCTGTTGTGTCTGCATTGTTTTCAATGTATGCTTATGATAAACTTAAAAAGGATTTGAATAAAATAGACAGTATGCGTTTTATATATACCAAACCTAGTTTTTTAAGAGATGATAAAAAGGAATCACGCCAATATTATATTGATAATAACAGTATTTTTGGAAATGATTATGAAATTAAACTTAAAAATGAATTAACGCAAGGTTCTATTTCTAGAGAATGTGCTGATTGGATAAGGGAGAAAGTTGAAATTAAATCATTTAAAAAACCTAATGAAGCACAACCTCGTATGATTTGTGTTGAAAATAATGATGATTCTAGCATTGCCATTAATGGTACTGTTGACTTTACTACTGCAGGTTTAGGATTGAATAAATCTGATAGGCAAGATATGAATCAATGCGTTTATGGGAAAGACTTTGTACATTCTTCTTTAATGCAATTTAACTTTTTATGGGATAATGAAGATTATTTAGAGGATGTTAAAGAAGAAGTTTTAAATCAAATGCAAACAATGCATAAAGAAAATCCTGCAGAATTTATCTATTTTTTATCACTTTATAATATTTTTTCAGATAGTCTGGAAGAACTTGAAGGTGGAGCTATCCGTGAAGGCAATCAAATTAAAGAAACTAAAATCTGGAATAAATTATATAAATTCCAAAAAGATGCAGTAATTGGAGCAATTGAGAAGATTGAAAATCACAATGGTTGTATTTTAGCTGATAGTGTTGGTTTAGGTAAAACATTCACAGCATTAGCTGTTATTAAATATTATGAATTAAGAAACGATAGAGTTCTAGTTTTAGTTCCTAAGAAGCTACGTGACAATTGGACAATTTATACAAAGAATGATAAAAGAAATATTTTCGTAGATGATAGGTTTAACTATGATGTTTTAAATCACACAGATTTAAGTCGAGAAAGAGGCAAATCTGGGGATATTGACCTTAAAACAATTAACTGGGGAAATTATGACTTAGTTGTTATAGATGAATCCCATAACTTTAGAAACAATCCTGCTGTTAAAGACCGTCAAACAAGGTATCAAAAATTAATGAATGATATTATTAAAGGAGGACATAAAACAAGATTGTTAATGTTATCAGCTACACCAGTTAATAATAAAATGACCGATATTAAAAATCAAATTGCATTTATTACTGAAGAGAATGATAATGCACTATCACATGCTGGAATTGATAGTATTGATCAAACTTTGAGAAAAGCCCAAATGACTTTTAATCAATGGGCCAAACTTCCGGAATCTCAAAGAACTGGTGAAAGTTTCATTGATAATATTGATTTAGATTATTTCAGATTACTTGATACATTAACTATTGCAAGGTCAAGAAAGCATATTGAAAAATATTATGACATTAATGAAATAGGCCATTTTCCTGAAAGAAAAGAGCCAATCAATATTAAATCTGAAATTGATATAAATGAGGAATTCCCTTCCTTAAGAGAGATTAATAAAGAAATTTCAAGATTAAATTTAGGCATATATTCTCCAATGAATTATCTTCTTCCAGATAAATTAGCACAATATGAATTAAAATATGATACTACTGCTCTTGGTGGTGGAATATTTAAACAAAAGGATAAAGATAATGCTTTAGTTCAATTAATGAGAATAAATCTTTTAAAACGTATGGAAAGTTCAATTGAGTCATTTAGATTATCTGTTGAACGATTATTGTATAATATTGATAATGTTTTAGATAAAATTGACAAAGGCATTGACTATAATCCTAATATAAATATTGATATTATTGATCCAGATGAGGATGAATATGAAAATCTGTTATTTGGTAAAAAAAGAAAGATTCTTCTTCAGGATATGGATTTAGTTAAATGGAAACAAGATTTACTATTGGATAAAGAAAAGCTTACTCATTTACTTGAAGAATCAAAAAATATAACTTCAGATAGAGATGGTAAGCTTAAAGATTTAAAAGAAAGAATTACTTTAAAGATTCACAATCCAATTAATCCTGGAAATCGGAAAATAATTGTATTTACGGCTTTTGCAGATACTGCAAAATACTTATACAATAACATTAACGTTTGGGCATTAGAAGAGTTTGGTATACAATCAGCTCTTGTAACTGGTGGTGGAGATAATAAAACTACACTAAAAGGAGTAACAGCATCAGACATTAATGATATATTAACTAATTTCTCACCTAAGTCAAAAGAAAGAGCTAATATTGATCCTGATGCAGTTGATGAAATTGATATTTTAATTTGTACAGATTGTATATCTGAAGGTCAAAACTTACAAGACTGTGATTACTTAATTAATTATGACATTCACTGGAATCCAGTGCGTATTATTCAGAGATTTGGAAGAGTTGATAGGATTGGTTCTGAAAATAAGGAAATACAACTTGTTAATTTCTGGCCAAATATGGAACTAGATGAATACATTGATTTAGAAGGCCGTGTGAAAAATCGTATGGTTATGGTGGATGTATCAGCTACTGGTGAAGAAAATATTATTTCAAAAGACCAAACCATGAATGATTTGGATTATCGTAGAAAACAGCTAGAAGAATTGCAAGATAAAGTTCTGGACTTGGAAGATATTGATAATACTATTTCTATTACAGATTTAACATTCAATGATTTTAAAACAGAATTAAAAGATTATTTGGATGTTAATCAAAAAGAACTTGAAAAAGCGCCGAAAGGAATATATTCAATTGTTGATATTCCCAATGATTTGATTGGTGAAATTGAACCTGGAGTTATATTCTTACTAAGACAAACTACTGGTACTGCAGAATCACTTGAAAAAAATCCATTAAGTCCTTATTATTTAGTGTATACTGGTATTGATAGTAATGTTAAGTTTTCATATATACGATCTAAAAAAGTCTTAGATTATTATAAAAAGCTTTGTTTAGGTAAAAATGAAGTTTTAATTGATTTAGTCAATGATTTTAACTTTGACACTGATGATGGAAGAGACATGCACATATATTCAGAATTATTAGTTGAAACCATTGAAGATATTATTGGTAAAAAACAAGAAACTGGTGTTAAAAGTTTATTCAATAAAGGTGGAACTGCAGTTGTTAAAAGAGACATTGATGGACTTGAAGAATTTGAATTAATAACCTTTTTAATAGTGAGATGATTTTTAATGGTATTAATAGAAGATATTCTTGAAGTTCCAAATAATTGCATTGTTGATGCAGTAATTCCAAAAAAAGAAGTATTTGAAGCTGCTAACTTAAATAGTAAAGATAAAAGAATTTTCACGGATTTGATTAAACAAATTAAATGGTGTTATAATTTTACTGAAGATAATGTCCGTGTTGATAAATTTATTGATGAAGAAAGGCGTTATGAGGAAGTTGAATTAATTAATATTAATCTAAAATATGATAATGTTCATAAGATAGACATTGGTAAATTCAAAGAAGATGATAAAATAGATAGAATTGCAGATATAGTTATGCGTTTTATTCCTTATCCAATTATTCTAACAATACAATATGAGAATGAATTAAAATTTTATACAGCACATATACGTGAAAGTAAAGCAGATTTTGATAAAATTGTAATTGATGGAAAAATTTTATCAACAAATTGGATGAACCTAGATAAGTTAAGTGATATTGAAGAGGATTTTATAACAAAGATACAGTTTGATAATCTAGATAGAACTGATTTTTATTCTTTTTATAATTCTTATTTTGAAGCTGTTGTTCAACATGATGGGGCAATGACCGCTGGTGGAACAGTTAACTTATCAGTTGAGGAAATTAAAAGAATTTATGAGGAAATTTCTATTTTAGATTTGAAGATTAAAGAAATTGAAAAAAAGATTTCTCAAGAAGATAATTTCAATGTTAAAATGGAACTGAATATTAAAGCACATAGTTTAAAACAAGAAAAAGAAAAATTGATAAATGAATTAAAAAGGTGAGTGATTTGGAGGAAATTAAATTAACTGGTGAAAGTAAAGATATTATTTCTGAAAATGTTAATAAATTGAAAGAAATATTTCCAGAAGTAATTACAGAAGAGAAAATTGATTTTAAAAAATTAGAATTAATTTTAGGTAAAGACATTGATGATTCAGCAGAAAAATATAGTTTCACTTGGCCAGGAAAAACTCAAGCAATTCGCGAATCACAAAAACAATCAACAGGGACATTAAGACCTTGTAAAAAAGAAAGTGAACAGTGGAGCAATACTCAGAATTTGTATATTGAAGGAGACAACTTAGAAGTTCTTAAATTACTTCAGAAAAGTTATTATAATAAAATTAAAGCAATTTATATTGATCCTCCATATAATACTGGTCGAGATTTAATTTATGAAGATAATTATAAAGATAATTTAGAAAATTATCTTAATCTTTCAGGACAGTTATCTTCAGAAGATACTACTCAAGGCATTAAATTAACTAATAATCCTGAAACTGAAGGAAGGTATCATACAAAATGGTTGAATATGATGTATCCTCGTTTGAAACTTGCAAGGAATTTATTAACTGATGATGGCGTTATTTTTATTAGTATTGATGATAATGAATTAATAAATATTAAAAAAATGTGTGATGAGATATTTGGTGAAGAAAATTTTATTTCAAATGTAGTTATTGAAACAGCTAATGGTGTTTTTGGGAGTAGAGCTTCACAAACTAAAAGGACATTTGTCAAAGTAAAAGATTATGTTTTGGTTTATATAAAAAATAAAACTAAAATTTCTAATGATTTCCAACCATTGTACATGCCAACAAAAGAGTTATTTGATAATCATTATTCTGTAATGTTGGATGAAAATCTTAATACCACCAGTTTGAATGATTATTTAAAATCTAATAAAGATATTGTGAAACTTTTTAAAAAATATTCTTTAAAAGTTAGTATTAATAATATTTCTAAATTAATGTTTCTTGATGAGGAATTTAATAAAATTATTCTATATGAATTAGCAGACAAAATATATCAATCAGTTGATTTTTCTAATAATGTTCCAGATGATGTGATGAGTGAAATTAATCAAGGAAAAATAGTACGATTTGAAGAGTATATTGTTTACAAAACAAATAATGGTAAGGGTAAAATAAGACAGTATATTCCATTTAAAGATGCATTGCGCATTACTGATGAATATGTGCCAGAATACAAGAGGGCTGTCGCAATTGGAGATTTATGGAAAAATTTCGATTTTGATATGAAAAATATTGATAAAGAAGGAAATACTTCATTTAAGAATGGTAAAAAACCTGTAAGATTAATTAAACAATTATTAAAATGGTTAAATATCAATGAAGGTTTTGTTTTAGATTTTTTTAGCGGATCTGCAACTACTGCAGATGCAGTTTTCCAATTAAATTCCGAAAAAGATGCTAATTTAAAATTTATACTCATACAAATTCCTGAGACAATAGACAATAAATCTTCAGAATTTAATACTATTTGTGATTTAGCTAGAGAAAGAATTATTAAATCTGGTAATATTTTAAATGATGATTCAATAGACACTGGTTTTAAATACTTCCAATTAGATTCAAGTAATTTAAAAAAATGGGAATATGAAAATGATAATTTAGATAAATATTTAATTGCAGATAATATTAAATCAGATAGGAATAATGATGATTTAATTTATGAGATTATGCTCAAATATGGAGTAGATTTAACATTGCCTGTTGTTCAAAAAGAAAATAATATTTATTCAATAGGTTTTGGGGCATTAATTGTTTGTTTGGAAGATTCAATTAACAAGGAGAATACAAAGGAAATTGCAAATAAAATCATTGAAATTGCAGAAAATTCTTCAATTTCACGTGTAGTATTTAAAGATTCTTCTTTCAACGATGGAGATTCTGTAAAAACAAATATTAAAGAAATTTTTAGCAATAATGATATTGATGAATTTATAACAATATAGGAGATTAAATATGGAACAAATGAAATTAAAATTTGATTCTAATCTCGACTATCAAACAGATGCTGTAAATGCAGTTGTTGATCTTTTTGAAGGTCAAAATGCAATGTTACAATATTTCACTGTTTCTGGTCAAGCTAGTTTTTCAGACACTGGTAAAATTGGCCAAGGAATTGGAAACAAAATAGATATTTCTAATGAAGATATTTTAGAAAATCTAAGGAATATTCAAATTAGAAATAGGCTTAATTTAACACAATCATTAACTTCTAGAGATTTCAATATTGAAATGGAAACTGGTACGGGTAAAACTTATGTTTATTTAAAGACAATTTTTGAATTAAATAAAAAATATGGATTTACAAAGTTTATTATTGTAGTGCCAAGTATAGCTATTAAAGAAGGAGTTAATAAAACAATTGAAATAACAGAAGACCATTTTAAAGGTATTTATGATAATGTAATTTATGATTACTTTGTTTATGATTCTAAAAAACTTGAACAAGTACGTAGTTTTGCTGTAAATTCTAATATTCAAATAATGGTTATTAATATTGATGCATTTAATAAAAGTTTCACGCCAGCAAATTTCGATGAAACAAAAAAACAAAATAATACTAACATTATTCACAGAGAACAAGATAAATTAAGTGGTCATAAGCCAATTGACTTAATAGCTGAAACAAATCCTATTGTTATAATTGATGAACCACAATCAGTATTAGGTGGGAAAGGTGAAAAAGCAATTTCATATTTAAATCCATTATGTACGTTAAGATATTCTGCAACACCTCCCGATAAGAAAAATATGGTATTCAGATTAGATGCAGTTGATGCTGCTGAAAAAGATTTAGTAAAACAAATTGAAGTTGCAAGTTTTATATCTGAAGGTTATCATAATGAAGCATATTTAGAATTAATATCAACAAACTTTAATAATTCACCTATTACTGCAAAGATAAATGTTGATGTTAATGTTAATGGAACAACAAGACGAAAATCCGTTACAGTTAAAAAAGGTGATAATCTCGAAGATATTACTAATAGCGATAAATACGCTGGTTATATTGTTGATGAAATTAATCAATTTGATGGGATTGAAAAAGTAATCTTTTCACCAGCTGATGTAGTTTTAGAAAAAGGAATTTACATTGGAGACATTGATGATTTAAGTTTAAAAAGAGCCCAAATTAGAAAAACTATTGAGGAACATTTGGATAAACAATTGGAGTTCTTTAAACAAGGAAAAGATATTAAAGTTTTAAGTTTGTTTTTTATTGATAAAGTAGCTAATTATAGAGTTTATGGTGAGAATAATACTTGGAGTAATGGCGTTTATGCAGATATTTTTGAAGATGAGTATAAAAAAATAATACAAAAAGAAGAGTATTCAACATTATTTGATTATATGGATTTAAAAACACCTGCTAGTGAAGTTCATGGAGGTTATTTTGCAAAAGATAATGAAGGCAGATATGAAGATTCTGAATTAAAAAGTAATGGTGAAGTTAAGGGAGGTGCAGATAAAGTTTCAGAAACATTTAATTTAATTATGAGGGCTAAAGAAGAACTTTTAAGTTTTAATACTCCTTTATGTTTTATATTTTCCCATTCTGCTTTAAGGGAAGGTTGGGATAATCCAAATGTATTCCAAATTTGCACATTAAATGAAACTCAGTCTACTACTAAAAAACGTCAAGAAATTGGTCGTGGACTTAGATTATGTGTAAATCAAGATGGAGAAAGGATTCATGACAAAAATGTTAATATTTTAACTGTTATGGCAAATGGTTCTTATGGTGATTTTGCGCGAAATCTCCAAAAGGATATTGAAGACGAAACAGGGTATAAATTTGGAACAATTAATAAAACTGATTTTGCACATATTATGTGGGTTAATAAACAAGGAAAAGAAGTACCTTTAGATAAGCGTTCGGTTGAAATATTTAATCATTTCAAAAAGATGAAATATATTGATAGTAAAGGGAAAATTTTAGATAAACTTAAAGTTGCTTTAGAAGAAGGTAGTATCAATATTCCAGAAGATTATGAATCAATTAGGAAAGAAATTGTTGAAGTTGTAGAAAAACCTACTAAAAATCTCCCTATTAAATCTGCAACTGATAGGAGAAAAGTCAAAGTTAGAAAACAAGTATTAAATGATCCTATTTTTGAAAAATTTTGGAATTCAATTAAATGTAAAACAACATATTCTGTTGATTATGATAGTGAAGAACTAATTAAGAATTGTGTCAAAGCATTTGATGAAAAATTAAAAGTAAAAGCTCCAAAGTTATTATACCTTAAAAGTGGAATCACAATTGATGCTTCTGGTGTTCATGCCAATGAAAATGGAGAAACAGATGTGATTGAATTTGATGAAGGAGACATTGCTCTTCCAGACATTGTTACTTTCCTTCAAAATCAAACAGATTTAACAAGAAAAACTATTGTTAGAATCCTAAAAGAAAGTAATACTCTTGATTTATTTAAGAAAAATCCTCAAGAATACATGGAAAAAGCTGCTCGTTTGATAAATAACGAAATGAAAAACTTAATTAAAGATGGAATAAAATACACTAAAACTGGAGACTACTATGATCAAGAATTATTTTCTAATGAAGAATTATATGGTTATTTAGAACGAAATATGGTTGAAGCAAATAAATCTGTTTATAATTATGTAGTTTATGATAGTAAAAAAGAAAGAGAGTTTGTTGAAAGTTTAGAAAATAATAGTAAAGTTAAATATTATACAAAACTTCCAGATTGGTTTAAAATCAAAACTCCAATTGGTAATTATAATCCTGATTGGGCAATATTGATGAAATCTGAAGATGAAACAAAAATGTATTTTGTAATTGAAACAAAAGGAAGTACTAATGAATCATCTTTAAGAGATTCTGAAGATTATAAAATTAAATGTGGAAGAAAACACTTTGAAGCATTAGGCAATAATGTAACTTTTGATGTTGTAGATAATTATAGGACTTTCATAACTGATGTTGTAAGTGATTAAAATGAATGAAATAACAAAATGTTTAAACGAATGGAATGCCACTCTTGAGGCATTAGGCCAAGGAAAACAAACAATATTAATTAGAAAATATGGTACTAACTTAAATGAATTTTTACTGTATCCAACAGTTAGTTATACTATTAAAAAGGATTTTTTAAATTCATTTCAGGACAAAGATTTTGCTAAAAGTAATTCATTGCCTGCTGGAGATAATCCTTACGAAGTAAAATACTATGCAACTGTTGAAGAAGTTATTGATAGACCTTCATCAAGAATTGGTACATTTAATAAGTTTCATATTTGGACTCGGGATCATGTTAAAAATTATCTTGGTAGAAATAATGCTAAAATATGGATTTTAAGAGTTTATGAACTTGATGAACCTCAAATATTAAAACGCACTAATGGTATGTTATATTCTAATGTAGAAAAACCTGTTAAACTTGAAGGCAAACCAGTTATACCCGATGAAGAATTTAACAAGTTAAAAGAAGATATTTTAAATACAAAATAAATGCTATATTATTAAAATATAGCTTTATATTAAATTTTTAATTAAATCTAAACCGTTACCAATTTTCATCCTCGATAATAGACTTTTCAGTCTAACCATTTTCAATCATAGCAATGCATATTAAATCAATATTGCAATGTACATGAAATAAAGTAGCTATTTTATCTACTCAATAACTTTTAAAATTTCTTTAGCTATGGCTTTAGCCAATAATGGTGGAACTGCATCACCTACTTGGAAGTATTGAGTAACATAGCGTCTTCTACTTCCATTAGTAGTTCTTCTGCCTAAGAATTCAAAACTATCATCAAAAGATTGCAATCTGGCAGATTCCCTAACCGTTAATGTTCTATTTTCAAAAGGAGAAATATTATCCTCAGGAATTGATACAATAGTGACTGAAGGTTCATTTCTATTTAATCTATTTTTCATGATCTTCCTTGTTAACAGCACATCCAATAATTCATCATTAACATCAGCATTTTTAAATTTTGATATGATTTCGTTTTTATTTAGTGTAGAATTGTCTTGAAGATGCTCCAATAGTTTAGGCTTATCTGATAAATCAATGCCCTCTGTCCTAATCCTATTTCTTAAATTAGTGGCGTTTTCACCCTCTTCAAATAAGGAAAAACGTTCTTTTACCAAGTCAAAATGCCTGGGGAAATCATTATTGGTTATTTCATTTGATGCTATTGGATTGCCATCAACGTCAGGTGTTCTGCCCCTAATCGAATCTAATTGATATTGGGATGGCTTCGGATTGACTTTATCTTTAATGTTTGCATCCTGTATTAAATCGCCAATTGCGTCTTGAACAGAAACAAAGTTGTTTTCATCATGTGTTGGTCTTGGATACCTTGGAGCCATCATGCCCTTTTTGTATGCCATTACTATAATCCTATTCCTTCTTTGTGGAACACCGTAATTAGCGGCATTGAGACATCTTGGATTTAACATGTCATATCCGATTAAATCCAATTCTTCTTCCAGAATATCTGGAACAACATTGCTGTCATAAATATCTCCTTTAAGACCTTCAAAATCATTAAGTTTCAAGTCACAGAACCCCTCTACACTCTTTAAAACAACATAATCCGGTTTAACTTCATCAATTACTCGGACATATTCTTTAAATAATTTGTTCCTCGGATCATTGGCATTTCCAGCCCTACTGAATCCCTGACAAGGAGGACCTCCAAAAATCGCATCAATATGGGGAATTTCCTTACCTTTAAAAATTTCAAGATTGGCAATTGATTCAGTTATTAAATCCCCGGTCAAGTCTTTTATGTCAGCCAATTCAAAATGAGTATTATAGCCTTGTATCAAACCTAACTGCTCATGCCTGTTTATGTAAGTTTTCATCACATCCTCATTGATATCGCTTGAAAACAAAATATCGAATCCTGCTTGGATGATGCCTTCACTCATCCCGCCTGCACCGGAAAACAAATCAATTGCATATGCCATATTTCTAACTCCTTTAATATCATGTTTACTTTTCTACAACAATAATATAACATTATGTTTAATCATTAATATGATTTTAATGTTATTTAAATGTTACTTTTTAAACTACTATGACAAGACCATAAATGTTATTTACATTAAAATGAATAATACAAATTATGAAAATAAAAGAAGAAACAAAAGTTAGAAATCAAGGCGAAATTTCACTCATTACCACAATACCAAAAACCTATGTAAAAGCATTGGATATTGAATCCGGCGATACGATAGAATGGACACTCAATACAGAAACAGAAACATTAGAATTAAAAATAGTTAAATAACTATTAATCACTTATTTTAAATTTTTAACTATCTCATCCCCTTTATCAGTTAATCTGTACAATCTACCTTTTCTAACTTCTGGATTAATGCATTCAACAAGTTCATGTGCTTTTAATTCCGCTAGAACTTTTGAAATATGATTTGGCCTAATTTCCGAATCCTTAGCAATGACAGTTGGTATTTTAACATCACCATCTAAAGATTTCATTACTTTCGTCCTATATTGTGAGATTTTCACATAGCTGATTTCCGTTAACATTTCATCTGACAATTCCATACTATCACTTATGAACTTCTTACAAAATAAATTGTATCATTATCATAGCTGCTTAACGCATCATATGCTGACTGAGTCATGAACCGGAATTTACCAAATACACCATAATCCACACCCATGTATACTGGCCCTGTTGATTTCGCCAAATACATTTGTATGCTTCCTGAATGTTTCAATGGAATGACGCTGTATGGATCAAGTGATTCACTATCCCAGGAACTACCGTTATATTCTTTGATGGCCAGTACAGAGCTTGTGACAATAGCTACACGATAACCTGCACTAACGCCTGTCGGTAATGTGTTTGTTGTTCTTATTTCATCGACTGGCAATTTCCATCCAGCTTCCTCATCACTACCTACGCCCGTATCGCCTTTAGGGCCGGATGCGCCTGTGTCTCCTTTAGCGCCAGTATTTCCAGTATCTCCTTTAACACCTTGCGGACCGGTATCTCCGGTATCGCCTTTAGGGCCGGATGCACCAGTGTCACCTTTGTCTCCTTTTATGCTTCCTACGTTTTCCCAAGCATTATCAAGCCAAACATAAAGAGAGCCGTTTACTAAATAGCTATCGCCGTCATTGCCGGTTGGATGTGCGTTTATTAATTCCTGGTAAGTATTATACGAGCCTTTAATAGTAGTACCCACACCAGTAGCTCCAGTGTCCCCAGTCGCCCCGGTCGCTCCAGTATTTCCAGTAGGTCCTGTGTCTCCAGTATCGCCCTTAGGTCCTTGTTCTCCTTTTTGTCCAGTTGCTCCAGTCTCGCCCGTGTTACCTGTATCACCTTTCGCACCAGTATCGCCCTTATCACCTGTATCACCTTTAATCCCTTGAGAACCTGTGTCCCCAGTTTCTCCTTTCAGTTCAGCTAATTGTTCCGGTGTGAAATCATCATATGTGAATGCATCACCAGTATCTCCTTTAGGCCCGGCCGGTCCAGTGTCACCGGTATCGCCTTTTAAAGCCGCCAATTGTTCTGGTGTGAAATCATCATATGTGAATGCATCACCAGTATCTCCTTTAGGTCCGGTATCACCAACGACCCTGCCAATTTCTATCCATTCTGTATCTGGCATTTTTTATTCCTCCTCATGTGTCCATGGTTCAATGTATACGCTTTCCCATTGGATGTGTCCTCCGGCATCATAAATCATCATTGCCGGATAGAAAGTATCGAATGTTATCTTATCGCTTATGTCTGCTTCATATGTGAAATCATTTGTACTTCCATGCCTTATTGTTGCTTTAACATATCCATTATCATAATACAAGTCAAAATAATACATCTGTGAATCCAAAGTCAATTGTCCAGTAGTAACATTAACATCACGTACGACATGGTCTGATGTTGAATATTTCAATCCTTTCTTGCCAGGATATGCTCCCAATTCTAAGATCTTTGTATCCCTATAATGGCTTAATGATTTTGAATTAACTAATGCTATTGCATCTCCCCATCCTTGATTGCTGTCCTTTTTCTGAATAAGTCCTATTTCAATATGTATTCCATTGGTTGCATCAATACCGTTAGAGTATACCTTAGGTATTGCCATCACTACACTGGCGGATGATGTTGCCTTTGTTAAGTTATAATATTCGCTGTAGCTCACTTCCACGACTTCGAAGGTATGGGAAATGTCTGAAGGATATTTGACTATATCATAATCACCTGTGTTGTAGTCCCATGCATAATCTGAAAATGATGGGAAGGGTGGAACTTCAAAGCTCCAGCTGTCGCTGCCTTTGCCTGCATATACTGTTCCTGAAAATGTTGAGCCTATTTCCCCAACCGTTAATGTTACTGCAGCTACTCCATCATTACCGCTTACGACATTATATGTCTGTCCTCCTGAAACTATTGTTACAAGCATTCCAGAAATAGGATTATCAGTTGACGGATCTGTTATTGTTGCCCCGACACTGATTTGCGCTCCAGGATAAATATCACCGGATGAAGGCGTATTGAAACTGACATCAACATATATCAGATTCCATCTTCTCACCAATTGTATTACACTGTCTGAATTGCTGTAGTAAATACTATTGGCTGTTAATTTCTGCCTCATCAATGTTCTTGCTGTTCCGAGTCTGTTATTTTCCTCAATGACATTACTAGCTATGCTCATTTATATCACACCTGCACCGTAGAATCTAAAGTCCCTATATGAGTATTGGTCTGGCATGTTGAATATTATTGAAGGATAGCATGTTCCTGAAGGAAAGCCATCCCTTGAACAGTTCCAGTCCCCATGCCTTACAAATTGTGTAGGATACTCTACCGTTGGATCATCAGTGTATTCATCAATAACACATGGATGAAATGCCCAAGAACAATCTACGACATATAATTTTTTATTTGGATATTCCGGATTTCCATTGGTTTGTGTTGACATGTATTCATTATTTTCAAAACACTGGACATAGCCCGCACTTCCTGTTCCGTCTCCATACCAATACTTGCCTGCACCACCCAATCCAAAATTAGCCCATGAATCAATATTGAAAGCCATTCCAAGAGCGATGAATCTGGTTTTAGTATCATTGCCCAAGTCAGACGCTATCATGAAAAACTTATGGCCGTCTAATGATGATTTGGTATAGCTTCCAAGGCCAGGAAGTTTAATTCCAAAATAGTTTCCTGAATATCCACTATGAGCTTCTATTACTATATCATCTTGTCCTGGCTCATCATCGTCAAAACCCATTACGTCAAAGCCAGAACTGCCACCTACTCCATTGGCACTGAATAAGTTACTTTGTGCAGATGACCAGCTTAAATCAGAACTGTTGATTGCTGTTGTACAGTATACTCCATAGTCGCCTCCAGAAATGTTTCCGTTTCTGGCCTGAACATAGAAATATCCTTTATCATTAGGCATAGGCACATTAACATTAACACTGCCGTTACTGCCTGTTGTTACTGTTCCTAAAGAAACTGGATTGGGATAAGTAAACTCATCTGGATCAAGTCTATATACAGTAATAGCTGCATTTGGCATAGGGTCTCCGTGATTGTCTGTAGCTGAAACAGTAGCTATTAAGTCACTGCCTGTTGAGAATTTATCGACAAGGTTGACTTTAATGCTTGCCAATTGTGGAACCGGCAATTTTCTAATCAATGGAATTACACCGTCACCTTCTGCATATCCAATTTCTTCTTTTGTTAGAATATCCCTTAAATCGTTTCTGCATGTTGTTAATCTTGAATTCATTGTCTGTTCATTAGTCAAGACCTCAGAAAGGTCGGGAGGAGTGAAAGTCATGTTAATCAGCTCCCAAGCAAATTCAAGTTTGAAGTTTGAGTGGATGTTATTGTTCCGATAGCCGTTTGGATATTTTCAATAGCTATAGCTACCGGTGCGTTTTTAATGGCGTTGGTAGTGTCTGTTGTATCCAATGAGCTTGCAAGATTAACCGGGCCAGTGTCACCAGTATCACCTTTTTGTCCACTATCTCCAGTATCACCTTTAGCACCAGAGTCTCCAGTATCTCCTTTAACTCCTTGTGGTCCTGTATCACCAGTATCACCTTTTAATCCGGCAAGTTGCTGCGGTGTGAAATCTTGATATGTGAATGCATCACCAGTATCACCTTTGGGTCCAGCAGGACCTGTATCTCCAGTATCACCTTTCTCACCAGATGCACCGGTATCACCTTTTTCACCGGATGTTCCTGTATCTCCTTTGGCTCCCTTCAAATTAAAGTATTGGTCAACTAATGCTTTACCATCAACCACACATGCAATATGGCATAAATTATAATCATTTCTTGTTATTACCCAATCTCCAAGATTTACTTCAGTTGCCCATGCATTATCTGCTAATAAATCAGCTACATAAAACCCCCCATACAATGTAGGTCTAGCTGGACATTCTGTTGAAGATAATGAACTATTCCTATAACCATCACGCAATAATATTTGAGCGCCTGCCTTACCAGTAGCTCCGGTTTCTCCTGTATCTCCGTGAATACCTGTAGCTCCGGACATGTCTGTTATGAATGTGAATTCAGAATTTCCTCTGAGATATAATTTAGCGTTATCAGGATCTTCAACGTTAGATTGGATTGCCACAAAGCTTCCGTCTGGAACGTTAACAAAGTCAGCTTCCATTAATGCTATTGTTGCGTATGTTCTATAGATTGTGAATGGTGCTCCAGCAGGGCCGGTATCACCTGTTGCTCCTTGAGGTCCGGTTGCTCCCATTTCACCTCTTAAGTTTCCAACATCTCTCCAGGTCATTTCTTATTCCTCCCATACATAAAGTTCGCCGTCAATTAAGTAAGCGTCTCCTACTTGAGGATTTGGAACGTGCTCTTCTAATTCTTCTAGACTACTGTATGAGCCTTTGATTATTGTTGATATTCCGGCAGGACCAGTAGCTCCTGTATCGCCGGTGTCTCCTTTTTCTCCTTTAGCACCACTAGCTAATTTAAAACAATTAACATAATTGTATTCATCAGAATCTTCCACTGGATGTAGTGCTAAGTATTCGCCTGAAGAATCTTTAACGGCTCCGTTTTCACCCAACTTGATTTTATCTGCTGGTGAAATATCTGTAACGCCACTGGCTAGTTTGAGTCTGTATAGTTGGCCTAACACTAACACACTAGCTTTTCTTTGGCCGTTATCCATTACTGTTGGGTCATTAACGACAATACCGATTGGTATCTCATCATTACTGCCAGTATATTTCTTGACCATTTCTTTTCCGATTTCTGATTTGTCTGAGATTGTAACAGTATCTTCAGGATATAATTTGTTTGTATAGTCATAGCCTATGCTTTGGCCTGTTTCTGTAACGACGTCTTTTGATGTTACATCCCCATCATCGAGTAAAAATGTTGTGACTTCTTTTCTTTGTTCCAATAAAACTATTTGGTCATGCATTAAACACTCACCTCATATATGTGATTGCCTTTAACGTCTGGATTGCATTTAATATTCATTCCGTATTTTCTAGCTTCTGTGCAGAAATACAAGTCCTCTGACAGTACTGTGTCATTGCCGTAGATTACGTATTTGAAATATGGATATGGCATTTTTTTGAAGACATTAACATTAACGAGAGCGATTCCTAAGCCACCGCCTTTAATGTCAAATGGATTGTTAGCTTTCCATAATGTTTCGCCATAGATCATGTTTTTGTCAGTGTAGTCCTTGCCAAAATCAAAGATGACAGTTTGATCTGTTGTTGTTCTTTTCTTGTAGTACCAGCCTAAAGCAATATCGGTTTCACATTCCAATAGCTTATTGATTGTTTGTCTAGGCACATTAACGTCTGAATCTATCATTAACACATAGTCAAAGTTGTATTCTATTGCAAGCTTTGCTATTTCGTTTCTTGCACGTGCACAATCATATCCTTTGACATAATCAAAATACAAAAGGTAATCCTTAGGATTTATCAGATTGTAAATGCTTTTGAAGCATTCAGGTTTGATATTCTCAAATGTTGGAACGGCAATGAGGATTTTACCTTTCACTTCTTACCCTCCAACTTTTCGATTCTATCTTCAAGTTCATTCAAATTAATCTGGTCTTCACGCTCACATCTATATTCATAAATATCAATTAGTGCGACAATGACAATGGCTAATGCAAATGGCAATAGTCCTTCGATTAAAGCATACTTTGTGGCGTTAGTCATTATGATGTTGATAGCTATCGCTGTTAAAACGGCACTGGAAATTGTTTTGGTAAAGTTGCAAATAAATATCTTCTTTTTAATTTTGTTCATGATAACAATATCCTCCAGAGAAGCCTATTGTTTTTCAGGATAACCCAAAACTCTTTTAGCTTTCTGTTTTGCGTCTTCAACATCTCCTTCGCCTCTTATCCTACT
>NZ_JBGUPC010000018.1:0-16616 GCF_045130115.1 Methanobrevibacter sp.
CAATAGTACTAATTTCACTGTTGTATTTACTGCATTGGTGAATGGTACTTTAACCAACACTGTTAACGTTACATCTAACGAAACCGATAACAAAACCGGTAACAATACTACTACTGTTTACAAACCTAATATGACTGTTCAGAAAGTTACTTTGGATAATGTTGTATTCGTAAACAACACAGTTAGATTCATGATTGTTGTTACAAACACTGGTGACTGTAACTTGACTGATGTTAAAGTTACTGAGATCTTCAATTCAACCGAATTGAGATATGTTGATTACACTAATAAGGATAAATGGTCTAAAGACGGTAATGTTTTCTCATTTAATGGCAATTTGACTCCTGGTTCAAGCGCTAACTTCACTATTGAATTTACAGCTTTAGTGAACGGTACTTTAATCAACATGGTCAATGTAACCAGCAATGAGACTGAAAATAAAACTGCAAACAATAACACTACTGTCTACAAACCAAACATGACTGTTGTGAAATTGGCATTGAATGAAACCGTGTTTGTCGGTGAAAATGTCACTTTCGTGATTGTTGTTACCAATACCGGTGACTGCAACTTGACTGACATTGCCGTTTATGAGGACTACAAAGTCACTGAATATGAATTGGTCAAATTCATTGATGACACTCATAAATGGACTAATTCAAGCAATGTATTCACTTATAACGGTAATTTGACTCCTGGTTCAAGCGCTAACTTCACTTTAGTATTCAAGACTTTAGTGAACGGTACTTTAATCAACATGGTCAATGCAACCAGCAATCAGACTGACAATAAAACCGCAAACAACAACACTACTGTGAAAGAAATTTGTGATTTGGTTGTTATTAAAGAAGTCAATGCAACAAGCATCTTTGTTAATGAGACTGTTGAATGGACTATTACTGTTAAAAATAATGGTCCTAACACTGCTAAGAACGTTATTGTTAATGATACTTTGCCTGCTGGCGTAATTGTTATTGGTGAATTGCCAAACAACGGCAAACAGACTGGTAATAATATTGTTTGGGAACTTGGTGATTTGGCTGCTAATGCCGATCCGATTGTTCTTAAATTCATTACCAGAATAACCGTTGAAGGCAACAACACCAATTTCGTTGTCGTAAACACTACTACTACCGATTCAAATGAGTCCAACAATAAGGCGAACAATACCACCGTTGCAAACCCGATTTGTGATTTGGAAATCCATAAATACGTTAACGCAACCCGTGTTTATGCAAATGACATTGTAGAATGGAATATAACTTTAGTTAATAAGGGTCCATCAACTGCTCTTGGCGTTGTGGTAAATGAAACTTTACCTAATGGTTTGAGAATCATTAGTGCAACACCGACTGCGGGAAGTTTTGATGAAGAAACTAGGATTTGGAAGATGGATGAGTTAAGGATAAACTCACCTGTTTTCCTTATTTTGGTCACTCGAGTCTTGACTAACGGTACTTTTATGAACACTGTAGTTGTAAATTCCACTACTCCGGATTCCAACGAATCCAATAATATTGCAAACAACACTACAGTTGCCGATCCTATTTGTGATTTGGTAATTACAAAATCCGTAAACGCAACCATGGTAAATGTAACCGACATTGTTGAATGGACAATCACTGTTGTAAACAGAGGTCCTAACACAGCTGAAAACGTTGTAGTAAACGACACTTTGCCTAACGGACTTAAAGTATTAAGATTGCCTGAAAACTGCAAACAGAATGGAAATACAATAATCTGGAACATCGGCAGTTTAGAAGTGGACAGCCCTGTTTCAATCACATTACTGACCCAAGTTCTGGTTGAAGGCAACATAACTAACATTGTTGTAGTGAACTCAACAACTCCTGACACTAATGAAACAAACAACATTGCAAACAACACTACTGTAGCAAATCCTGTTTGTGATTTGGAAATCATCAAACTCGTAAGCTCCAAAAAGGCTTATGTAGGAGAGGACTTGACCTGGACTATAATTGTAATCAATCATGGTCCTAGCGCAGCTTCAGACGTAAAGGTCTTGGAAGACATTCCAGATTCATTAAGGTTAGTTTCATACACTGCTACTAAGGGTACATTCGACAAGAACACCAATATTTGGACAATCGGTAAACTGGACAATGCTTCAACAGTTACACTCACAATTGTGACTAGAGTATTGAGCGTTGGAAACATTACAAATCCTGTAGATGTTAATTCATCAACTCCGGATTCAAATAAAACCAACAACCATGCTAACAATACCACTGAAGCATCTGAGCTATGTGATCTGGCAATCATGAAAACATCAGATTACAAAGTTTACTATGTCGGCGATAACATGCACTGGATTATTGAAGTGGTCAACTATGGTCCAAGCCCTGCAAGAGGCGTTTGGGTCAGTGATGTCATGCCATCTGGCGTAAAATTCATCAGTTGTTCCGCTTCTAAAGGTAATTACGATAAAGCAACTGGTAATTGGACAATAGGTAATCTGGCAAAAGGAGAAAAAGTTACTTTGGATATTTTATGTAAAGTAATTGATCCAGGTTTGATTACAAATAGCGCACACGTTACTGGCAGCGGCAATGAAAGTGATTTAACTAACAATGACGACAATGCCACAATTAGTGCTATTGAAAAGGTTCAACCTGTACCTCCTAGTCCTGAACCTACTCCGGAACCAACACCAGAACCTACTCCCGAACCTGAAAATCCAGTTCATGCGGCAACCATGCATGCTACCGGTAATCCGATTGCATATCTTTTAGTTGCTGTTTTCGCATTATTCGGTTGTTTCTGGTCAAGGAAAAAACAAGAATGATTAAAAACGGAAAATAAATAACTAGATTTCATATCTAGTTACCTTTTTATTTTTTTAGCGAGCAATTTTTTACGTACGAAACTTTTTTTTATTTATTTATCATTTGTTTAGCGGATGCTATCAAAAACCAAAAAATCAGAACATTTATATACTATTAGAAAGTAACTTATTACTGCACTTTAAATTATTGGAAAATTTAACCACATCACTATAAAATTGTAATCAAGACTCTATACGAACTTTTTGACATTAAAAAGGGGCTGATAAAAATGACACCACAAGTGAAATCAACTGCATATTGGAGTGCGGTGTTCTTTTAGACCAATAAGGTTGTTCAATGCCTGACAACCTAATCAACCAAAATCAACATATGTAATCAGCTTATCATAGCATATGCTATGTTTGAACTATAACTATCATCATTTAGAGGAATAATAATGGAGAGAAGCCAAAAGATTAATGTAAATGTTAAAAAGACTGTCGAACACTCTGTAGCCGGAAACAGCGAGTTTCATTTCTATGCAGATGAGCTTGCAGCGGACAACAGCATGCCTACCTATATCGGCAAGGCAGATGAGAAGTACACATTCGATGAGATGGATGAGGCCTTCTTTGAGTTTCTTGAAAGAAAATCACATCAGGATGGAATATACATACGGCTTGTATTTTCCACATCAGAAGTTAAGGACGGTGAAACCTCGTTCATTTTGGAATATGAAAACAAGAGGGAGAATTTCATGCCGGAAGACTTGGACAATGTCCTGGTATTTGAATTTGCTGACTTTGGCATTAGGGTCAAGGATGGTGAAGTCGCTTTCGGTGCATCAATAGATGATGGTTGCGGTAGAGGAGTCTACTTTGCGCAGTTCGGTTCAGATGCCGGAAACAGGGAATTCCTGTCCCTGGAAAATCCGTTGAACAAGCGCGTCATTGAAATCATGGAGGGGATGATAAAATGATTACAAACATTCTGACAGCGGTCCAGCTTATGATAGTGATATTTTCACTGCTGCTTGTGCTTTACGACCTCATGAAGGGGGACAACAAGACAAGCACATATCTTGGACTGCTTTTCAACGCATGCCTGTTATGGTTGACTGTAATTTAGATGAGGTTTAAATGGAGCTTGATTTGGTTAGATATTCATCAGAAATCTTTGACTTCCTGAGTGCAGGGACACTCAGGGAGATCGACTATGGGGTGTTGGACTTATCGAAAGTTGAGGATTACGAGCTAAAAGAGGTATTGTATTTCCTGGAGGAGCTTTTGACAATGGAGCTGAAGGCTAACTACCGGGAAAACGAAACCGGAATCTTCAGGGTTCAGGTTTTAAGGGGCAGGTATTGCTATTGTGAATTTGGCCAGGTCATTGAAGCTGATTCCATTGGGGAGTTAAGGGAATTGGTTTTAAGTGAAAACAGGATTTGGTACGTGTTTGATGAAATTTCGGCACACAAATGTGCCGGACATATTTAAAAGGGTGAGTTATATGGCGAAATCTCAAAGGAAATTAAGGCCGAATGAGGTGTATTTCAACCGTGAAAAGAAAATCAACAGGCTGATAAACAGGTTCATGAAGTTTGTGTTTCACAGCAATCTCAATGATTTGGAGGTCTATGATGAGACGAACCGCCTGCGGCTTGACATCAAGATGAATCTTGACATCCAGTCTTCTGAGCTTCATCTGCAAAGCAGGCGAAGAAGGTTCATCTACTACGACCAGCTCGCAAAGTTCAAGGCAGTCTACAGCATCTGGAAGACAAGGTCATATCCGGCATTCATCACAAGGGTCTTTGACCTGCCTGCACATCTGATCAGTTCACTTAAATGGTTCTACAAGGGGTTGAAAATGAATTATGTGGTTGATTATTCGATATTTTAGTAGAATAATATGAATTCAGGGGATTTCAATTCATTCCCTATTTTTCGCGCTGACAGCTGTTTGACCGGGGTTTTTTCTTAGATATTCATTGTCTGTTCACCTTTAAATCAACTCCTTTAAAAAATTTTTCCCCGGTTAAACAGTAATAATCTACAATTTTTAAAAAGTTTTTTAATCTATCTAAAACAAATATAAACTTATAATGATTAACGAAGTTACAATTTCAAGGTTGGATGAACTGATTGGGGATTATGACACTCCATTTTTCAATTATCTGCTCTACTCATATGACTTGAGCCTGAATGATTGCGAGGTCATAATAAACGATTTGAAAAATGATATCAATTCAAACAGGGTTACAGCGGACAATCTTGTATCCACTTTGGAGGATTATTTCAAAAGGAAGGTTGCTGACCTTGAAAAGGAATCCAAGCTTGATTACCTGACTGGGCTGATTGATCCCGAAGGGGACTACTACAACAGGTTTCTTAAAAGGTATGAATTGGGTGAAAACGAAATCAGCCTAATTTATTCAAGGATTGAAAGCAGGATTTTGGAGGACAACATAGATGACTTTGAAATCAAGCGTTACCTTGAGTACTATTTCGCAAATTCCGTCAGGCAGGTGTCATATTTCAGGGACCTGGACATGATTGTCGGCAGGGCATATGACACTCTGAGCGTAAGGAAGGCCAAAAGGGACTATCCCATATTGTCTGACCGTGACATAGTCGACATCGTTCTGGCCATTCGAGAAAGGATAATTGATGCGGTGGAATTCAAGAGAGGCATCAAATATGAGTTTTTTGACCAGTGCATGCGCAAAAGCGAAGAGAAGAAGGCCCATGCCATATCCAATCTTGAGTATTTTATTGAGGGAAGCGGCGATTCGTTTTCCCATTTTGTCAAATCCAAGGGATTGAGCAGACAGGAGGGCGAAATGATTGTCTCCGATATCAGGGATGAAATCTCAAGAGGCATGATTCAGCCCGATAGGATTGACAGTGTTTTTTTAACCAAACGTTTCAATGAGTATAATGAGAGAAAGTAGTGTCTTTACCTTTTTGAAGGGTAAATTTAAGAATTTATATGACTTGTGTGAAGTCATGGAAAAGCTTATCGTTGTTCGCAAGTACCATCTTGCCATGGCAACAGCAAAGGTAATCCTGGATTTGTTCTGCAGGCAAACCGATAATGATTTAGTGCTGACTATCGATGTTTTTAATGACACTTCTCTCACATTATCTGAAAGGGACATGCAAAGTGTCCACAAGATATTGTTCACATATATCTATGAAGATTATTTTGAACCAATAGAGCAATTTTTGAATGTCGACTATGAATACGACTTCACCTTTTTGGGCCGTAACCCGAAAATCACCAACGATGACATCTACCTCATCATCAACAATCTGAGGGTGAACTCAATATCACCTCGCCTTGTGGGCCTTGATGGTGATGACCTCATTCAGCTTGAGGACCTCGCTGCCGACGACAAGCAGAAGGTCGTCGACTTCATTGAAGCCAATCTCAACATTTTCATCAAAAGGCATATACTGACATTGAGGCTTTTTGACAGTGAGGGAAATCCTCTGAACAGGCAGCTCAACTTTGAGGCCGTAAAGAAGGTTGACTACTGCAGGATACGAGAAATCCCTCCTGACGTTGAACTTGACGACTATCAAAGGGAAGCGGTCGAGTACACAGAAAGGCCATTGGTGATAAATGCAGGTCCCGGAGCAGGAAAGACAAGGGTGATAATCGAAAGGGTATGCCACCTGATAGGCCAGGGAGTTGATGCCGAAAGCATACTGGTGATCACATTTACGAATAAGGCCGCAGAGGAATTGCGGGAAAGATTCAAAAAGGACACAAAGCTTGACCTGAACACCATAAGCAAGATGAGGATAAGCACAATACACAGCTTCTGCAGGGCAATGCTTCAGGAGTTTTCAGACATTCCCTACAACCTTCTCAAGAGGGAATCCGAGCGCAACCTCTTTTTCAACAAGCACAAGCATGAGCTGGGATTCACCGGTCCGGCATTTCTGAGAAACTACGAGTCAGGCCAGGTCTTGAAGAAGTATGACGAGTATGCGCTCTTTGAGGTCGACTCAAAAGCTCTGATTGAATACATAGAGTCAAAATTCAAGCCTTCAAAGGAATATCTGGAATATATTGAGGATTATTATTCAAAAAATAGTGAAAACCACTATCCTTCCAAAAAGGAGATAAAGCACCTTCATTTCCAATGCGATGTCTACAAGGCAAGGTATCTCCAGATTGCAAAGTCATACGATGACTGGATAGATCTGATGGAAAGGGAGCATGTCTGCGACCAGAACTACCTTCTCATCAAGGCTCTCGAAATCCTTTCGGATGACGATAACCTCAGAAGGGTTCAATACACAAACATCCTTATTGACGAGTTTCAGGACACAGATGCCGTTCAGATGCAGATATTCGAGAGGCTCAAAAGCAAGTCCGACACCTACACCGTTGTGGGAGATGCCGACCAGAGCATCTACTCATTCAGGGCGGCCAATCCGAAATTCTTCAATGACTATGCAGGAAGCGACGAATTTGAAAACAAGATTCTTGTCAACAATTACCGCTCGACATCCGATATCGTTGCATTCAATGAAAGGTTCATAAGCCCAAAGCGTTCAAATCCAAAGGACCTGAAGGCAGTCAACGAATCCAAGATGCCCGTTTACATGCTTGAAAACAGAAAGGATGAGGAATACCGTGGAATAGCTTATATCATAAAGAACCTGAAAAGCTCAGGCAAGATATCCAAATACAGTGATGTATGCATACTCTTCAGAAGCCATAATGACAAGAAGGGCATTCTCGACGAATTTGAAAAGGAAAAGATTCCATATTACCTTAAGGGAATCGACGATCTGATCTATCAGGATGAGGTCAAGGCGGTTCTTGCCCTCATATGGTATATGCTGCCGTTCGACCCGACACGAATCGCCTATTATGGGGATGGGGGCCAGTGGATAAACCTCTCATCATTCACAGATACATATTACGAGTCCTCAAAGGTTTTCAGGCTTTCGGCAAAAACCCAGGACATACTCAATGACATGGAGCGAAGGTATCATGCCAATGTGGTCAGCATGAAAGGCAGCTTCACGCCCCTTGACTCTTCAGCCAAATCGAATTCAATAATGGATGTGGTCAGGGATTATTCCGATGACACGCTGGAGGAGATGTTCAGGAGGGTGGGAACGCTCGACCTGAGCACATATTCCCGTGATGAGCTTATGGGCATCGGGATAACGGACGAGCATGACCTTGACTTTTTCACTGCTCTCAACGAATTGAAATCCTCATTGTCAGAGGTCAGAATGACAAGTCTTGAGGTGTTCTATGAGCTTTTGAGGATAACCGGCTTTGCCGATGAGCTTTTCTCAAGAAGCGATTTTGAAGCCAAAAAGGCAGCACTCAACCTTGCGCTGATATCTGAGGTAATCTCCGATTATGAAAACATAATGGGAAAATATGACCTTGTAGGCCTCTTTAATTATCTCTACCGTTCCCTCAAGTACTACTCATGCCCGATCAACGAGGAGGAGGACAACTCCCAGAAGGTCCACATAATGACCGTCCACAAGGCAAAGGGACTTGAATATCCGGTTGTGATAACAGCATCTATCAAGGACAGGAGCTTTCCTCTGAAGTTCTCCGCCCAAAGGAAGGACCATTTCTTCAACAACTATCCGGTCTATCCGACTCCGAACAGATTCCTGAAATATAAGGTTTCAGAGGATTTGGAGCCCTTTGAGTTTGACCGTGAGGAGGAGAGGGTTGTATATGTTGCAAACACCCGTGCCGAAGAGCTTTTGATTCTCTCAACGGTGCTTCCAAGAACAGGAAGCAAAACGCCGCAGGTTCTCAGGGACTATGAAGATGACCTGGTGAGAATAGAGCCTTCGGACGTATTCGGAATGAAGAAGGTAACTTCCCATATGATAAGGGACACCAATCTCTTCAACCAAATCGATTTCGAGGATATCCTGGACCATTACCTATTCTGTCCTTTGAGATACAACCTTGAATGCAAGCTGAAGTTCAAAAATCCCAAAAACATCAATAAGTTCATTGACTCTAAGCTGAGGATAATCGTCAATCGCCTTCACAATGACAAGTTCATGACCGACTGGGATCGGGAAAGCATTGAAGATCTGGTTTCTGAAGTCATCCGCTCATACTCCTTTGCGTCAGGCGAAAGGAATCTCAAGAAGCTCTTCAACCATTTCGCTGATTATTGGGAGGAATACGGAAAGAATTTTGACGTGTTAAGGACATCCCATCCGGTAAGCCTGGAGGTGGGTGGATATGACATAAACGGTGTGATTGACTTGATGGTCAGCGACGGCGGTGCGGTGAGCCTTGTCCACTTCATCCGCACACGGGATGAGATGAAAAACTACCATTCCTTTTATATGGAGCTTCTGAGCTATTATGCAATTGCCCTAAAGGAAAGGGAGGATGTGGATGTTGAAAACATTATGTTGTACGTTCTTGATGAAGGAAAGCTCTATGAAAGGGAATTCGTTAAGGATGAGCTGACCTTGGATTATCTTGCAGGTGTAGTCGAGAGGATTTCCGAGGACAGCTACTCAAGGCATTACGTGGGCTGCGGAGAGTGCGAATTCAGCGGCCTGATCTGTCAAAAGGATAATCCGATAAAGGAATATAGATGAAGGTGTATCAATGAGCTTAAATAATTCTGATATGATTCACATGGAAAGCCGTGAAGGCATGGTAAGATTCAGCGTTGAAGATGCTTCCACAAACTGGATGGACAAGGACGACTTGTTTGTCAAAAGGACTGATGATGACAACTTGAACAGTGACTTCCTGATTGAACACTTGAAAAAGGAAATCCAGATTAAAAACATCTTTGATGAGGCAATATCCCTTTTCAAATCGCAGAAATACGGAAAGGCAATTGAAAAGCTTGATGAGGTGCTTTTCTATGACCCTGAATATGGGGATGCGCTGATTTTCAAATCATATTGTTTGAGGGAACAGGGGCATTTCGTAAAGGCCCTCAGATATTACAGGCGTGCGGTAAAATCCGATGAGTCATTAAGGAATAATGAGTATCACAAGGCCCTTGCGCGCCAGGCCAACGACGAAAGGTCAAATTTCCCAAAACTGAAACTTAACATATTCACAGGCGATGAGCATTTTGCCCAGGGTGAGTTTGAAAGGGCCATTGAAAGCTACGACAAGGCACTGGAAGACCCTTCAAGATTCAAGCAGAGCATACTGTCAAAACTGTTGAATAAGAAAGCCACCGCATACCTGAAGTTGGAAGATTACGGTGAGGCGTTAAAGTGTTTTCAAAGGTCTCGGGAAGTTGACGGCAATGACTATGCCGTTTTTGGCATGGGGCTTTGCCAATATGAGTTGGATTTGGATATCGATTCTGAATTCAGAAGATGCCTTAAAATTTCAAAGCGCCAGATGCTTCAGCAGGCTTTGATTTTAAATAATCTCGGTTATCATGATGACTCATCAAGAATTGCAGATTATCTGAGGAAAAATCACTTCAGAAAAGATGACTTTTATCAAAAATTGTCGACTCTTATAGATTAGACCTTTCAATTGTTGTTTTCTTCAATGATAATTTCATTATTTTAAATATGCTGTCCATTATTTCAATAAAAAATACATTGTATATACTTTTAATTAAACGTTATTTTGATTATATTGGCAGTTCAAATGTTTCGTCAACATCCCCGATTTCAATGTCAATATCAAATGTGCCGTCTCCTGATTCCATTTCAATCTTAATGATGTTCTCCTCAAGGCCCCTGAATTTGGCCATGAAATCACACAGATTCTTCTTTTCAATGGTGAGGGAATATTTCTTTACGGATTTAGAATCGTCACCCTTATTTTCGTCTTCCTTCAGATATTGGGACAGGAAGCTGTTGCATGTGAAGATGTCGGTGAGGTAATATCTGCCTGAGACCTGATTTTTCTCTATCAGTTCATGTTTTTTTAGGGATTCAACCACTTCAGAAGGATTTTCAAAATGATTTGCTATTTCTTCAGGTGTGAATTCGCATCCAAAGCCAAAAATATCAATCAATTCATTCAATTTCATTGCTAAGTCATTCATATTATTATATTGGGTGTTATGATTAAAAAAGATGGTTAATATTTTTTGTAAATCCACAAATTTAAATAATATTAAAATAATATTATTAAATAGGAAAAACATCGTATGTTTTTCTAAATCTTACAAAAAACACTTATGTTATCAGTATTAAATGGATTATTGCCTGGTTTTACATGATGGCTGGGCAATATTAATACTGTTTTTCGAATTCTTTTTTTTTAAAGTGGCTTAAGGCGATATTATGGATGATGAAACATTGAAGGTATTTGCATATGTTAACATTTCCACATATAGGGTCAGGGCTGTAAAGGCTCTCGACGGCGAGGTAAAAACTCCAGCTAATATTGCTAAGGATGCCGGCATCAAGTTAAATCACATATCCAAAACCCTTCATCAGTTGAAGGATTGTGGGGTTGCGGTTTGCATTAATGAGGATGCCAAGCGCGGAAGATTGTATAAGCTGACAGGCGTTGGCGAAGAGATTGTAGGTCATTTGGACAATATGGGGTAGTTTCGATGAAATTTTCAGGATTCATGAATGTGTATCTTCTGGATGATATGAGCTGGGAATACCAGTTTGGCGACAGGTCTCTTAAGGCGGCAACATTGAAGGAATTGGAGCTGCTGGTTAATCTTTACGGCCTTAAATGGAACATTCTTGATGATGATTTGGCAAGCAGATCCAGAGAAATCGACAAGAACAATGTCACCGGCTTTTTGAATGTGTACCTTAAGGATGATTACTGGTATTACAGAGGGTCTGATTTGAAGGCCACAAGTCTGCAGGTTCTAAAAAAGAAGGTTTTAAAAAATGGTCTGGAATGGAAGGAGACCGATAAGGACCTTGCCTATAAGAATTGGAAGCTCGACATGAGAAGGTTTAAAAAATAATTCTGCTTTTTTTTCTGAACAAATCAATATTTCAGTAACAAGTTATATATACTGCTTAAACATAATATCCTTAAAAGATATTTATAGGAGGTATTATTATGGACAAAAGCAGATTAGTTTTTGGCGGATTGATTGTGGTAATTGCAATCATATCAGTCGGCATGGTCATGGGAGTATCCGACACCAGTAAAACCGATACCAAACTCAAGATCAAGGCCAGTTCCCCAATCCATGAGGGAGATAAAATTAAAATCAAGCTGATGGATGCAAACAACACTACAATTTCAAACAAGACCGTCAATGTAACCCTTAAAGATGAGAACAACGAATCATATAATTATTCAGTGACCACCAACGACAAGGGTGTTGCAAAGTTGAAGCTTGATAAGGGTGCAGGTGAATATGAGGTCATATGCAACTTCACAGGCGACGACAAATATAATCCATGCAACAAGACCATTAAAATAACAATAGAAGAAGAGGTTGTTGAGGAAGAGGAAAGCTATGAAGATACCGGCGCATTTTACAGTGCACAAGAAGGCAGAGTAATCTACACCGGTGAAATTCATGACGCTCCTGACGGCAACAGATATGAGCACTTGGGAAATAACGAGTGGGTAATGGTCGAATAGTATTTTTTTTTAATTTATGTTGTAGGATAATTTCCTACAATAATTCTTGTTTTTTAAAAATAGAAAAAAAGTTTGATTGGAAAATCAAACTTCTAAAGTAATGCGCTGACGGTAACAACGCCATATTCTTTGCTTGTGCTTTCTGAATCTTGAACCTTGCCGTCAATTATGAGTTGAACTTTCAGCTTGTCTGAACTTCCATCCTGTTTCTGCACGGCAGCTGCAATCACGTCATATCCAGGTTCGTAGATTTGAATGACCTCATCGCCGGTTCCTGTGTAGGTTGTGCCTGTGCTTTCATCTCCAACTGATGCCATCCATTCGCCTGGGTAGGTGATTTTGATTTGCACGCCTTCATTGCTGTTTTGACTGGAAATGTCCTCGATTATTACGTCATCGGCAAAGCCGGTTGAGGAAACATCATCTATTGGTGCTGTTGATGCGAATGCAACAAAAGATATTATCAGCACCACCAAGGCGACTACAGCTATTCCCGCTGCCTTTCCTTTTGAGATCGATTCCGGTCTGAATCCTCCAAAAATTGCAGGAAGTTCGCTGCCTTCGTTTATTGCCTGGCTGCATTTGTATCCGTCATATGCAGCATAGATCGTAATTCCTATTCCTATGACTGTAGTGAGTACGCTGAGTGCAAGGGTATCATAGAAAATGGAAATCAATGTGAAGATGGCTGAAAGCAGAAATCCTATTGCACAGAAAATAGCTGCCCTATTGAACAGGCGAAGATATATTGCATGCCCTATTCCGCAAAGACCATACAGGATCATTCCACCAATGAAATTCAATATCGGCGCTATCCATTTGTTTTTTTGGCCTGATGCTTGATGGGTTTGCGCATTTGCTTCTGGCTGTGATGCGGATATATCGGGCAGGTCATATCCACAATCGACACAAAACTTCGCTTCATCCTTGTTTCGGGCTCCACAATTTGGACAAAATTTCATCATTTCACCTCTTTTTTGTTATAAGAAAAAGTTCCTATGACTGATACTATATTTTTAAAATTATATAATTATATGTATTTTTTGCATTATTTTATTTCGAAAAAATGGAGATTCGGTGAATTTTTTGCATTGAAAAATTATGTTCAGTGTATATTGTAAATTCATTGCCCTTTTTTTGAATAATCCTGTTGTGCAAAAATATTAAATGTTAATAATTTTTTTCATAAAATAAAAAATTATTTAACATATTATCAATAAATTTCTATAATATACTTTTAATAAATATAAATGAGGGATAAAAGTGAATAAAACAATATTTAAAATTCTAATAGCTACGATTGTCTTCCTGATTGGAATCGGCGTTGCCGGTGCAGTGGATAGCAACTCCAGCGATGAGGCAGCGGCAGCTGAACAGGCAGATGAGATTTCTGTTGACGAGGCAGATGTGGCAGGCGTTGAAAACGGCAATGATGAAGCCGGCGATGAGGTTATTGCCCTTGAAGATAATGATGAATTGTCTGTGGCCACTGATGAAAACCAATTGGCATCAAACGTTACATCCGATGACGGATTAGACAAAGGATTGGAATATAAGACTTTTGTCGTAGGCAAAATCAAAGTTTCCAAGAAATTTGCTAAACTGGTTCCAATGGAAAAGAAACTTGACAAATATAAAAAGAAGATTAAAAAGGCTAAATCAAACTACAAGAAAACTCATGCAAATAAATATAAAAAGGCTGTCAAGAAATTGAAGTTCAAATACAAAGACTATAAAAAGAAATATAAAAAACTTGCAACTAAATTCAAAAAAGCCTTCAATAAACGAATGCCAGCATTTGAAGAGGCAACTTTAAAAAGATTGCAGGAGATAATGAAATACAATTGGAAGCCTTACACTAAAGCTGTTTCCACTGTAGCGATTAAAGGCAAATATTGGGTTTTCACATTTAAAATGGACTTCTGCAGAGGTGCATAACTGTAATAATAGATGCGATAAGGGAAATGCGCTTCCTTTATGCATCACTTTTTTTATTTAATCATTGTTGATTTTTTAACATCCCCGACAGTATAGCATTCGGTGTCTTTTTTTAACGCCTTCTGGATTTGAAATTGGATGATGTCATCATATATTTCCTCGCCGATTCTAATGTCTGAAAACTCCTTGACCAGTCGGTCAAATTCACCGCTTCTTCTAAGCAGGTCAGCCTTAATGGCCAGATAATTCTTCCTTTCACTCTCATCATAATCCAGATTATCGAACTGTTCAATTGCGAGCTTTCTGATTCTTGTTGCATTAGGATCATTTTTGTCATCGCAATCCCATGCACAGTGAATCAGATTGAAGAAGCATTTCACACTGTCTTCTGATTCCTTTGCTATCAGGTATGCCCTATAGAATCTTTTTGAAAGTTTTCCAATGAATTCTATGCCGTCGCAAGTCTGGTATGAATCGCTTTTCAGAAAGTCTTCGGTGATTTGAGTTTCATTTTTAAAATTTCCTGAAACATATCCGCAGTGAGGACATTCCAAAACCCATATGGACATGGTGGACCTTTGCATTTCAGCAGGCCTCAAGTCAAGGTCAGGATAATCCATTGCGTTTGTACTTGATAACACTGGTTGTGAAGATAGTTTTCCACAAACAGGACATTTTTGGTCAATATTTCTTATGATGGTCATAGGAATACAATGTTTGGCATAATATTTAAAGTTTTTGAAAGAGACATTTTTCACCACTTATATATACATTATAATTCATATAATAATTCATGCTTTGCGAAAAATGCGGTTCAGAAATTCCTGAAGGAACAAATTTTTGTGTAAATTGCGGAACTAAGGTTAATTCAAATGCTGCATTAGAGCAGGCGGCTAATGCAGGAAACGAGAAGAATATGCTTCTTGCATTAATCATTTCATTTTTCCTGGTCGGGCTTGGCATATCTTATGCAGGAAATCGGAAAAAGGGAATCGCACTTTTTATTGTAGGAATAATCTTTATAATCATTGGCAGGACAGTGCCGATATGCGCTTTTGTCGGATTGGCGTTATGGGCATATGGACTGTATGAAACATATAATGAGGTTCGGATTGCAAATGGTGTGGAAAATCCGAATCTGATTGAGGATATCAAGAGCTTCCCGACTCCCAAAAAAATCGCTGCAATAGTTGCAATTGCAATAATTGCTCTTCTGGTCATCGGAGGTGCCGTTGGAGCTTTAATGCCAAAGCACACCGGAACCGCAGATGATGATTTCGATGATTTGGATGATTATTACATAAGCGACCCATCTTCCATCAGCAGTTCGGAAGGCAGTTCAGGAAGCAGTGAAAGCCCATATTATTCATCAGATGACTATGACACCCAATCACATTATGAGGATGAACACGGTTCTGCCGATTTGGAAGGGAAAGTCAATGATGACGGAAGCGTGGATGCCCGTCAAACAGGACACACCGATTATGGCGACTATGAGATAAACTCCCATATGGACAGTGACGGAAACATTCATGGAACTGTTGACATTGACGGAGATACTTATTATGTGGATATCTGATGATGTAAGATGATTTTAATTGTATTTTTGAGAGATGATTAATGTAGATATGGTGAATTCTACAGCTGAATGGTGAAAATATGAGAGAATGGCAGGTTGGAGACCCGGTTGGAGACGGAAATGACATAGGAGTTCCCGATACGGAATATATGGGTTATCTCAAGGACAGGAATGGCGGCTCTAAGAAGGGCTTGACTGATGAATTCAGATATTATTATGGCTATTCCTTTGATTTTTCCAAGCTTCATCATGACGATGATGCATTCATGGCTCTCCACAATGCATTTCGCATCTATATTAAAATGAACAGGAGCCAAAGGTCAAGGATTGTCGAAAATCCCTTCAGCAGAGATTGGGTGATTTAGCTTTGCTGCAGGATAGTCAACAGGCACGACAGGAACCTGAAGGATGCACTGATGATAATCCTTTTGAATCCGAATTCTGCAAAGTTTTGTAAGGATTGCGATTTGATTTATCCATATGACCATGAATGCTGCGAGAAATGCGGAAAGCCGTTGGGAAATCTCAAGACTCCAGAACAGATGGGTGATGATATATACCGGCAGTTGAACCACCCCATCCTATAGAGGATGGGGATTCCTGAATTTTTTTTCACTTAATAATGGTTAATTTAAGTATTTTTTCAGGCCATCCCCGTTGAACCAGCGGTTTAGAATATTAATTGCTGCGTTTGTGTCCCTATCAAGTGTTTTTCCGCATTTTTGACATTTCCAGTTGCG
>NZ_JBGUPC010000019.1:0-40635 GCF_045130115.1 Methanobrevibacter sp.
AGGTGAAATAATGGCAATTTCTCAAGGAAAATCAACTAGAAGTCCATCCGGTGCAAGAAATGTTGCAAACCGTGGAAAAAGGAAATCTGAATTAGGAAGAGATCCTGCAGAAACTAGATTAGACGAAAAAAAATTAAGAAAAATTAGAACCCGTGGCGGAAACGAAAAACTCAGATTAGCTACCGGTAACAAAATCAACGTTACTGACGCTAACGGTAACACCAAAGTTGTAGACATTCTTGGTGTAATCGAAAACACCGCAAACCCTAACTATGTTAGAAGGAACATCATTACCAAAGGTGCTATTGTAGAAACCCCTGAAGGTAATGCTAAAGTAACATCCAGACCTGGTCAAGACGGTGTTATTAACGGAATTTTAATTTAAAGATATCCATCTTTAAATTCTCTTTTTTTTACAATTTTTTCATAATTTTATATACTTGTTTTTATAAATGATATATACGTTAGTTATATTTTTTAATTAGGAGATAAAATGTCAGAAGATAAAATCAATATGAATCATGGTGCTGGCGGAGAAGTTATGGCTAATTTGATTGCTAGCACTGTTTTGGATAATATCACTAAAAAAAGTGTAAATGGTGGTATTAGCTTAGAAGAATTAGATGATGGCGCATCAATTCCTTTAGGGGATTATGAAATTGTCATGACAACTGACGGTCACACTATCGATCCGTTGTTTTTCCCAGGTGGGGACATAGGTAGAATTTCAGCAGCGGGAACAATCAACGATGTTTCCGTAATGGGTGCTCGTCCATTAGCTATTTCTAATGCAATCATCATGCAAGAGGGCTTTCCAATTGAAGATTTGGATAAAATCATGAAATCTTTAAATGAGGCTTGTGAAGAGGTTGATGTTGCGGTCATAACTGGGGACACCAAGGTTATGCCTCAGGATAAGCTTGACGGCATTGTCATGGTCACAACAGGTATTGGAATAGCCAAAAAAGGTGAAGTTGTCCGTGATTCAGGCCTTGAAGTTGGAGATAAAATCATTGTGACTGGCAGTTTAGGCGATCATGGAATGAGTCTGATGTCATTCAGGGAAGGATTTGGTTTTGACACTGATTTGAAATCAGATGTGGCTCCTATGTGGAATATAATTAAAAAGGCTTTAGAAATTGGAGGAGTAACTGCAATGAAGGATCCGACTCGTGGCGGTTTTGCAAATGCCATCAATGAGATGGCTTCAAAAGCAGGAGTTGGGGTCGTGCTTGAACAAGAAGCGATACCTATTAAAGAGGAAGTTCATGCAGTTTCTGAAATGTTAGGCATTGATCCGTTTGAAGTAGCTAATGAGGGAAAGGTTGTTATGGGAGTTAAAGCCGATAAGGCCGAAGAAATCCTTGAAGCTATTAAAGGCGAAAAATATGGTGAAAATGCAGCAATTATTGGCGAAGTTGTTGAAGGGGATTATGTTGTTGTCAACACTCCGATAGGTGGTGAAAGAATCCTTGAAGCGCCAATAGCAGATCCGGTTCCTAGAGTTTGCTGAGGTGATTAAATGGCTACAGTATTTACAAGAAGAGTTGTTGCATATGTGCTTGATTTCTTGGTAGTTTCAGCAGTAATGTGGATTATATCATTTTTCTTATTTGGATTATTCGGTCCAAAAAATGTTTATAATGCTTATCAGTTTTTACCTTTCTTAGTTGCGATTTTTGGATTTTTATACTTTGTGTTATGTGAAAAAATCCTCGGTGCAAGTGTAGGTAAGGCAATAATGAAATTGGAAGTCCGTTCAAAGAATGGTGCCAGAATTTCCTGGCTACAGGCTCTTGTACGTAATCTCACCAAAATCTTTTGGGTTCCTATAATTTTTGATTGGATTATAGGCAAATTTTTGAAGACTGATAGGATTTTGAATAACATTACTAGAACTATTGTTGTTAATGACTATTCTTAATTGATGGATATACTTATGATAAAGAAGGTTCAGGTGCTTTGGTATTTAAATAAGGAAGATTTGGAGAACTACTGCATAGATTTTAAGGAATACAAATCCCATAAGCTTGAAGGTTATGAAATAGTTGATGTTGATGAGGATTTAATTTATGACTTATGCGATAGGGATCCTGATAGGCTAGAGCCGTTAGGCTATTTCAAAAATATCAAAGAGCTTGAAAACTATTTGGCTGATACAATTACTAATAATGAATTTGAACTTGATTTAGATTCTCCGGAACTTAAAGATAAAATCCAAATGGCTGTTGATTCTATTGATTTTTCCGGTGAGGATTATTATATTTCAATTGGTGATGGAATAGGCAATGAGGGCACCAGAATATCAAGCTGGTATGATTCACTTAGAAAGGAGTATAACAGTTCCTCAAAGGATAATGTTTGGGTACTGGCGGTTACGGGTTACGATCCTTATGACCTGTCTTTGACTGGCAGAACTTTATCTTATGTTCTTTCTGATATTTTAAATGTGACCGAAGCTTCACTGGATAATTTGATACCTAATAAGGGTCGAATTAGTATTGAAGAGTGGAATGAGATTTTAGATAAGGTATACAAGAAAAATAAAATCTATTTGGGATTGAATAGGGTTGTTTAACTAGTTTAACCCTTTTTCAAATTCGCTTGGCTCGAAGTATGATATTTTGGCCAGGTTGCTGTTCAACAGTTCCCTGTTAATGTTTGTGTCATTAGTGTACACTATGGCCAATGTGCGGTCGTACTTGTCCTTTGGCTGTTCGTCGTCGATATCAAGATACACTGTTTTTCCAAGACATTTTTCGATGACGAAGTCTTTGGCCTGGTTAAATGAAGGTCCTTCTTTATTCACGTCAACCTGAGTTAATTGGACTCTGCCAACACCGTAAACCTGGATGGTGTTTGCGTCAATCACATCAAGGCATTTTCCCGCTTTTTCATAATGGACTGTCTTGTTTCCAATAGATAATGTTCCTGTTTGATTGATGTCTGTGTCTGCATCATTCAAAAACACATTAGCTAATGTCAGGGCAGATGTTATTATGAATATGGCTAATAGGATTATTGAAATCGTTTTTTTGTTCATTTTGCCTGCTCGCACTCATTTTTAAATCTGCATGATCTGCATTTTTTCGGATTTTTAGTTGCTTTAAACGGTTTTGTCCCGTCAAACAATCCCTGCATTCTATCAATTGTGAATAGGATTTGCTTTTCAATGTCAGGGGTGAAAACTTCAATCCAAAAGAGATTTTCTGTACCTCTTTCTCTAAGGGCAGCTTTAATTTTTCTATCGTCACCAGTCATGTCTTTGAATGCAAGACAGTATGCCCTTACCTGGTTCATTGTTGATTCGTAAGGTGTTCTTCCAGGCTTATCGTCAATTATCACTATTTCATCGGGTTTCATCCATATTTCATCAATATATCCTCTGATGCCGTAATCTGGTGCCACTACAAACACTTCCCTTGACATTGATGCTTCAGCTTTTTATGCTTCAACAGCTTCTTCGAATTTTGCTGGGGTTGAGTCCTGTTTGAAAATATCCTCAAGCTCATGGTGAATCTTGCTTCCTTGGGTCATCGCTTTTGTAGGTTGTGTTTCTATGCCCTTTACGTTCTCGAGATATAGCTGGTATTCGCAATATCCCTGTTGGTTTAGCCAACTTATTGGGAAATTGTTTTTTCCTTCGATTATTTTAAGTCCCTTTATTGAAGGATGGTCTTTAAATTCATATGTTTTATCATATTCGATAATGTTTTTTTGTTGCATGTTTCTCTTTTTGTTTGCGATGGTATAAATTAATTAACTTTAAAAGTTAAAGTTATAACTCATGCATTACGTATCCTCAAAAAGTATCCTGTCTAAGAACAATGGTATGAATCTGTACCGTGGTTGTATTCATGGCTGCATATATTGTGATTCAAGAAGTGAAATCTATGGCATGGACCACAAATTCGAAGATATTGAAGTAAAGGAGAATTCTCTTGAATTGCTCAAAAAGGAACTCCTTAAGAGACAGCCATCAATGATTGGTACGGGGGCTATGACAGACCCTTACATTCCACTTGAAGCTAGATTGGAATATGTCAGAAAGTCATTGAAATTGATTTACAGGTATGGATTCGGATTTACATGCATCACAAAGTCCGATTTGATTTTAAGGGATTTGGACCTGCTTAAGAAAATCAATGAAAAGTCAAGGGTAGTGGTCCAGATGACCCTGACTACTGCAGACGATGACCTTTGCAGAATAATCGAGCCCAATGTCTGCCCTACATCCAGGAGGGTTGAAGTGCTTGAAACATTAAATGAGGAGGGAATTCCTACAATTGTATGGCTATGCCCTATTTTACCATACATTAATGATACTGAAGACAATATCAATTCGATTCTGGATTATTGCATTGATGCCAATGTTCATGGGATATTGTGCTTTCAGATGGGGCTTACATTAAGAAAGGGCAACAGGGAATATTTTTACGAAAATTTGGATAAGCATTTTCCCGGATTGAAGGAAACATACATCAGAAAATTCGGTGATAATTATGAAATTCCGTCTCCAAACAATGCAAAACTGATGGGAATCTTTAAAAGGAGAACTCGAGAACATGGAATTTTAAATGAATTTGGTGAAATCTTTGAGTATTTGCATGAGTTCCCTTCCAAATCAGTGCAGTCCCGGTTAATCTAAATGGTTAAATAACTTGTTTTTTATATATTAAAATAATGAATTTCGATGAATTGAACATATCTGATGATATCAAAAGGGCTATTGATGAAATGGGGTTTAAAAAGTTAACTCCGATTCAGGAGTCCGCTATACCTGAAGCCTTGAAAGGAAATGACTTGATTGGCCAGGCACAAACTGGCTCCGGAAAGACACTTGCATTCGCAGTGCCGATTCTTGAGAAAATCTTCATTCCCGACAGGTCTCCTCAGGCCATTGTCCTATGTCCGACTAGAGAGCTATGTATGCAGGTTGCTTCAGAGATTGAAAAGACCGGATCCAAAATTAAAAAATTGAAGGTTCTTGCAGTTTATGGAGGTCAACCTATCGGCAAGCAGACAAGAGTGCTTAAAAAGGGTGTTCATGTTGTTGTTGGAACTCCCGGACGTGTAATTGACCATATAGAACGGGGAAACCTTGAGCTGATAGGCATTGAAAGCGTTGTTTTGGATGAAGCTGACGAAATGTTGGAAATGGGTTTCAGGGAAGATATCGAAACGATTTTGGCTAAAACTCCTCATCAAAGGCAGACTCTACTTTTTTCAGCTACAATTCCTAAGGAGATTCAAAATATTGCGCAAAAATATCAGAAAAATCCAAAATCTATAAGAATTTCTGATAAAAGACAGAACATTCCAAAAATAACCCAATACGCTTTTAAATGTGATATAAAAGATAAGTTCAATGGATTGGCCCGGTTGCTTGAGGCTTATGATGTGAAATTGGCACTTGTATTCTGCAATACCAAAAAAAGCGTTAATTTTGTTAGAAAGCACTTGAAAGATGATTTCAAGGTTGACAGTATTCATGGGGACATGACTCAGCAGGCAAGGGATAAGGTAATGAATAAGTTCAGAAACGGAAACATAAACATACTGGTTGCAACCGATGTGGCCGCCCGTGGTTTGGACATTGACAATGTTGATGTTATTATCAATTATGATGTTCCCCAAAACATAGAGGATTATATTCACAGAATCGGAAGAACGGCAAGAGCCGGCAAAAAGGGATTTGCATTCACATTGGTTTCAAAGGATGAAATTGCAAGATTCAACAATATCAGAAAGGCAAACAATGTTAAAATCATTGAAAAGGAGTTTCCCACGCTTGAGGAAATAGAAAGCATCAAAATTAAAAAGCTCTTGAATGATGCTAAATCATTAATTAGTGATGATAATTTGGATAACTATAAAAAAATGATTAATAATGCTGAATGCAATAATCTGGAATTGGCATCTGCATTATTAAAGATGTTAATGGAAAAATAATTATTTTCCACCATCGATAATGTTGTATTTTATTTTTTCGTTTTCAAGCTCGCGTGTAAATGCTTTGCTCATGTCTCCCACGCAGATTGCAAGAACGTTCAATCCTTTACGGGCAGCATTTGCAGTTGCTTGAGGAGCCGCATATTCTATATCAATGCTTAAGCCGAGCTTTTTAACGATGGCTCTTGAAACAGTACCGGCAACGGCAATCTTGTCTATTTCTTCGCCGCTGTTTGTTCCTTTTTCATAGACGTTTTTAATCAAATCCAAATCGCTTGCTTTGGATCCTCCGTCTTTGATTGTCGGAACATTTATTACGGTAACTTCGCCCACATTCATGTCGATTATTCCTGTGAGATTGGTCAGTGCCACATCCATGTCAGCTTCAGCGGATTCGAGAACGACACCTGTTGCGTTTTCTTCTTTTTTATGAGCATACAGAACTCCGTCTTCCATATATAAACCAACAATATCGTCTTTTTCCAAATCTTCTTTTGCGATAGCTGGCCATATTGTTTTATAATGGTTCATAGTTTCTAAAACAGAGTCACTATATTTTCTTAAGCTTATTGCATCCTTTTTAACCTTATCAATACCACTTTGAGTGATTTTGTATGGTGATCTTCCATCCTTGGAAGTTATATATCCTAATTCGATTAATGTTTTAATATTTTCAGAAACAGCCTGAATTGTAATGTCTAATTTTTCAGCCAAATCTTTTTGTTTGAGGTGAGGGTCTTGTTTTGATATTTCACTTAAAATTTGGAAATGTGTTAACGCACCTCTTTTTTTAAAAGCCTTCATTTTTCATTCCTCAATTGTAATTGATTAATTAGTATTTTTATCTTTACTAGTATATATACTAATTTGTTAGTTGGCCTTCAAGTTCATTATTGAATCGTTCAAAAAATTCTTCTTTTTTGTCAATAGGTATATAAGCTCCGCATGCCATTGAGTGTCCGCCACCGGTTCCACCAATTTCGGCTGAAACCTTACGAATCATGTTCCCAAAATGGATTCCATCATAGGATAGGAGTCTGGAACATCTTAATGAGATTTTAAGTCCTTCATCATCGGTTTGGGTATATCCTATAACAGGTTTTTTCCAATTGCAGTATCCTAGTATCATTCCGGTGATAGTACCAACGATTTCAGGTTTAATGCCGGTTCCATCAAAATATTGTAAGTTTTCCAACTCAATTATATTTGATTGTTCACCATCACTAACTTTTTCTATTGATTGTGCCAAGTTGCGTCGGTGGTCTCTGCTGATGCTTTCCAGTTCATCCAATGCTGAACATCTGTCACCTTTAAGAACTTCCATGGCTACTTTTTCTTCATGATTTCTTCCACAGGCGTTCATGGCTGTTGAAAACTCGGATCCGTCCCTTAAAAAGCTGTGTTCATCTTCCTTGATGAAGGTATATGAATCTCCAATAATCAGTTGGGGAATATATTTGACATATCTTCCCGGAACCACCTGTGATATCATTCCGGAAAGGCGTTGGTAAAGTTTGCCTTTCTCTTCCATTGTAAGTTCATTCAAGGTTTTTCTGTGATGTTTTTCATCAATTCCAAGCTCTTCCAGAATAGCCATAGTCTCGGAAGTATTGTTTGTAATCGGAAGCTTGACATCGTTGAAATAGGAAAGTGCCACAAATAACGGACGGGTATTTCTTCCGTAAATGTTGATGTCGTTTTTGATAACTTCAAGGTATCCTCCATCGATTGCGTCCTGCTGGATGATTTCATTCAGTCCTTCAAAGTGTCCGCTTTTTGTATTTTGCATATCTCCAATGGCAGATAGAACTCCAATCCAGCTCAAATCAGTATATCCGAATTCCTTTGAAAGGAAATAGCACAGTCCTCCGCCGCAAACATAGTATGAGCCGTCGATGCCGTGGTGGTGAGGATTGATTTCCAGATAGGTATAGTCCTTGCCGATTCTATAGTCGAGATCCCTTAAAGGTGGGTGGTGGTCTAGAATTATGATCTTTTGACCTTCCTTTGCTTTGGTATCAATCAGCTGGCCGGAACCCAAATCTGAAAATATTGTGAGTTCGTGGTCCAAATCAAGATTGTCCAAAACATCAAGGTTTACGAATTCAATTTCATGTTCTTTATTCTCTCTGTCTAGTATGGTTGATAGTATTGCGCCTGAACAGATTCCGTCACAGTCGATGTGTGAATAGATTTTGATGCTGGTTGATGATTCAATAATCTTTTTTGCCTCATGATACTGTTCAGACATTAGTTGTGGTATTTGCATAATAATCAGTTTCTCATGTTTTTAATTTCTAAGCTGACTTCACGTAGAAGTTCCAATTTTGTTCCTTCCCATTCAACAAGTATTCGTCCTGATTTTTCATACCATTTTCCAGGGTATGAAACTTCTTTTTGAACACTGTGTTGTAATCCAAGTCTTTTTACAGCCCTTTCAATGTCTGAAAGGCTAGGATCCGCTACGGCATATTCCTTAGCGATTTTGCGCCCTTCCTTCAGGGTCAAGTTTTTATCCAAATATTGTGGCCAGATAGTTATCATTTTATCACCTGTCTAATTCTTCAAATAATAGCTCCATCATGTCTGGAACTGTGTAAGTGTCTGGGTAAATGTAGGTAATGTCATATTTGTCCAAAACCTTTGCGGTAATTGGGCCGATGCAAACTGTCAACAGGTTATCGGACAGCAGTCCTGCAATCTTTTGCTTGTCATCCACTATTTCAAAGAAGTTTTCAACAGTCAGCGGGCTTGTAAATGTAATTGCATCAATTTCCCTGTTTTCAATTTTTTCAATGAGTTCTTTGACCGCATTTTCATCCATCGGAAAGAGTGATTTGTATGCTTCGGCTAAAATCACTTTATTTCCAAGTTTTTCCAGCTCTTCAGGTAAAATTGGCCTTGCAGAAGCTGTTCTTGGAATTCCAATTGTTTTGCCGGTGATGCCTTGTCTTTTGAACTCTTCGATAAGGCCTTCGGCTGTAAACTCTTCAGGCATAAGGTCAACTCTTAAGCCCTCTTTTTCAGCCAATTTTCCGGTTTTGTTTCCAATGACTGCCAGCCTGCAGTCCAGGCTTTTCAGAAAGTCCGGATGAAACTGTTTCAGTGAAACTATTGTTGTAGGGGATGTGAATATGATCCAATCAAGCTCCTCCTTTTTTGCAACCAAATCCTTTAGGGATTGTGTGTTGACCGGTTTCAAATCAAGGGTTGGTGCCAATATCGGCTCGCCACCTAATTCTCTAACAATTTCGCAGGCTTTCTTGGCCCTGTCTTTTGGTCTTGTTATTGCAACAACAGGTTTTGACATTTTTCATTACCTTCATTAATTTAATAATGTAATATATTATGTTTCAACTTTTTAATATGATTTTTCATTGTTAATATTAATCTAAAAATTGACTTTTTTCTTGAAAATTTACTTTGGATTTGATTAATTGTTGCGAATGTTAACATTATATAATATGAAAACCTATTTTTAAATAGGTGATAATATGAGCAATGTACTTGTCGCTTATTTTTCAGCTAGCGGAGTAACCAAAGGCATAGCTGAAAAGATAGCAAATGAAAACGGTTATGATATATTTGAAATAGTTCCTGAAGAAATCTACACTCCTGAAGACTTGGACTGGACAGACAGGAACTCCAGATCAACAATAGAAATGAACGATAAGGAATTCAGGCCTCCGATTGCCGGCTCATGTGACGTAAGCGGATATGATATAGTTGCAATCGGCTTTCCTGTATGGTGGTATACCGCTCCTACAATAATCAACACTTTCATTGAAAGCGTTGATTTAAGCGGAAAGACAATCAAGGCATTCTGTACCTCCGGAGGTTCTGGAATCGATAAATGTGTTAGCGATTTGGCAAACACCTATCCAGAACTCAATTTCGCAAAAGGAATGAGATTCATGGGGGACGTTTCAAAAGCTAAGGGATGGATTGAAGATGAGTAAGAAGGTAGTTGTAATAAGCTCATCCCCAAGGAAAGGTGGAAATTCCGATACTATATGTGATGAGTTTGTAAGGGGAGCATTAGAAGCCGGAAATGATGTGGTAAAGTATTTTCTGGATGATATTGAATTTTCTTCCTGCAAGGCTTGCTACAAATGCAAGACTCCTGAAATGAAGTGTTTCCAGGAAGACCAAATCTCTGAAATTCTTGATAAAATGATGGGAGCCGATGTAATACTGTATGCAACACCCGTATACTATTACGGTATGTGCGGAACATTGAAGATGTTTTTTGACAGGTGCTATCCGATATTCAGGGATCTTGAAAACAAGGATTATTACATAATACTTGCTGCGGGCAGCGGCTGCGGAGATGCATTGGCCGGAATTAGAAACTTCATTGGTTTTTCTAAAAATCCGACAGAAAAAGAAGTATTTGAAGTCTTAGGCAATGTGAAATCTCAAAAAGACCAATTGAAAAAGGCATATGATGCTGGTTTCAATTGCTGAAAATTAAAAAATATAGGAAAGAATCATCTTTCCTATTTAAATTGATTTGAACTGTTGTATGTTTTGCCGTCAACAGTTAAAGTGTATTCGCCATATTCAATGTTTCCATTCAATTCCAATGATGAAACGGTACTGTCACCAGTTAAAGTCCAGGTAGAACCTTCACCTACACTAACGGTTGTATTTCCGGTTGAATTGATTGCTCCTTTAAATTGGGTATTTTTCATGTTCCAGTTTAATGAACTGATTGAATCAACGAGGACATTACCCGCAATATTCTCATTTTCAGTGTTTAACTCACAGGTTCCTCCATTGGATCCTTCATTTCCCCATTGGTTTTGACTGGAGGATTCCAGAAATACTCCACTGTTGAAACTGAGTTCTGCGTTTTCCAGGTTGATTACACAGGCAGTATTGGTAATGTGGAACATTGGGGCCTCTTTGGATACTGAGGAGTCTTCAGCTATTGTTAATTTAGAATTTTTAGCGGTAAATGTGGATGTACCAACATCAGCATCTCCACTCATGCTTTGGTAGATGAATATTCCTCCCAAATCCACGTATTTATCACCATCCTGTCTGTTGCCTTCTGCAAATCCTGTCATATCACAATTTGTCAATTCAATTGAGTTTTTACCTTCAATACATGCGATTTGAGATACGTAGGATGTACCTTTGGTATTTTCAGCGGTAATGTTTCCAGTTGAATAGATTAATGGTGATCCTCTGCCGCTGGTTTTGCTGACTCCTGTATTGATTTCGGAGTTTTTGACATGTACCTGGCCTTCTCCACGGTCTGTTGCAAGAGCTGCACAGCTTTGCCCGTCAGTGTTGATGATGACGTTTTCTGCATTGATTACTCCATTGTAGGTTGCATCAAGACCTCTTGACTTGTCTGAATGGGTGGTTATCTTAACATTGTTGATGTTTGCTTCGGTGCTTCCTTCAGTAGTGCTTTGTCCAGGCTGTTCTCCGCCGCCTTGTCCATTAGGTGCATCTGGAGCCTGTCCAGCTTCTCCTCCATCTCCATCAGGCATTTCAGGTGGTTGGCCTCCATCTCCACCGCCATTGCCCATTGCTTCAGGCGGTTGGCCTCCTTCTCCTTGGCCTTGTTGTTGGTTATCTCCGCTTGAAGAGGATGCATTTGCATTGGTCACGAAAATACCGTTTGATCCTTTGGAATCTGTATTGATTTCCACATTTGAAATATCCAATGTGCCGTTGGTATTGACTAAAACGGCAGAGTTGACTCCATAGAAATCAGTGTCGTCACCGCTGGTTGCAGTATCTCCGGTTTTATTAACTGCTGAGTTTGTTAATTTCAGATTTCCACCATTTTTGATTAAAATGGAATTTGTGTCTGCACTATCACTGTGATAGTATCCGTCATGCTCATCCAAACTTTCAGAGTCAACAACAATGTTTCCTCTGTCTTCCAGAGCATTTGCATCAATGCTGACTGATCCATTGCTTGAATTATTGGAATTTGTCAGTGCAAATGCTGCTGCACAAATTATTATTAATATTGCAATAATTGCAATCAGATATTTTTTGTTCATGAAAGTAATAACTCGTAAGTAATATTTAAGTATTTTGAATAATTATTCATGTTTCTTTGATTGTTAAAAGATGTTTAATAATTGATTTATACAATACGGATATCAACTTATTTATATGATTTTTAGGGGGTCAATGAACAATTATTATCTAATTAAAATTCTTAAAAATTCAATATTTTGATGATACCTAATATATGGTACATTTTTAAGTAGTGATTTCAAATATATATTATATTAAAATTATTAAATGGAAATGAAAATTATGGCAGATAAAAATGAATGGGGCAGTAATCTATCTTTCATATTGGCAATGATAGGTTCTGCCGTTGGACTTGGAAATATTTGGAGATATCCTTATGTGCTCTATTCTAATGGTGGGGGAGCCTTTTACATCCCTTATATTGTAGCTATTCTTTTAATGGGAATTCCATTCCTGATTTTGGAGTATGGTGTAGGGTATAATTTCAAATCTTCATTTGCAAAGGCTGCAAGAAAGATTAACTCCAAATGTGAGTATTTAGGCTGGTTTTTACCGGTTGCTGTTTTTATGATTATGATTTACTACTCAGCCATTCTCGGTTGGGATGGAATATATATAATATTGAGTTTCTTTAAGGGTTGGGGAGCAAATCCGGATGCTTTCTTTGCAACCACTCTTCTGCAATCTTCAGAATCTTACACTGGTTTATTAAATTTCATTCCTGTTATTGCAGTGGCTATGATTGTGGGCTGGGTAATTATTTGGTTTATTTCACACAGAGATCTTGAAGCAGGGCTTGGAAAGGTTTCAAAAGTCTTGGTGCCTGCATTATTTATCATTATGGTCATCATAGTGATATTTTCATTGACTTTGCCTGGTGCTTCAATCGGCCTTGCCGAGCTGTTCAATCCGGATTGGTCACTTTTAGGACATTTTGAAATTTGGATGGCTGCATTTGGACAGATTGTGTTTTCATTAAGTTTGGGAATGTCAATTGCATTTACTTATGCCAGCTACACTAAGGATGATGCTGATTTAATCACAAATACAATTTCAATCGCCCTTGCCAATTCATTGTTTGAAAACTTCGCAGCATTGGGTGTATTTTCAATTTTAGGTTATATGTCATTGCAATCCGGAACTGCAGTTTCAGAGCTTGTAACTCAAGGAACAGGACTTGTATTTGTAGTCTATCCTACAGTATTTAATGTATTGGGTCAATGGGCATATGTTCTTGGACCTCTGTTCTTTTTGACAGTTTATCTTGCAGGCCTTACAAGCATCCTGTCTACAGTTGAACCTTTGTCCTTTTCAATTCAAAACAAGTTTGGACTTTCAAGGTCTAAGACAATGACAATATTGATTGCCGTTGGCGCATGCATATCAATGATTTATGCAACAGCATTTGGAGGGTCCCTGCTTGGATTTGTCGATACTTTTATTAACCAGATTGCATTGCTGTTTGGTGTAATCGTTGAATGCATTATCTTTGCTTGGATATTTAAGGCTGAAAAATTAATTGATTTCCTTAATTCAAAAAGTAAAACAATTACTCTTGGAAAATGGTGGTTGCTGATTGTCAAATATATTCTTCCAATATTCATTTCAATTATTTGGATTGGAGGAATGATTGACGTGGCTCACAGCGGTTCATTTGATCAGCTGAACTTCACAATTGCCTCAGCATTCCTGCTATTGGTTTCCACTTTGATATTTACCATCTTGCCTGCGAAAAATCCTGAATGGGATAATACTGAAGAAAGAGTTTAAATTTGGGTTAAATTTCAAATTTAACCTTTTATCTTTTTTTTATTAAAACAAGTCATCTGAAAAAGCCGGTTAAAACATTATTTTCATTATCGGTGAGGTTTATGATTTTAATACTGTTTGAATCCTCTTTTACAATATCAAGATCATTATCCTGAGAGCTATTGGTATTTGCATCTTCTGTGTAGTAGACTCCCATTATCAGACCTAATATTGATAGTATAAATATAAGAAGTATTACAGTATTTTTCATGTTCATACATATAATTTTATTTTAGTAATATATAAATTAATAGAAAAGTATTTAAATGGATTAGGTTAAATATCTATTGAAAGCTTAGTGAGGTGAAAATATGAAAAGCTTTATTTTATTAATATTAGGTATCATCGCCGTTGTATTGGTCGTCGGAGGTGTGGCGGCAGTACATGTGATGCATGAAGCAGGCATTGAAGACATCAATGCAGATACAGTTAAAACCATAATTGATAAAGTATTTAATATTCATTCTTCAGAAAGTTCAGTTTCATCATCTGGTTCTGATTCTTCCTCTGATTCAGGCAATGTCGTAGATATTGTAAAGGAAGAGGTTAAGCAGAATTATCAAAATGGTGAAGGTTCTTATAAGGAGGTCACCTACGAAGATGGTGGATTCAGGCAATATGATACAGAAACTGGTGAACTGATAGGTTCATCATATGATTCAGATCAAAGCAAACTTCCAAGCATGGAATGAGTAAGATGATTCTAAAGGATTTGTTAATTCATTTCAATATTGATGAGGATTTGCCGGAGTATCTTTTAAATCAAACATTCAACAAAGTTTTTCTGGATGGAAAACTCACAAAAGAAGGAAACACTTATGAAATAGCAGTTACAACACGTCAGGATGTAACACATCATCTGTTTATCAAGCCTGGCGAGGAATTTCCCGTTATTGTGCTGTCCGAACTTCCAACAGGCCTTTTGAATGGCATGAAGTTCCCGCAAAATGAAAGTGTTGGAATTCCAATCAACAAATTATAACTGCTATTTTTTCTCTATTTTTAACTATTTTTATATAATATTAAGAACTTAAATTATAATATAATAATTTAATATTCTTGTTGATATCATGAACAAAAAAGAGTTGATTAATTCTGGAAAAGTGAAAAGCGTTTTCACTACTGATAATCCTGATGAGGTCATAATCGAGTTTAGGGATGACATGACTGCAGGTGATGGTGCAAGAAAAGAAGTGATGGACAATAAAGGAGCTTACAATGCAGTAATTTCAGCTAAAATATTCAAGGTTTTAGAGGAAAATGGTGTTGCAACTCAATTTGTCGACTTGCCTGAACCTAATGTCATGATTGCAAAAAAGCTTGAAATGATTCCGATTGAGGTTATTGTAAGAAATATTGCTACAGGTAGTCTAGTTCGCAAATATCCTATTGAAGAGGGCACTAAATTGGACCCTCCTTTGGTTCAAATGGATTATAAGGATGATGAGTATCATGACCCTATGCTTAACAGGTCACTTATAAGAGCACTTGACATCGCTACAGACGAAGAGGTCGATATCCTGATTGAAAAGGCATTGAAAATCAATGAGGTCTTGACCAAATTCTTTGCGGATGCGGGAATCATCCTCGTTGATTATAAGGTCGAGTTCGGTAAGGATAAGGATGGAAACATTCTTTTGGGTGATGAAATATCTCCTGACGGATGCAGATTATGGGACAGTGAAACTCTGGAAATGTTGGATAAGGAACTGTTCCGTGAAGGAAAGGACAATGAAGTAATGGCGGCTTATATTGAAGTTTATAATAGAGTTATTCCAGATGATGAAAAGGTGATTTAGATGTTATTTGATATTGAAATTAAAATCTCATTGAAAAGCGGTATGTTGAACCCTGAAGCTACTCAAGTTGAAAGATCACTTGATTTATTAGGTTACGAAGTTAAAAATGTTAAAACTGTTGAAACAATCAAATTCCAAATGGAAGGGGAAGACAGGGAAGCAATCAGAGAAAATGTCGTTGACATGTGTGAAAGATTGCTTTGTAATCCTGTAATCCATGATTATAAGATTAATGTTATTCCACAAAACATGGCTTGCGGTAAATAGGTGTATAAGATGAAAATTGGAGTAATTAGATTTCCAGGAACTAATTGTGACCGTGATGTAGCAAAAGCTGTTGAGCTTGCAGGTCTCACACCTGAATATGTCTGGTGGAGTGAAGATAAACTCACAGATTATGATGGTATTGTCATTCCTGGTGGATTTTCATATGGTGATTACTTGAGAGCTGGTGCAATGGCATCCATTACACCAGTAATTGATGGAATTAAGGAATTGGTAAAGGAAGAAAAACCGGTTTTAGGAATTTGTAATGGGGCACAAATCTTAGGTGAAATCGGACTTGTTCCGGGTGTTTTCATTACTAACGAAACTCCTAAATTCAACTGTGAATGGGTAGATTTAAAAGTTGCAACTTCAAGAACCCCATTTACAAAGGCATTCAAAAAAGATCAAACAATTGCTCTTCCAATAGCTCATGCCGAAGGAAGATTCTACACAGAAGACATTGACCTGTTAAAAGATCAGGACCAAATCGTCCTTCAATTTGAAGGCAAGAATCCAAATGGTTCAATGGAAGCAATTACAAGTGTATGTGATGAATCAGGACTTGTATGTGCAATGATGCCTCACCCTGAAAGAGCATGTGAAGAATTATTCGGTTCAGACGATGGTTTAAACTTCTTCAAAGGATTTTTATAGTGATAAAATGGTAGTTTATTTAATTGGTGCAGGACCTGGAGATGCTGATTTAATAACTCTTAAAGCCGTGAAGGCTTTAAATAAAGCTGATGTTGTATTGTATGATTATTTAGCTAATGAAGAAATATTGGCTCATGCTCCGGATACTGCTGAAAGAATATACGTCGGTAAGAAAGCAGGTGAGCATTACAAAACTCAGGATGAAATAAACGAGCTGATAATCGAACAGGCTAAAAATCATGAGAATGTTGTAAGGCTTAAGGGAGGTGACCCTTTTGTCTTTGGTCGTGGTGGAGAAGAGATATTGGCTTTAATGGAACATGATATCAAATTTGTTGTTATTCCAGGTGTAACTTCAGCTATTGGGGCACCAACTTCACTAGGACTACCAGTAACTCACAGGGCAGTGGCAACTTCAGTCACTATCGTAACAGGTCATGAAGACCCAACAAAACCTGAAAGTCAGGTGCACTGGGACTATACTGCAGACACTCTTATAATACTGATGGGTATCGGAAACATTAAGGAGAATACCTCAGAGATAATGAAATATCGTCCGGCAGACACTCCAGTCTGTGCTGTTGAAAGCGGAACATTGCCAAATCAGAATTTGGTGTTTGGAACTCTTGGAGATATTGCGGACAAGAAGATCAACACTCCTGCAATACTGATTATTGGGGATGTTGTAAACATGTATAAGGAAATTTATGATTACCAAAGGTGATTAGATGTGCGGAATTGTTGGATGTATATTAAAGGAGGATAGGGATGTAGCACCTATTCTTTTTGACTGTATATCAAAGCTTGAATATCGGGGATATGATTCCATAGGTTTGGCTACCTTTTATGAAGATAAAATCCATATAAAAAAGGATAAGGGAAAAATAGCCGAAGTGGATAAGAAATTGGATCTTACAGACATGCCTGGAAACTTTGGAATAGCGCATGTGAGATGGGCAACACATGGGGACCCATCAAAGCTCAATTCACACCCTCACGTCGATGAGGAGAACACTGTGGCAGTGGTTCACAACGGAATTATTGAAAATTACCTTGAGATTAAGGAGAAACTGATTCTTGAAGGTCATGTATTCAAGTCAGACACCGATACTGAAGTAATTCCTCATTTGATTCAGAAGTTCATGGCTGAAAAGTTCGACCTCGAACATGCAGTCAGAAAGACAATTGATGTTATTGAAGGGGCTTATGCGATTGCAGCAATCTCAATTAATGAGCCTGATAAAATTGTTGCAACACGTAAGGATTCCCCTCTGATAGTTGGAATAGGTGAAGACGGATATTATTTGGCTTCAGACTCTCCGGCAATTTTAAAATATGCCCGGGACATAATATATCCTGAAAGAGGCGAGATAGTCATTTTAGACAGGAATGGTGTTGTCGTTCATGATGAATTTGACAATGTAGTCAACAAGGAAATAGACACCATTAACTGGACACCTGAAATGGCCGAAAAAGAAGGCTATGACCACTTCATGATAAAGGAGATTAACGAACAGGCAATTGCTGTTAGAAATACATTGACACAAAGGGACAATATCCAGAAAATCATTGACGATGTAGGGGATGTTCAAAGAATCTGTTTTGTTGCATGCGGTACTTCTTATCATGCGTCACTGACAGGAAAATATCTCATAGAGTCTCTTGCAGGCATTCCTACCGATGTGATTCTTGCATCTGAATTTAAGTATTCCGCAAATACATTGAATGAAAAGACCCTTGTCATATTCATTTCCCAATCCGGTGAAACCGCTGATTCCCTAAAGGCTTTGGATGTTGCCAATGAAACTTCCATGACCTTGGGTATCGTTAATGTTGCGGGTTCATCCATTACAAGGCGGGCCCAACATGTCATTCAAACTCAGGCAGGTCCGGAGATTGGTGTTGCGGCAACCAAAACTTATGTTGCTCAACTGACTGCAATTTATTTATTCGCAGCATTGATTTCCAAAAATTCAGAACTTTTAAAGGAGCTTGATAATGTTCCTGATTTCATTGATGAAACTTTGGAAAATGTTGATCTGGTTGAGGAGTTGTCTAGAAGATATAACTATGCTCGTGACTTCTTCTATTTGGGAAGAGGATATTCTTATCCTACAGCGCTTGAAGGTGCATTGAAGCTCAAGGAAATTACATACATTCATGGTGAAGGCTATGCGGCTGGAGAACTGAAGCATGGTCCTTTGGCTTTGATTGATGAAGGAATTCCTGTTGTTGTTGTAATTCCTCCTGGTGATAATTATAGAAAAACAATGAGCAATTTGGAAGAAGTTAAGTCTCGTGGTGCCAATGTGCTGGCTATTGGGTCAGATGATGATGAATCTCTAAAAGCCAAAGCTGATGCAGTCATTGCAATAAATAGTGATGTTAAAGAGATTATTGCGCCATTGGTTTATATTGTTCCATTGCAGTTAATGGCTTATTATATCACTCTTGAGAAAGGTCACGACCCTGATAAGCCTAAAAACTTGGCAAAATGTGTGACTGTAGAATAATTTATATTTATGGCTTAAATATTATTTAAGCTATTAATATCTATTTTTTTTTAAATTTAAATCATTTAAATCTTTAATTTATTCATAAATTTTTAAAATCTTTGTTTTATCTATTTTCAATGGAATTGTGCATTTGACTGTAACTTTTATTAATATCTTTTAAAAATATTTCTATTTTAAATGGATTTAGTCTTTTGATATTAATTTCAATTAATTTAACCTTTTTATAGCTATTATAAAAATATTTAGACTTATTTATTCAAAATTAAAACTCTTTATGCTTTTTTTAAAAATCAAAAGCTTTTTATACCTTAAACTTTTAATACTTACATAAGAACAAATGTTAAATGGAGTTAACGTTATGTTTAATAAAAAAATTAGTTTAGTTTTAATGACACTAGTATTTATGTTGTCTATATCAGCAGTTGTTGCTGCTGACTCAAATTCAACAGATGACATTATTGCTGGTGATGTGGATGAAGAACCTCCATCGGGTGATGTAGGAGTTTTATCTGCTGATGAAGATGTCGTCGATCAGACTGATGATAAGAACTATTCATTGACTGGTGACGATGTAAGTATGTATTATAAAGGTGATTCAAGTTATCAGGTAACTTTATCTGATGGAAATGTTCCTGTCGAGGGAGCTAACATTTCCTTAACATTGAACGGAGTTACTCATGTGTTAACTACCGGTAAAGATGGTAAAGTTTCACTTCCGATTGACTTAAATCCGAAGACTTATGTGATATCCGCTAGTTTCGGCAATATTTCAATTAATAATAACATTAAGGTATTGCCGGTCATAATTGGAAAGGATATTACAAAGACTTTTAAGAGTTCAACTCATTACACTGCAACCTTTTTGGATTCAAACGGTACTCCTTTAAAAAATACTGATGTTAAATTTATTTTTAAGGGCAAAACCTATACTAAAAAGACCAATTCAAAAGGTGTAGCTACTTTCGATAAATATTTAAAAGTCGGAAACTATGTAGTTTATGCAGTCCATCCAAATGGGTATAAGATTTCCAATAAGATAATTGTCAAATCATCTGTTGTTGCATATGATTTGAAGAAATATTATAAAGGCTCTGAAAAGTTCAAAGCTAAATTTTATGGAAAAGATGGTAAAGTTTTAAGCAAGAAATATGTTAAATTCTATGCTCATGGTGAGTACTTTACTGTAAAGACCAACTCAAAGGGTGTAGCAAAAATTAGTATTGTTTCTGCTCCTTCAACTTTTAAAATGATTTCCATTAATCCGGCTACTGGTGAAAAAGTAACCAAGACTGTTACTGTGTTGTCCCCATTGTCTGCAAAGTCAATGTCTGTCTTTACTGGAACCACTTCCAAGTTTAAAGTAACCCTTCATAAGCCTAACGGTGATTTGGCTTCTAAAAAGAAGATGACAGTTTATGTTGATGGTTCTAAAAAGAAGGTAACAACAGATTCTAAAGGTGTTGCAACTGTCAAATTTAAGTTAAGTAAAGGAAAATATGTATTCAGGTCAGTTGATCCTTATACTGGTTATTCCTTAAAGAAAAAGGTCACAGTTAAATTGGCATCTATAGAAGCACGTAACATCGGAGCTATTGAAAATCAGAAGTCAGCATTCTATGCAACCCTTTATAAGCAAAGTGGTAAAGTCGCTGCTAATACCAAGATGAAAATCACATTAAATGGCGTTAGCCATGTTGTTAAAACAAATTCTAAGGGTAAAGCACATGTGGACTTCAAGTTCCCTGTTGGAAAATATAAGGTTGTATGTGAAGATTTAGATGTTGGATATAAGCTAACCCGTCAGATTTCTGTTGTAAAGGACAGAATGTCTGTGTCTTATAGTAAATATGGTGTTTCTGCTGATGGAAGAACCATATTGGCAATTGGTAGGCCATCTGCACCGGGTGAAGAGTCAAAATACGGTTATACATGGTATATGACTGAATTTGAAAGAACATGTCCGTACTGTGGCAGTCATGATTTGTACTGGGATGTCTTTTGGGCAGGAAATGAACATGATGAAGTGGGCATTTTCTCCGCTACCGGCAGAAGAGAGCCTGGAAGTACTGAAGGTATGATTTTCTGTGATCATTGTGATGCTGATTTCTCAGTATTCGGTCTGGAACATATATATAACAATCCTAAGAAGTTGACTGTTGTATATGGTCCTGTAAAATCTTCAAAAGAAGCTGCATACTTGCTTAAATCCGGAACTTTTGTGAGATAACCAAAAGTTCACTTTTTTACTTTTTTTAATCTTTTTTTCATATTTAAAATTCTTTTTGTGGAGTTGTTTTCGCGGTCCTGTTTTTCTGAGTAGTCATTTTCAACTTCGACTATGTAATATGCTTCATCCGAAGTTGTTGATGGAATATTCATTTTGCTGAGGTTGCGTTCAACCCGCCTTTTTAGTTTTTCATCATCCATTTCCTGACCCAGAAATATTGGTGTCTTGACGGCTGATGAAATTTTGGTGTTGTGGCGAGCATTATGCCTTTCTTCGGTTCTTGAATCCAGAATATATTCACTGGAGTTATTCAATCCAGGATCTCTAAATGGAATTCCAACATCTGAGAGGGCTATTCTTATCTCATCATTTTTTGGAAGTGACCAATCAAGCATTTCAGGATTTGGACTTGCCAAAGTTCCCCCTTGCATTCTTCCAAATATCGGACCTAATCCTATATAAAAATCAGCTTCAATGAATCCTGCCCTTACTGGTGCTGAGGAGGTGTATGTTGCAATTATTCCATCATCCTTGATTAGGCGTCTGAACTCTTTAAAGAATTCGACTGAAAACAGTTCAGGAGCCATGTTCTGGCTGAATGGGTCTAAAAATATTGCATCGTAAGTATTGTCATCAAGATTCTGGACGGTTTGCCTTGCATCTTCAATGAATACATTTATATTCATGTTTTCAGGAATTTCTCCTGTTTCCAAACTTAATGTCGCATACTCCTGTGCTATCAACTCGTTTTCAATTGCTTTTTTGGTAATGTCATGTTCGGGAATTGGTGAAGGCACCAAAAGTCCGCAGGCAAGTGTTGCCTTTGATATTTCAACCATGTCTATTGTAAGATTTGCAGTTGAATTTTTCATGAAGTCAGCTATTGCAGCTGATGAATTATAGCCTAATCCTGCACATATGTCAAGAATGGCTATGTCTTCGTCATAATTGAATTTCATCGGCTTGATAAATTTTTCAAATGACTCACTTATTGCACCTGTAGATGTATGTAGCGTTTCAACTTTGTGATTTATTTCTTTAGAGTTGATAGAATAGGATCCATCATCGGTTAAAACAAAGTATTTGTTATAAGTATCAAAAAAATTGAGCCTCCATTCATTATTTCGACTACTTTTTTCTTGACGAAAAGTTTCATTTACCAAATCAAAAATATCGTCATTGATTATTCTAGCACTGTTTTCATAACTCATTTTATCAAGTATATTTTTGGTTACAGAAACTTTAAATATTTGGTTATTTCAGAAGTCATTTCCGCAATGTTGTGATATTATTGCAGGTAGAATTGTTTCATTGATGTTTTCATTTGTTGTTCTAGCTGGGATATGGTTTTCTTAAAACATTTTTAATAAATGGTCTAAATTAACCTGTTTATCTTATTCGGCATTAATTTCAGGTTTTTGCATATTTAATCGATTTTATTTATTTCATTTTTTAAATTTAGCTATCGCTCTTTGTCATTTTTTAATAATTTGAATGAATGGCATGAAAAATAATTTTGTGTAATATTGGCAGAACGGTATTTAAATTCTTAAATATATTGCTCTAAAAGGATATTTCGCATCGATTTCACTTAATTTTTAAATATTTGATTGCTTTAAAATGAGTATTTTCATAAATCAAGTTCAATTTCAGCGTTATTGCTCATGTTTTACCTTTAAAATTAAATTCTATTTTACGCTTGAATTTCTTGATAAAAAGTTCTATTTGAGTCATTTTTGATTAAAAGGGCTTAAATTGCACTTATTGGTTTTCTTGAGTGCTGGTGCCAATCATTTTGTGTCTATCATTTTATTTCAAAATTATATTATTTTTGACTTATTTTTAAAAATACTCATGGATTTTCCTTTGTTTAGAGATTGGGAATTTTTACAATCTTTTCTATTTTCCATTCTTTTTTCATTTAATAAACGATAAATTTTTAATATTTTTATTAAAATAGTATTATTTTGTAATATTTTATTTAAAATAAGTTTATTGAACCATATTTAATCTTATTAAGCCGGATATAATCTTATTTGATATGGTTTGGTTTCGAGACATTGAGCTGAAATACATTTGCTCTGGATTTGAATTAGGTGATTTGAACCGTTTTAAGCCATTTAATTTTTCGTCTAAAAATGCTTATTTTTCTTATTAATTCTAAATATTTGCTTATTTTTGAATAAAAACATTTATATAATAGTTATTTCATAATAATAACTGTCAATCTCAAGTATTGTACTTATTCAATAAATTTATTGAAAAATTTTTTACAATATTTTGGGGTTGTCGTAACATATACTGAAAATTCGACTTTGTACGAATGAGGGGTGGGGAATCCTGATAATTTATCAAAACGCATGTTTCTATGATGATGATAAATGTGTTGATGGAAAATTTAATAGATTTCATTTAAATCTCCTTTACAGGATATGCCTTATGATTCATTTCTCCAATTATGATAAAAAGTGATATTCCTGATTTAAACAACATTTCCTCAATAATTCAAGATTCGGTAACTTCACGCGTTTGTGGAAGTTATAGATCTGTCACACCTAATTGGATATAATAACACGCCTAATTTCAAAATTGGTTTAAATGGGAATTGATCTATGCCGTGACATGGATGGAATATCCAATGCTTAAAATCTGACATTTAAAGTAAATCTCCCTATGGGTATTTCATAACACTAAAATAATAAGAAATCTATTAGAACCCGTAAATACGCCCTTTAAAACCTAAAAAGAAAATGGTAAAACAAAGCACATCATTCGGGTTAAGTTTAACTTAACCTTCCATTTTTCTTTTTTTCTTTTCAAATCAATTTTTCAGGAAAACTATTTTTTTTCAAACTCAAATCATTTTTAAAGTCTTTTATGAGCAAAATTTATATAATTTCTAATTTAAATCTTATTTTAACGAATTTTTTAAAGGTTAAGTAAATGTTTGAGATTAAAGCAAAAGATGGAAAAGGCCGTGTAGGTGTTTTAAAAACCAAACATGGTGATGTGAAGACTCCTGCATTGATGCCTGTTATTCATCCTCGAAAACAGGCCTTGGATGTAGGCAAATACGGTGCGGATATCGTAATCACTAACGCTTATTTGATTTATAAAGATGCTGATTTGAAGAAAAAGGCTGTGGAAGAAGGTTTGCATAAGCTAATCAACTTTGATGGGCCGATAATGACTGATTCAGGCTCTTTTCAATTGTCAGTTTATGGGGATGTGGAGATAACAAACAAGGAAGTAATCGAATTTCAGGAACTGATCAAAACAGATATAGGAACAAGCCTGGATATTCCGACCGCCCCTTTTGTAGACAGGGAAAAAGCGGAAAGCGACATGGAAATCACACTTGAAAGGGCTCGTGAAGCCATTGAGTATAAAAAAGAGCAGAATATGGAAATGCTTTTGAATTCAGTCGTTCAGGGCTCAACATTCCTGGATTTAAGAAGGGAATGTGCAAGGGAATTATCTAAGCTCGATGCCGATTTGTATCCTATCGGTGCTGTTGTGCCTTTGATGGAGTCATATCATTACAAGGACCTTGTTGATGTGGTGATGAATTCAATGAAAGAGCTTTCAGACACAGTTCCGCGCCATCTGATGGGAGCGGGCCATCCTATGATATTCGCATTGTGCGTTGCAATGGGTTGTGACCTTTTCGATTCAGCAGCTTATATCCTATATGCGGAAGATGACAGGCTTCTTTCAACTAGGGGAACATTCAAATTGGAAAACCTTCAGGAAATGCCATGTTCCTGTGAAGTGTGTACCAAATACACTCCTGATGACTTAAGGGCAATGCCTAAAGAGCAAAGAAGAGATTTGATTGCTCAACATAACTTGCATGTCTCTTTTGCAGAGTTAAGATTAATCAGACAGGCAATCTATGACGGCAACCTGATGGAACTTGTCGAAGAAAGATGCAGAGCCCACCCTGCACTTCTCGAAGCCCAAAGGCAACTTGGAAACTATACACAGGATTTGGAAAAGTATGAACCTAGAAGCAAAAAATCAGCATTCTTCTACACAGGTCCCGAATCCCTTTGCAGACCTGAAGTCCTAAGGCACATGCAGAAGCTTCGTGAAATGCCTAAAAAACGTGATTTGGTTATATTGCCTCCAACAAGAAAGCCATACTCAAAATTCGTTTCCGGAAAGCTTGGCGAATTCTATATCTACGGGTCCGAACAGGAAATAGATTTGGAAAATACAGATTTCATGGTATTGGACATACCGTTCGGATTGATACCATTGGAAATTGATGAGGTGTATCCGTTAAGTCAAAATGACGCTCCAAAAACCCGTGATGTTGACAGCATAGAATTTTTGGAGGATTTCCTTAATGAATTTGTGGAATACTATGAGCAGGTCCTGATTCATTCGAGGGTTATCAAGAACCTTGAAATCGGACTATATAACAAATCAATATCTTCAGATGAAATCAGGTATAAAAAGGATGATGTCAAGAAGGTCAAGGCAATTGCAGATTACCAGTTTGGTCCTGGAGCCGGCGAAGCGCTCTTTAAAGGCAACATCAATATAGAAAAAAGTAAGAAAACTGGCAAAATCAGACACATCTATGACGGCAAGGTGCTTATTGTGAATATGAGGGCATCAGATTCATACCTGATTCTTTCAAAGGAAGGTGCAAAGAGGCTTCACAATGCAATGCCCTACCCGAAAAACAGGGTTGTTGTCAACAAGGACTCCGAACCATTTGCGCTTGACGGAAAAAGCGTATTCTGCAAGTTTGTAGTTGAATGTGATGAGGACATACGTTCCAATGATGAGGTTTTAATCGTTAATGAGCAGGACCAGCTCCTTGCCTATGGAAAGGCAATTCTCGGGGCATGTGAAATCAGACAGTTCAAAACAGGTCAGGCCATCAAAACCCGTAAGGGAATGGGAAAGTGATATTATGAGCGATAACGATAAGGTAAATACGGGCCATCATATTGAAGATAAAGAGCTAATTAAAAATGCAAGAAAACCTGTTGGCGAGCTGGGCCATCAGATACTTGACAGAATGAACGAGTCCCATGAAAGCATGGCTCAGTGGGGTGTAACCCATTTCGACATCCAAAAAGACTCAAAAATTCTTGATATTGGTTGTGGCGGTGGAAGAAACATAGAAAGGTTTGCTGCACAGATATCCGATGAGGGAAGGGTCGTTGGAATTGACTACTCTGAAGTCAGCGTTGAAAAATCCATCGGATTAAACAGGGATGCAATCGAGAAAGGAATAGTCAATGTATTGCAGGGATCAGTTTCAGACATGCCTTTTTATGATGAAACATTTGACATTGTCACCGGTTTTGAAACAATTTATTTCTGGCCGGACTTTATCAATGACCTCAAAGAAGTCAATAGGGTTTTAAAGAAAGGAGGTTTGGTTTTTTTCTGTAACGAAGCGGTTTACAGGGAAGGCGAAATGGAAAAGTATGATGATCTGGTTGAATTGTTGGATATGAAAATCTATTCTGAGGATGTTTTGAAGGAATCCCTTGAAAAAACAGGTTTCAAGGATTTTAAGGCATTTATTGATGAAGAAAATGATTGGATTTGCATTACTGCAATAAAAATCTAATTTTTTTCTATTTTTTCATGTTTCAACGAAAACTTTATATAACATTAAAACATAAGTTTATTTGTTGTTAGTTTTTATGCGCCGTTAGTCCAGTCTGGTTAAGATACTAGCCTGCCACGTTAGTGACCCGGGTTCAAGTCCCGGACGGCGCACTTTTTACATATGCAGTCGTGGTATAGTCTGGTTATTACTTGGGCCTTCCAAGCCTACAACCCGGGTTCGAATCCCGGCGACTGCATCTCGATTTATCTATTTTTTTTTAAAAATCTTTTTTTGTTTAAAAATGCTTTATTTTTAGTTACTTTTATATAATAATAAGAATAAAATATTAATAATTAAATTGATTTTTAATTTAGTTCAAGATTATAATTTAAGGTGATTTAATGGTAGGAATAGTAGGATATGGGGCACATGTGCCATCATATAGAATAAAGGTAGAAGAAATCGCTAAAGTATGGGGAGATGACCCTATTGCTATATCAAATGGATTGGTCGTTAACGAAAAGTCCGTACCTTCTCCTGATGAAGATACTGCAACCATTGCAGTTACTGCTGCTAGATATGCTCTAGCAAGAGCTCAAATTGATCCGTCAAAAATCGGTGCTGTTTATGTTGGTTCTGAATCACATCCATATGCAGTTAAACCGACTGCTTCCATTGTAGCTGAAGCGGTTTGTGCAACTCCAAAATTAACTGCTGCTGATTTGGAATTCGCATGTAAGGCAGGAACAGCCGGTATTCAAATGACTATGGGATTAGTTGAATCTGGCATGATTGAATATGGATTGGCTATTGGGGCAGATACCTCACAAGGTGCACCTGGAGATGCTTTGGAATACACTGCATCTGCTGGAGGGGCAGCTTATATCATCGGTAAGGAAAACACAATAGCAGACATCAACCATACATGCAGTTTTACAACAGACACTCCTGACTTCTACAGAAGGGAAGGTCAGCCTTATCCATCTCACGGTGGACGTTTTACAGGTGAACCTGCTTACTTCAAGCATGTTTTAAGCGCAGCAAAAATGTTGTTTGAAGAAACAGATTCAAAACCTGAAGATTATGATTATGCATGTTTCCACCAGCCAAACGGTAAATTCTACTTGAGGGCTGGTAAGAAATTAGGATTCACATCCGAACAAATCAAACAAGGATTATTGACTCCTAACATTGGAAACACTTACTCAGGTGCCGTACCATTGGCATTATCTAACATTTTAGATGTGGCAGAACCTGGTGATAACATATTTGTTATTTCATATGGTTCAGGTGCCGGAAGTGACGGTTTTACAATAACTGTTAAAGATGAAATTGAAGAAAGAAGAGAATTAGCTCCAAAAACACAAAGTATCATTGAACAAAAAACCTATGTTGATTATGCTGTGTATGCTAAATTCAAAGGTAAAATTAAAATGTAAGGGGGCTTGAATATGAGAGATGTTGCTATTATCGGAGTTTCACAGACAAAATTTGGTGAATTATGGGATTCCTCATTTAGAGATTTAATTGCTGAAGCTGGTTTAAAAGCTATAATAGATGCGGATATTGGTGGTGACGACATTGAAGCAATGTTTGTTGGAAACATGTCTTCAGGACTATTTGTTGAACAAGAACACATTGCAGCACTTATTTCCGACCACGTAGGTCTTAATCCAATTCCAACCACAAGAGTAGAAGCTGCTTGTGCATCAGGAGGATTGGCATTAAGGCAAGGAATCATGGCAGTTGCATCAGGTTTCCATGATGTTGTAATTTCTGCAGGTGTTGAAAAGATGACTGATGTGGTTGATGCTACACCAGCTATCGCTACAGCATCAGATCAGGAATGGGAAGCTCAACAAGGTGCTACTTTCCCATCATTATATGCAATGATTGCAAAAAGGCACATGTACGAATATGGTACTACCCGTGAACAACTGGCACAGTTTTCAGTTGTAAACCACAAGAACGCATCCAAAAACCCTAATGCACAGTTCCCATTTGAAGTAACTGTTGATAAGGTAATCAATTCAACAATGGTTGCAGACCCATTAACACTTCTTGACTGTTCCCCTGTAACTGACGGAGCAGCAGCAGTTGTAATGGTTCCTGCTGAAGATGCTAAAAAGTACACTGACACTCCAATTTATGTAAAGGCTTCTGCACAAGCTTCTGGAACTATGACCTTACACGACAGAAAAGATATCACTACCATTGAATCTACAAAAGTAGCTTCCAGAAAAGCTTATGAAATGGCAGGAGTTACCGTAAAAGATATTGACTTGACTGAAGTTCATGACTGTTTCTCCATCAATGGACTTTTAGCAGTTGAAGACTTAGGATTTGCCGAAAAAGGTAAAGGAGGAATAGCTATCGAAGAAGGACAAACCGAAATTGATGGTGATTTCCCAATCAACACTTCCGGTGGTCTTAAGGCACGTGGACACCCATTAGGTGCTACAGGTATCGCTCAGGCTGCTGAAGTCGTATGGCAACTCAGAGGAGAAGCCGGTGGACGTCAAGTTGACGGTGCAGAAATCGGTATGACCCACAACATCGGTGGTACCGGTGGTACTGCAGCTGTACACATTTTCGGAAGAGATTTATAAATCTCTTTTACTTTTTCTTTTTTTATGATACTCAATACGGGCACAAGGACTGACATTCCCGCTTTTTATTCAAAATGGTTCCTGAACAGGATTGAGGAAGGTTTTGTTTTTAGCAAGAACCCATACAACAATCAGATCTATAAGTATAATTTTAATCCTAAGACTGTTGATGTCATCTGTTTCTGTTCTAAAAATCCGAAGCCCCTGGTAAAAAATTTGGATAAGCTTTCCGATTATAATCAGTTTTGGTTTACAACGATAAATCCTTATGATAAAGATATAGAAGTTAATGTTCCCGATTATAAAAAAGTTATAGAAACATTTAAGGAGTTGTCCGAGACTGTAGGAATCAGTGCAGTGTCCTGGAGATATGATCCAATCTTCATAACTGAAAAGTACAATCTTGATTTTCACATTGAAAAGTTTGAGGAGATGGCATCTGAACTGCATGAATACACTTCAGACTGCACAATAAGCTTCATTGACTTGTATCAGAAGGTATTGAGGAATTTTCCTGAAGCCAGGGAGGTTACAGTTGAAGAACGTTTGGTTATTGGTGAAAATTTTGCGAAGATTGCTGCAGAGTATGGCATTAAGATGAAAACCTGTGTTGAAGGAACATTGCTTGACCAATTCGGCTTTGACTCAACAGGATGCATGACTCAGCAGGTGCTGGAAAAGGCTATTGGAAATAATCTAATAGTCCCTAAAGGAAAATACCAGAATCGTGAATGCAACTGTTTAATGGGAAGAGATATTGGATTATATAACACTTGCATGCATGGATGCAAATACTGTTATGCCAATAGTAACGAAATTATCTACTACTTTTCTCTCACTACAGATACTAATTTTATTTTCCTCAGTAATTAAAGTTTTGGAAATTCGTTCAAATCGTAGAATTTTAACATATATTCAGATATAAAATAAAAACATTAGTGAATGTATAAAAATAAAAATGTTGTCTTGAACAGTTATTATTTATCAGAATTGGCTGTATGATGCTGGTCAAAACACAAATAAGAAATGTTAATGTCACCAGATATAGTAAGTGATAACATGATAATAAACGTCGGCGGAAGAACAGATATAGTAAACTACTACACTCCATGGCTACTGAATAGGCTTAGTGAAGGATATGCATATTCAAGAAATCCATTTGCAAGGGAGAATGTATACAAGTTAAGCTTAAGGCCTGAAGATGTTGATTGTCTTTTGTTCTGCTCCAAAAACTACCAACCCATACTAAAACATATAGGTGACATTGATGAAAAGTACAATATATTGTGCAACTACACAATTACTGCATACAGCAAGGACATAGAACCTAAAGTCCCAACAATAAATCAATCTATTAAAACGTTGAAACGATTATCTGATATTGTTGGCAGCAATAAGATTCTCTGGAGATATGATCCAATACTTCTGACTGAAAAATACACAGTTGAAAAACATCTGGAAACATTTGAATATATGGCCGAAAAGATCTCACCATTAGTTTACAGATGCATATTCAGCTTTGTTGATATGTACAAAAAAGTTGAAGAGAACCTGCCTGAAATAATTCCGCTTACTGAGGAAGATAAAGTGAAGCTATTGAAAGGGATTGGTGAGATATCAGGGAGATATAATATTTATACACAATCCTGTGCAACAAATGAAAGCTATGAAAAATATGGCATTCATCCTGCAGGATGCACCACTCGTGAAATACTAGAACAGGCTCATGGTGTAGTTTATAAAAATGTTAAAGGAACAGGGATTAGGGAAAATTGTCATTGTATTCCATCAAGAGACATAGGGGCTTATAATTCCTGTTTAAGTGAATGTAAATATTGCTACGCTAATCGAAAACCTGAAATTCCAAAAAATGTTATAAAATTGCATGATGAGAAATCACCGTTGTTGCTAGGACACCTTAAAGAAAATGACAAACTAACAGATACTGAAGTAATAAAATATATTGAACCAAAACAAACTACTTTATTTGATTTTTAAATTTATTGGTAACTTAAAGATTTTTAGTTATATAAATTAAAGTATCTATTATAAAAATCAACCTCAAAGCGACAATTTGATTCGCATCAACAACTCCTGTGTGTGCTATTCCATTTCTATTCACTAACCCAATATCTTCTTTAAAATCTATGTTGTCACCTAAAGGTTTCAATATTTCAGAAATGAATTTTACATTAACTTTATTTAAAAATTTTTTCCATGAATCATCATTAGTACATTGATTTAACTTATTTTCTAAAGATTTTCTTAAGCCTCCAAACATTTTATCTACACCCAATTCATCCCTTAATATTCCCTCAAGTTGCAATGTTAGAATAATTACAGCCGCCTCATATTTTCCATGCATATAATTAAATATAGCTTGTTCAATAATAGTTCTTCGAATATCAGATAATCTCCAACCATTAACTTTTTCTATTATTAAATTAGGATCATCATAATAATTATTTAAGAAGAATTGGTTAAAATTTTCATCATCACTTTTAGATAATTCTTCATAATATTCCTTATCTATTGTTGGAATAATCCACCAATCATCAAAAACTATTCTTCTTATAAAATTTAATGAGAAAACAGATTTTATCCAATCATCATCACTTTCACAAACACATGAATATAATTCTCTTGCAAATATCTCTTTTTCGATAATGATTAAATTTAAATTAAGATTTGCAAAGGTTTGCATAGCGGCATTTGCAATTAAATTAATTTGATTCCAATTAATTAAATTAAAACTTTCATGAACTCTAGTTAATGCATCAGTTGTTAAGGTTAACTTTTTAATTAAATCAATTGGGGGCATCATTTTAACAAATAAATCAACTTGAGATATAAATGGGGCTAACATCTGACTTTGAAGACTCATCATTTCTACGGCTTGATTAATTATTGGAGAATCATATATTCGCATAATTTGATCGGAAACCCTCATAAAATCATTTAATGAATTGTTAATCAAATCAATGGGGAGATTATTAGTCGCAATCATGATTTGTTTTTCACGCTCTTTTTTTAAAGTAGTATAATGCTCTTCAAATGACTTTAAGAATTCTTCTTGAACATTATTAGTTTTTGTGTTAAATTTTGGAAAATAGAGTTTATTGTTTTCAACAAACTTCAATAATACTTCACTTAATTCATCATCAGATATGGAAAATTCATTTAATGAATAATCAGGTTCTATGATTAAATCATAAACAAAATTTTTTAATGTATACTCCGGATTTTCAATTAGATTTACTAAATTTTCACCGATTTCCTCATTCATTGTAAAATTATAATCAATGCCCATAACTGCCACCCATAAATCTTAATTTTGGAAAATAATATTTGAATTCACCAGTCTACTTATTAATCATTCCTTTTTAAATTTAATTTAAATGCACATATTTTAAGCAATGCTAAAATCAATAAATTTGCATTACCCCAATAATAATCTCCTTTTTTCATTAAAGAGTGCGCCACTTTATTTCTTAAATTAAGTCCAGATTTATCTATTAGCAAATATTTTAAAAAGAAAAGATCGTCTTCAGAAATTAAATCAAAAGTTCCATATTCCAATAGCTTATTTAAAGATTTATCCTGAGTTGCCCCATCTCCGGTTGGTTCTTTAATAACATTATCAATACTGTAAACTAATTTAAGCATCCCCTCAATTTTTAAAATTAATGAATCAATAGTTAAAATAAAGTTAGGTTGTGGGATATTATACAAATAAATTAATTCCAATTCATAAAAATAATTATTAATTATTGGGACAATCATCATGAAATACGGATTTTCACCCACATTTGGGATTTCACTCCAACCCAACCAAGTTTCTTCTTTTAGGAATTGTAAAACAATTTTTGGAGATAATTTTCCTTTAAAATATGCAGTATTGATTATTCGTGTAATGAAAGGCAAATAAAAAATTGAAATACCTCGTGAATAATATTCCATGACCGCATGATTATCTTTTTCTTCATCCGATACGATTTTTTCAATGACAAATCCATTTCTGTCGCGTAAACTTTTTGAAACAGCATGCAATAAAGGAAAATCTCTCTTGGATTTTTCAACAAATTCTAAGCCGCCTTTATGATGCTTTGTTAATTCTGGATCATTCATCAAATATTGTAAAATTTCATAAGAACTACAATTTTCAACAATGCGGTCAGCATAATCAAGTATACCATCCATTATTTCAGAATAATTTTCTATTTCTTCAGAATGTTTGAAATATTGAAAATCTGCAGAAAATGTTTCATATTGTTTTAATAATGACTCTGCTTCTGAATTTGCACCACCTTTCTTATAATTTTCACTAGCTAAAATACAGAAATCCGCCTTGATATTTGCATTATCATTCTGATTCATGAGACATTCATACATTTTACCAATTTCTAATCTCCAATTGTATTGTGAGTTTTTATCAGTTTTCTCACCCAATTCAAGAACATCAATAGCTCCATGGGGATTTATTGAACTAATATTCTCATAAATATTCCAACAAATTGTATTTAAATTGTCTACATCCCTGAAATTCTTTTTTTCATCTAAAATATGTTGAATTAATTTACATGGAATTAAATAAAGCTCATTATTCCAATAATTTTCATTATTGATAATTTCAATTATTTTATTTTTAATTCGGAGTTTATTATACCCAAATTTAAATGAAAATCTATAGGAATTAATTATTGTTGTAACATAAAAACTATCGATTGATTTATTTTCAATAATCTCATTTTCCACATCATTAATAAATTCAAAAGATGAATCTGAACATATTCTGGCTTTATCAATATGAGGATATTTATTACATAATATGGCTGAATATCTAAACTTAAGGAACTTATTATTAACGGAATTCATTCTATTTTCAATGTATTTAAAATCTTCTTCAGATAGATTATCTAGATTAGGAATCGTAACCATTTTTCCATCATTATTTTCAATAGTGAATACTCCGTCAACCTTAGCATCAATTATTCTAAATTCCAAACATGTATGTTCACACTTAATGGCTTTTTTATTTTCTTCATTAATTGTCTCTTTTAAAAATGAATTAATCTTTTCTTTAATATTTGAATAATTACTTGAATTTATTGTTTCCATTAATTCATACATATCTTCTAAATTTTTAAGTTTTTCCATAATATCACCATTAAAGACATAGAAGTTATCAAGATGAAAGATAGTTTTATTATTTAATAATTTATTCAATTATGTTAATTAAACTAGTTTTGCTTGCCCAAATAATTAATTGATATTAAACTTTAATTTTTACAAAAAGTCCGGAAAGTTTACATTAATTTTATTATATATTTTATATAAAAAATATAATAAATAATATAATAAAAAATGTGAAATGATTACTATGGGAATTACTGATTATATTAAAACCAGATTATTGAATAATAGAGTAGAACAGTACAACACCAAGCGTAGCTATTGGGGTGAGGATGAAAGGCAGCCTAGAACTGATGGAATCAATACTGGATTGGATTTGATTGATGCTCTTCCTCCAGTGATTAATAAAACTATAGCTAATGCCAGGTATGCTATTAAGCTTGATGGTTATACTTCAGGTATTTTGAAAAATAGAATTGATAAAGCTAATGTTAATATTGTCCTGGTCGACAAGGACAACAAGCTTTCAGCGGAACAGAAATTGACTTTGATCTTGTGGGCAAGAAAAATCGACATCAGTCAAGTTGCTAAAAATATCCTGCAAGGAGGAATGGTTGATGGTGAGGGAGTTATTAAACCTGTAGAGAGATGGGATAAGGATATTGGCAAATATATTAAACCTATCTTTTTAGAAATTGGTGCACATGGGTATGGCCTTAAGAAAGAATTTAATGATGATAATGAAGTGCAGCTATACTTGCATGAAATGCCTAAGGATGTTGTTAATGGAAGTCCTGAAGAGTTCAATAACTTCGTCAGTGTTGAAGAGGGAACATTAACGGTTCAATATGAGCCGGATGAGGTTATTAACTTTATGTATAATGAAATCTATTCTGAAGCTCAAAGTATTATCCTGAATTGTTTGGATGATATCTATCACAAATGCAATCTTGAAAGAAACCAAGTAGAGAGAATTAATAAGGATAATATTATTGAAGTTAAGCCTGCAATGGATGCTAACGGCCAGCCATACATCACTGAGCTTTCATCCACTGCTAAAGAAAACTTGTATGCGGATTATGGTACAACTGCTGGAAGTAATGTAGCTATTGTGCCTCCGGGAATTGAATCTAAAATATTGGGGGGTAACAACTACCAGTCAGATTATACTAGACAGACTGAAATCTTTAGAAATAATATTTTAAGGACTTTCGTAACTCCGCAATCTCAGGCAGGTAATGAAAGGTCTAATCAGAACGTGGCCGAGTACATTAACGATTCAGCTATTACAGGTTTCATTGTTAATGTGGCCAATGACCAGAAATGGGTGTTAAAGCACTGCAATGAATTATTAAAAAGACAAATGGATTTGATGGGCATTAAAGAAACTTATGATGTTTACTTCAGCTATTCCAGAGATGATGTTGTTAAATATGTCATGGAGCTTTCAGCTGAAGGTGATGAAATCTATAAGAATTATCTCAGTAACTTTGAAGAGGAACAGCCTGTCGGTGAGAGAATTGTTAGCGAAAGCGGTACTGAAATATAATAAAGATTTATATAAAATAAGTAATAAATAATATAATAATTAATATAATAAAAATGTGATAATGAGACTCTTTCAAAAACTTTGTTGATTTTCAAAATCCTTTTTGCGATTGTCATTCCAAATGAGATCTCTGCGATAGATTCGTTTTAAAACGCCTCGTTTGGTCTTGAATGTTCGTTTTCTTGATTTTGGCATTGTTTTTTGAAATGCATTTTCAATTTTGTTACTTGTTTTTTCAATTCGTTTATCTTTTAAGTGATAAATGAAGCTTTTATATCGTGGAGTGATTGATTTTCTGATTATTTTATAAATCACTGGATGAAAATCATCTTTACGATAAATTAAAGATTGTACTTCATTTTTGAATTCATTATAATTATTTAAATCAAATAAATCTTTGATTATTTTTAGTTGTTTGTGACATTCTTGATATTCTTCGTCAGAAATACGATTTTTATCTTTAAAAGTTTTTAATTGTTTATTTAAACTTTTTTTAGTATGAAAAATACATAATTGATGTTTAAAACCTAATTTTGGGATAATTGAGGCATATTTTTTATCTAAATCTGTTGTGATTGCAATTTTATTTTTATTTGCTGTAGATTCTCTTAAAAACTTTTCAACAGTTGTTTCATCTTCAGTATCGTAAATTGCATCGGCTACGATGCAATTTGAAATAGAATCAAGTAATGTGTGACGATATTTCCATTTTCCGTTGATTTTTATCCATTCTACATCAAAGACATAATAACCCGAGCAACGCCCTAAATCAAATTCTAAAATGTTTTCATTAACAAAAAGCCAATTTTCAATTGTTTGATGTGAAATCGTGATTCCAAAGAATTTTTTAAATGATTTACAAACATTTTTTAAGCTTCCCAGATAATCTGAAATTAAATGTTCTGATTCACTTTTCAATTCATTCGTAAAATTGCTGTTTTTATCAACAAGACTTGTTAAATCTGTTTGAAATGTTTTATCACAACGTTTGCAAATATAACGCTGAACCTTCACATTAGTTTTACCAATTTCTTTAAATACTAATGTTCTTTTTGTAAAACCATATTTAACAACATGACGAGTTCCACAATGTGGGCACCTAGCTAAACTCATTTTAAAATAAGGAACATCCTTTTTAAAACTTAAATCAAAAGATTTCAGAGCTTTTTGACAGGATTTAAAAATTTTCACAAAACGAGGATCTGAAAGGACTAATCCTCCATTAGAATCGCAAAATATATATTGTTTAACATCTAAAATACTATTTGGAGTATTTGTTTTTTGATTAGGCATGATAAAAACTTTTACTCCACCTATTTATTAAATTTAACTATTTTTAGATAAAATTAAAAATTCACAACTAATTTTCATCAAAAAATTTTAAATCAACAAAGTTTTTGAAAGAGTCGTATTCCAACAAATTTATTATCTTGTTTATATAAATAATATAATATGTCAGATAATAAATCTATTAGTTGGACTAGTTTTTGCCAGGCTATGAATTCCATAGCATACTGGCTACTCCAAAACCAAAAGAAGTACAAGAAACGTGACCATTACCAAATATTAACATTAAAAGGTAGTTGTAGCGATATAGAAAAGAAAGCGAAGAAATTAGGAAACGATAAACTAGTATCAATGTATACAATGGCCTTAATCAAAGATAACAAGTCTTTAGATTTCCTTCCAAACTATGTAACATTAAAGAACGGAGAACAAATTGATAAAGCCGAATATGTAGATATGGCCATAAGGACAGAAGCTTACATTAGAGCAAATAAAAGACTTCCAGCTATTGTATATAGGATGTCTAAACTTCCAGATTACAAAGATTCCACAATGAAGCTATTTATCAATGTATTCAACTTCAAAGGAAATACAATTGATGAAGCTTTAGCTATTATAGCAAAGAAGAAATTATACAGCAAATACTTTGATTCACAAAAAACAGACAAGAAAACAATTAATGATGCTAAAGCAGGTAAAGGTTCCAATTGTGTGGACTGGGGACAAGTCTATTATCGTATAGCCAAATCCTTAGGGTATGATGTACAGTTTGTCCATGTTAAATGTCGTGTGAGTGGAACTGGCCATATAAGATTAAGATTAAAGCATAAAAAACATACTGGGGGTAATTGGATTAATAGAGATCCTGCTGCAGTGGCAGATACAACTTCAGGAAATGTTAAATCCATTTGGTGTGAAGATGGATATCTTATAGCTTATGATCCATCCTGGATTTTTACAGATTTATACAGTAGTTAACGTTAATGTTAACTCTTTTTCTTTTTTATTTAAAAATTAACAAATATTTTAGTAGGTTCTCAATACTAATTTTTTTTCAGATATCTTAACGTTAATCATCTGATACAGTAACAGTAGAACCGTTTCTATCTTTAAATTCAACTATAAAATCATTAGGTAATTTTTCAACAATTTCTTTTAAAACTTCACTAGTTAGTTCTGACATATTTAATAGGTATATTCAAACTATTATTAAAATATACACAATTGGAAACAAAACCTTATTTAAATTTCAAAAAGTTATTTACTGTTTTTTAATTTTTAATTAATTCGTCTAATGTGATTAACTGTTCTTTTAAGGTTTTAATTTCATTTTCACCTATTTTAGAGATTATTGATTCTTCTATTTCATTATTGATTTGAAGAGCTGCCTTTTGTATTTCTTTTCCTTTTTTTGTGATTTTAACGATTTTCCTACGGTTGTCTTCGGGATCAATTTCTTTTGTCAGAAATCCTTTCTTTTCAAGTATCTTCACAGATTTGGTTACGCTGCTTTTTCCTATGTTTGCTTTTTCTGCAAGATAATCTATAGAAACACCATTATTCAATGCTAAAACAAGGAGCACTCTTGTCTGACTTAATGTCAAATCCATTTCTTTAAGATAGCTATTCATGTAGTTTGTGTAATCGTTGAATAGATTGGCTATTAGGAATCCTAATTTTTTTTCTTCCATAGCAATGTTTATATATGATTATTGTTAAATAGTTTTCTATGAAATAGTTTCATAGGAAATTATTTTATAGGAAATAAAATTTTTTCGAGATGATAAAAAATGAAAACCGCAATAATATATGTTTCATCACATCATGGAAATACAAAAAAAGTTCTAGATGTAATGGCATATTCAAATGATATCGACTTATTAAAAATATCTGAAGCTAAAAAAACAGATTTTTCAGTTTATGATGCAATAGGATTTGCTTCAGGAATATATTTCCATAAATTCCACAAAGGCATCGAAAAGCTGGCTTCAGAAATTGACTTGACCGGCAAAAAGGTTTTCACTGTTTACACATGCGGTATTAATTACATAAACTATGCAAGAGGCATCCAAAAAACAATCAGATCCCAAGACTGCGAATTCATTGGAGGATTCAGCTGCAGAGGATATGACACATATGGATTTTTCGAAAAAATCGGTGGAATAGCCAAAAACCATCCCAACGAAAAAGACTTTAGAAAAGCTCGTGAATTTATAAAAAACAATTTGAGGTGATATTAATGAAAAAAATGATGAATAAAATGCCGTCAGTTGGCGTTGAAGGCCACTGGTCAGCGGATAAATTCAGCGACAATGTCCTGCAGGATGCACTGATAAGACATGCACTAGGATTAACCTACCTGCAAATGGCAGATGTAGGGGAAGTACTGGAAACAGTTGCTAAATTCAAAGCAGGAAAAGAATGGATTGATGCATGGTCTGAAATGGCAACAACACTTGAAAAAAGAGCAGAAAACTCCAACAGTAACGTGACAAAAGAAAGTGCATATCTAAGGGCATCAACCTATTGGAGAATTGCTTTAATGTATTTTAACTCAATTGATGATGATAGACTTTCCAAGTATTCTCAAAACAGTTTGGATTGTTATCATAAATATCTAGAAGTATCCACTTTCCCAGGGGAATATATCGAAATCCCTTATGGAGACTCATTTCTTCCAGCACATTATTATCAATCTCCCGTTGCAGATGAAAATGCACCGTTAATGATATTGACTCCTGGAAGAGATACTTTCGCAGAAGATACTGCATGGGTTTACAGACAGGCACTCGAAAGAGGAATAAACTGTCTTGTGTATGACGGTCCAGGTCAGGGATTTGCCCTTAGAATGAACGGAATTCCATTCAGACATGATATAGAAAATGTAATAACCCCAATTATCGATTACTGTTTAGAAAACTTTGAAGGCATAGATGAGGAAAACATAATACTTTTCGGAATAAGCTTTGGAGGATTTCTAGTGCCTAGAGCCGCAATCTATGATGAACGTGTTAGAATGTGTATTGTTGATCCAGGCAATGCAAACTGGGGCGGTGCCTTTGCTAAAAGACTTGAAATGATTCAAAAAATGCCAAAAGAAGTTCGTCCCGCACAATTGGACTTCATGCTTGAAGATTACATTTACAAGCACGGAGCAACATCCGAAACCATTTGTGATGAACTTAGAAAATTCGACAATACTGACATTATTAAGGATTTGGATTGTTTGACCATTGTAATGGATGGAAC
>NZ_JBGUPC010000020.1:0-11962 GCF_045130115.1 Methanobrevibacter sp.
ATTATACAAAATGGCTAAGGGTGGCGCATTTAGAAGTAAATCTTACATGAGAAACTACGCCCGTGACCATGATTTAATTAAAGGAGATGAATAAGCATGGCACATGGAACTAATTATAAAGTAGCATTCAGAAGAAGAAGAGAAGGTAAAACTGATTATGCAGCTAGAATGAAATTAGTCGATTATGACAAATCCCGTTTAGTTGTCAGAGTTTCAAACTCTCACGCTACTGTTCAAGTTATTAATTACGCTCCTGAAGGAGACATTACTGTGGCATCTGCTGTAAGTAAACAATTATCTCAATTTGGTTACTTAGGACACACTGGAAACCTTTCAGCATTCTACTTAACAGCATACTTATGTGCTAAAAGAGCTTTAGCTGCAGGTGTTGAAAATGCAATCTTAGACATCGGTTTAAAATCACCAATCAAAGGTTCTAAAATATTCGCAGCATTAAAAGGTGCTGTTGACGCAGGTTTAGAAATTCCTCACGGTGACTTCATTTTCCCTGAAGATGAACGTATCAGAGGAGAACACATTGCAAATTATGCTGAATCTTTAGATGCTGAAGAAGTTGCTAAAAAATTCTCAAAGTATTTTGAAAGAGGTCTTAATCCTAAAGATTTACCAGAAAACTTTGATGAAACTGTTAAAAATATCGATGAGGCAGAGGTATAACTATGAGTTTTAATATGGATGAATGGGAACCTAAAACTAAAATGGGTAGACAAGTTAAAGAAGGTACCATTACTGATATCGATGAAATCTTTGAAAAAGGTCTTCCAATTATGGAGTTAGAAATAGTTGATGCCTTAATTCCAGATTTAGAAGAAGAAGTAATGGATGTAAACTTAGTTCAAAGGATGCATAAATCTGGTAGAAAAGTTAATTTCAGAGTAATTGTTGCTGTAGGTAACAAAGATGGTTATGTTGGATTAGGCCAAGGTAAAGCTAAAGAGGTCGGTCCTGCTATTAGAAAAGCTGTAGACAATGCAAAATACAACCTTATTAAAGTAAGAAGAGGTTGTGGAGATTGGGGTTGTGTATGTGGAAGAGAACACACAGTTCCATTCAAAGTAACCGGTAAAACCAGTAGTGTAAGCGTTACTTTAATGCCTGCTCCTGCGGGTGTTGGTTTAGTAGTTGGAGATGTTGGTAAAACTATCTTAAAACTCGCTGGTATCCACGATGTATGGTCTCAAACTTTCGGACAAACTCAAACCACTGTTAACTTTGCTAATGCTGTATTTGGTGCTTTAAAAGAATTAAGTAACGTTAAAGCAAGTGAAGAAGATCTCAAGAAAATGGGAGTTAACTACTAATTGGTGATAGTATGTTTTTAGTTATTAGAGTTAGAGGAACTACCGGTGTCATTAAAAATATTGCAGACACCTTAGACATGTTAAGACTTAACAGAATCAGCCATGCAGTATTAATTGAAGAAAATCCTAGTTACGAAGGTATGCTTCAAAAAGCTAAGGATTACATCACCTGGGGTGAAATCGACGCTGAATTTGTTGCAGCAATGATTGCTAAAAGAGGAAGACTCCCAGGTAATGTAAAAGTTACTGACGAGTATGTTGCTGAAAATTCTGATTATAACAATATTGAAGAGTTAGCTAAAGCTTTAGTTGATGGTAAAGTTAAATTAGCTGATGTAGGTATTAAACCTGTATTCCGTTTACACCCTCCAAGAAAAGGTTACGAAGATATCCGTTTATCTGTTAAAGAAGGTGGATCTTTAGGTTACAGGGGAGAAGAAATTAAAGATCTTGCAAAAAGAATGCTTTAAACTCAGGTGTATATTATGATTAGAACAAAACGTAAAATCAATAAACAAAGAGGTTCTAGATCCAACGGTGGAGGATGTACCAAAAAACGTAGAGGTGCAGGTAACAAAGGTGGAAAAGGTAAAGCAGGTATGGGTAAACAACACTGGACCTGGACTGTAATCCACGACCCTGACCACTTCGGAAAACATGGTTTCAAAAGACCTCAAAAAATGATTAAAAAAATCAGCACTGTTAATTTAAGTTACTTAGAAGAACAGTCTGATAAATTAATAGCACAAGGCAAAGCATCCAAAGAAGGAGATGCTATTGTAATAGATGTTACTGAATTAGGTTATGATAAAGTTTTAGCAAAAGGTAAAATTACTAAAGCTTATAAAATTTCAGCACCTCAATTCTCAGCATCCGCAATTGAAAAAATTGAAGAATTAGGAGGAGAAGCTATATTATTATAGCTCTATTCCTTTTAATCAGGGGATAAAATGTCATCATTAGAAGTTTTAGAGCCAATATTTAAATTTATTCCTGAAGTCAAATCTCCAGTTCACAGAGAAGAATTTAATGAAAAACTCAAATGGACAGCCCTTATCTTGGTATTATACTTTTTCTTAACTCAAATTCCGTTATATGGTGTATCTCCAGGTTCTTACGACAGTTTCGCTGCATTAAGGGCGGTCATGGCTGGAAGTTTCGGTTCCATTCTTACTTTAGGAATTGGTCCAATTGTTACTGCTTCTATTGTTTTGCAATTATTAGTAGGTTCAAATCTTTTGGATTTGGATCTCTCATCCCATAAGGATAAATCTCATTTCCAAGCTACTCAAAAAGTATTATCTATTGTGTTCACAATTTTTGAAGCAAGTGTTTTAGTGCTTACTGGAAATATCGTCCCTATTGATGGTTCCTATACTGGATTATTAATCTTACAACTTGTTTTAGGTGCACTGGTTATTATTTACCTTGATGAAGTTGTATCTAAATGGGGATTCGGAAGCGGTATTGGTTTGTTCATTGCTGCTGGTGTATGTCAACAAATTATGGTAGGTACATTCAGTATTTTACCAGGACAAGATGGTTTGCTTGCAGGTATCATCCCTAAATTCATCCAAGAAGCCACTGTGGGAATGCCTAACTTTTATAACTTAATCCCATTACTTGCAACTATTATCGTATTTGCAGTTGTTCTTTATGGAGAAGCTATGAGAGTGGAAATTCCTATATCTCACGGTAGTGTAAGAGGTCACGGAAGAATCAGAGGATCTGTTGGTAAATACCCATTAAAATTCGTTTACTCAAGTAACATGCCTGTAATTTTAACAAGTGCATTGCTTGTAAACGTTACTTTATTTGCAAATGTTTTCCAAAAAATTGGTTTCCCAATTCTCGGACATTTAGAAAAGGGTAAAGCTGTTGATGGAATTGCATGGTTATTGTCAACACCTAAATTGCACATGTTCATAACCGAACCGATACATGTCTTAGTATATGCGATATTCTTTATTGCATGCTGTATACTCTTCTCATACTTATGGGTTGAAATCAGTGGTTTGAATGCTAAAAAGATTTCTGAACAACTTTACAACTCTGGTATTCAGATACCTGGTTTCAGAAGTAGTAAACGTCAATTGTATAAAATTTTGAAAAAATACATTCCTGCTCTTACCATTATAAGTGGTGTTTATGTAGGTTTAATTGCTTTCCTTGCAGATTTAACCGGCGCTTTAGGTGGAGGTACTGGAGTATTGCTTACTGTTGGTATTCTTCATAAGCTATACGAAGAAATGGCTGAAGAACAACTCATGTCAGCAAATCCTATTCTTAGGAAAGTTTTAGGAGGAGATTAAATCTTCTCTTATATTTTCTCTTTTAAAAGTGAGGGATTAAAGTGAAATTAGTAGTATTAACAGGGATTCCAGGTTCTGGAAGTACAACTTTATTGAATAAAGCTTTAGAAGAAGTTGATTATGTCCATTTAAATTATGGAGACATAATGACTGAAATTGCAGTTAAAGAGGAACTTGTTTCTCATAGGGATGAATTAAGGAAATTGCCTGCTGAAACTCAAAAGGAAATTCAAGCTAAAGCAGCAGCTGAAATTAAAGCAAGATCCGAAAATGACAATGTTATTGTGGACACCCACTGTACCATAAATACTCCTGCAGGTTTTTTACCTGGTTTACCAATATGGGTGTTAGAACAATTGCAACCGGACCAATTTATTTTAGTTGAGGCAAATCCTGATGAAATTATTTATAGAAGATTAAATGATGATACTCGTGAAAGGGACCTTCAAAAAGTTAAGGAAATTGACTTACATCAACAAATGAACAGGGCTACCTCAATGGCTTATGCTACTTTAACCGGAGCCACTGTCAAAATTGTTGCAAATCATGACAATCATTTAGATTCTAATGTTAAAAAATTGGTAAATGTTTTAAATTTATAGAGGTGTTTTATTATGCCAGATCCATGGGGAATAATTTTAGAAGCGTTAAATGCAGTTTTTAATCCGCTTTTAGCAATGGATCCAAATCCAACTAATCCTGCTTTAACAGTATTAGTTATTGCATTTATTGTTTCATTGATTACCACTATTGCAAACAAGTACTTAGTGGACCAGGACGAAATGAATGAAATCCAAGCAAGAAGTAAGAAATTAACAAGCGAGTTAAGAGAAGCTCAGAAAAAAGGTGACGGAAAGAAAGTTGCTGAACTTCAGGCTAGACAGACTGAAATGATGCAGGACCAAAGTAAAATGATGACAAACTCATTCAAACCTATGATTGTGACTTTTGTTCCAATTATTTTAATATTCTTCTGGATGAGGTCTTCAGTCATTAGCGGAATGGTTATCCACTTGCCTCCATCTGTTTATTGGGTTACTTTAACTCCATTCTGGCATTTCCTTGGTGGTTTCCTTTATGGTGGAAAAGCTACCATCCCATATGGTATTGGATGGTTGTTATGGTATATGATTTGTACCTTCGGTATGAGTCAAATACTAAGAAAATTCTTAGGATTTAAACAAGGGTTCTAAATTAACCCTTTTACCATACATTTATTAATGATGAAAAGGATATATTATATTATTCTATTTTGAATACGCTATTACACAATTATTTATTAAAAATTATTAAGGTGATTAAATGCCTGCAAATAGGTTTAGATCAAGATCATATAAAAGAGTTCACAAAAACACCCCCGGTGGGGACAATGTTTTAAGATATAAAAAGAAAAAACCATCTAAGCATGTTTGTGCTGAATGTGGTAAAGTATTACATGGAGTTCCTCGTGGACGTCCATATGAAATTGGAAAATTATCAAAAACAGCTAAAAGACCTAACCGTCCATTCGGTGGTTACTTATGTTCAAGCTGTGCTCGTAAACATTTCAAAAACGAGGCTAGAAAATAATGATAATTACTGTAGGTGGATTGGCTGGAACTGGAACTACAACAACTGCTGAGGGTCTCTCAGAAAAGTTGGATATTCCATATATCTCTGCAGGTTTTGTCTTTAGAGAAATGGCTGCAGAAAAAGGGATGAGTGTTCTTGAATTCAGTGAGTTTGCTGAAGGTAATGATGATATCGATAAAGAAATTGATAAAAGGCAAGCTGAAAAGGCTAAAGAAGCAGAAAATCTGATTGTTGAGGGAAGATTATCAGCATATTTTGTTGATAATGCTGATTTGAGAGTTTGGTTGGTAACACCTTTTGATGTGCGATCAAAAAGAATTTCCGAAAGAGAGGATAAGTCTGTTGACGTAGCTAAAGAAGAGATTATAACTCGTGAAAAAAGCGAAGCCTTAAGATACATGGAAATCCATAACATTGACATTTCAAATATGGATATCTATGACATAATTATAAATACTGGTACTTTCAATCCTGAAAAAGTATCAGAAATCATTATTCAAACATTAAAGGTGATATAAATGGCATCAATCGAAGTAGGTAGAGTATGTGTTAAAATCGCCGGTAGAGAAGCTGGCGAAAAATGTGCAATCGTTGAAATTATCGATGAAAACTTTGTAGAAGTTGTTGGTGAAGCAGTTAAAAACAGAAGATGTAACATTGCTCACTTAGAACCAACCGAAGATTCTATCGATGTTTCTGGTGACATTGACTCTATTAAAGCAGCTTTAGCTGACTTATAGGGCTAAATGAATAATTGACAAAATTATTCATAACTTTTTTTATTTACTATTTTTTTAAGGTTTTTTTCATGAAATTCAACATGGTGACAAAGTCTAAAAGTTTCACATCCCCGGAATTTGGCTGCAAGCCTGAAGACAGGGAGATCAATGATTACATTTCTAAAGGAGTAATTAATTTAGACAAGCCATCAGGTCCGACATCTCATGAAATTGACTCATGGATTAAACGTATTTTAAACTTGGAAAAATCAGGCCACGGCGGAACATTGGATCCGAAAGTTACAGGTATTTTGCCTGTTGGATTGAATGATGCTACCCGTGCCATTCAGCTTTTATTGACCGCACCTAAGGAATATGTCTGTCTTTTGACATTCCACCAGGATGTTGATGAGGACAGGATTCGTGAAGTGTTTGCCGAGTTTACAGGCAAGATATTCCAATTGCCTCCTGTAAAGTCTGCCGTAAAGCGTGAAATGAGGACACGTAACATCTACTATTCAACTATCTATGAAATAGAAGGACGTGACGTTCTCTTCAGAATAGGCTGTGAAGCGGGAACATATGTGAGGACTTATTGTCACAACATTGGTGAAGCTTTAGGCGTTGGTGCGCACATGGCGGAGCTTAGAAGAACACAAGTCGGCTCATTCAATGAAAAGAATAAATTGGTGACTCTTCAGGATGTTACTGATGCATACCACTTCTGGAAGGAAGATGGGGATGAGTCATTCTTGAGGGATGCGATAATGCCGATGGAAAGGGCTGCTGATTACCTTCCAAAAATCATAATTAAAGATTCAGCCGTAGATGCGGTTTGCCATGGAGCCGATTTGGCCAACGGTGGAATTGCAGAACTGGCAGATAACATTCAAAGGAATGATATTGTAGCAATTGAAACACTTAAGGGTGAATTGGTTGGTGCAGGTAACTCTTTATTGACATCCAACGAGATTTTGGAAGCTGATTCCGGTTTTGCAGTTAATGTCAATAAGGTTTTAATGAAACCTGATACATATCCAAGATTCTGGAAATGATGAGTTGGTTAGATTTGAATAAGAAAATATTATTTGTTTTATTTGCTGTGATTTTTATTTTTTCTCTTAGTGCAATTAATGCAGCAGACATTAACTCAACAGATGATATTCCACTTCAGATTGAAAATCAAACTCCAGTTTATACTGTAGACTCTGATATCAGTTCTTTAAATGAAAATGATAAAAATCAAACCGAGATGGTTTCACCGTCAGATAATGTTTATTATAAGGGTTCATACAGCGTAACCTTAAAGGATTCAAATTCAGGATCTATTTTGGCAAATAAGACTATTGATTTTCTCATAAATAATGTCAAGTATGATGCTGTAACTGATAATGATGGTGTTGCTAATGTCAATTTGGCTTTGGCTCCTGGAAAATATCCCATCTTTGCATCCTTCAGTGGGGATGATGACTATGGCATCTGCAACCTGACTTCTACATTCAATGTATTGCCGACAATCAAGGCAAGTGACATTTCAAAATATTATAAATCAGGCACTCCGTTTTCTGCACAGTTTTTTGACACTCATGGAAACCCTTTGGCAAATACCATTGTTACAATAACAGTCAACGGCAAGCAATATAATGTCAGAACCAATGGAAACGGTTTTGCAAATCTGGCTATGAATTTCAATCCAGGTTCCTATAAGATAGTTTCCACCAATCCTTTTATGGGCTATTCGATAACCACTAACTTTTTAATTCTCCCGACACTAAGCTCATCAGACATCAAGCAGGTTCAAGGCCAAAACAAGAAATTCGTTGCAAAGTTTTTAAGAAGTGACGGAAAGCCGCTGGCCAAAACCTATGTCAAATATAAATTAAAGGGCAAAACTCACAAAGTCAAGACAAATGCCAACGGTAAGATAAGCATTTCCTTAAAAAAGCTCAAGAAAGGAACCTATAAGATAGTCTGTTATAATAAGGATGGGCTGTCAAAAACCAATACCATTAAGATTTATAAGAAAAAAGCCTCAACCAAATTATCATCCGGCTTTTATACATTCTATCCAAATGAGAAGAGGTTGATTAAGGTCAAACTGTCAACAGCATTGGCAGACAGTTCAAATGCCGGAAAAATCATCAAAATCAAGATCAATGGAAAGACATACAGTAGAAAAACCGATGCAAATGGTATTGCATCCATGGATTTGTCCTCATTTAAAAAGGGAATTTTCACCGTCCAATACAAATATGATGGAAACAAATTCTTCAAGGCATCCAAATTAACAAGGTCCGTTATAATATTCGACACAACCCAGACTTCAATCACTGTCAAAAGCACAACCCATTTCGGTTATGGTGCAGGCACTTTATTGAAAGTGTCTTATAATGCAGGAGGCGTTCCTGTAGCTGGAAAAACTGTAATGTTAAATCTTACAGGCAAGACATACACAAAAACTACAGACAGCAAGGGCATTGTATCGATACCAATCAATTTAGACATTGGCAGCTATGTCGTTAGCTATAAAACGGACAGTGATTCGATATTCAATGGAACTTCAGGCTCTTTCAATATAGATGTCTTCAAACGAAGCCCCTCCAAGTTAACTTGGAAATGCGGAAAATCCTATAAGGACAATACCCAAACTTTCAAAGTGTTGGCAACTAATTTGAAGGGCCAGCATCTATCGGGAGGAGACATTGAGCTGACCATTGACGGGGAAACATATTCCTCAACCGTTTCATCAGGAGGCTATTCAAAGTTCAAGACCCATGTCGCTATTGGAAACTATAAGGTTTCAGTCAAATTCAAGGGCAATAACAATCATCTTGAAAGCTCCACTTCCAAATCGGTTAAGGTTAAACTTTCCAAATTCCGCAAAGGAATCAACGAAAAGAACGCAAAGGGTTCAAAGGCATATAAAAAATCATCCCGCCACTGTAAGGTTGGAACTATAAAGCTTAAAAAATTAGTCAAATCATTAACTAAGGGTTTGCCTGATGATGTGGATAAGGCAAAAGCCATATTCAATTATGTAAGGGACACCGTGGAGTACAGCTATTACTATGATACCAAATATGGTTCAACAGGCACATTGAATCATAAAAGGGGAAATTGCGTTGACCAGGCTCATCTGCTGGTTGCAATGTTTAGGACTGCAGGATTTAATGCGCGATACGTTCATGGAACATGCCGATTTAGTGACGGTGACGTTACAGGACACGTTTGGGTTCAGGTAAAGATTGGAAAAAATTGGGTTGGCGCAGATGCAACTTCATATAGAAACTCTTTGGGAAAAATAAAAAACTGGAATAACAAGCACTACACCCTGCATAGCAAATATGCAAGATTACCATTCTAAAAAAAAATAAAAGAAAATGGAAGAAGCTAGAAAGCTCCTCCGCCTCCACCTCCAGATCCTCCGCCGAGGCCACCAAAGCCACCGGAATCTGAAGAGGAGCTCATTGTTGATTGTCCGCTCATTATTGCACTGTGCATCATGTAGGATCCTCCATAACGGTGATACATGAAAATATCCTCATCATAACCGTAGATTTCCTGTTCCTGAAGTTTCATGGCATCATAAACCTTGTCAGCTACTCCAAGAGCCGTACCATAAATCAGGTACTTTTTCCAAACAACTATTGATTCTGGAGGGTGTTCTTTAATTAAACTGTTGTCCTTTAGGAACTTCTTGAAGTTTTTCCATTTGAGATATCTCACACGGCCTTCAGGAGTCCATTTTCCAAATCTTTTGTCATCCAATTTCATAATCAGAAGGGAAAATAGGATTAAAAATATTCCTCCTGCAATGGAATAGATTCCTGATTTCAATTCTGTCCATAATCCTAAAACGGCCAAAAGTACTCCAAAGAGCAATCCTCCTACACCAAGCACTGCAATAATAGTTGTGCCTGTGTAATCAAATTCTTCATCAGCTCTGAATTCTAAAGAAGCAGATACATTCTCCTGCCATTCATTAAATCGGCCCATAAACCATTTTGCATTTGATTCGGTTGATAATCTTGAATTTAAGCTAGATAAATTCAACCTGTCATTATTTGAAAAGCGATGAAGGATATCATAGACCTGCTTTTCATTTGAGTTGAGTCCGCTGGTGTTTCCGCTGAATTTTATGATCAAATCCTTGGTTTCGGTATCTTCATCGTTTACGGCTTCAATACTCAAAACCTTTTTATCAATCAGATTCAGAATTGCAGCTTCAAATCCATCCATATTAGGAGTTCCAACGTTTCCTGAAGAATATAGTGCATTTACCACTTCCGGCGGATCATCGGTAGGAAGTTCCCTCTCATATACTCCTTCATACATCACTTTTGGCTCTCTTCCAAAAATGAGATAAGTGAATAGTGCAACGATAGGACTTAAAAGGGATAGCAATCCTAAAATGACATATGCTGCATTCCAGAAATTACGTCCGTTGACACTGTCGTTGAGGTTTTTCATAATCATTTCCCGGCCGTCATAATCGACATGCTTTGCATTTGTTGCATCGTGGAAGCCATCCAATGGCATCAATACAAGGAGTTCATAATAATCGCCTTTCGGAATTTCTGATGTTTTTGCGGTAATTGTATTCTTGTTCAATTCGCTTGAAACATTAAATTCCTGAGGATTCAGGAAATATTCGTTGCCTTTATCTCCAGGCAAATGGACTTTTACGTTGACGGTTCCGACACCAACGTCCCATTCATCTCCCCAGAGTTTGTATTGAAGTCCACCTACATCTTTGAAAAGGGTAACAACATTTTTCATATCATAGTTGATATGAACTGATACGTCACAATCTTTAATTCCTTTTGTATGGCCTTCATCGGAATATAAATAGATTTTCAGATGTTTTTTTCCATCTTCATCGCTTACCGTATGTGAGGCATAAGCTCCGTCAACGGAGATATTAATGTTTTCTACGCTCTCTCCAGCTTTCAATGGAATGTCCCGGTATACTCCATTAAACTGCCCCTTAAATGAATAATCATACCTTTCATCTACATGCAGTAGGCCATTATTTTCAACGGTCAGGTCAACAAATGCATGATCAATGGTGTAGCTTCTGTCATCGTCGGCTGCAACTGCTGAAAATGTTGAAAACAATAATAAAAGAAGTAAAATTATAGTAAATGTTTTTTTAACATTCATATAATTTCACCACTAGAATTTCACTTCCGGTACAGCTCTTTCACTTTCTGGTGCTTCAAAGAATGCTTCTTCTTTAAATCCGAATAATCTTGCCATAATGTTGCTTGGGAATTGTTGGCATGCGTTATTGTATTTTAAAACAACATCGTTGTAGAATTGTCTTGCGTAGGATATCTTATCCTCTGTGTCGGATAATTCATTTTGCAATTGTTGGAAATTGCTGTTGGCCTTCAAGTCAGGATAGTTTTCAGCAACTGCAAACAATGTTTTTAAAGCTCCAGTCAACTGATTATCTGCGGCGCTTGCTTCTTCAACATTTGATGCGTTCATCACGCCGGTTCTTGCTTTTGTCACTTCTTCAAGAACGCCTTTTTCATGTCCTGCATATCCTTTTACTGTTTCAACTAAATTTGGTATTAAATCGTTTCTTCTTTTGAGTTGAACATCGATTTGCGCATAGCTGTTCTTTACGCGGTTTCTAAGTCCAACCAAATTGTTGTACATATGTATAAATGTTCCTATAATTATAATTAGACAAACTATAATTACTATCATCAATAGTAAATCCATTTTATCACCAATAATAGTTATAATTCTAGATAAAAATATACTTTGCCATTTATTAATGATTAATTATAAATTATATTTGCGGGACTTATTTTTTTAAAAATCCTAGTTTTAACCAAACCTTTATATAGGGTAATGTAAATATATTATTATATCATATTATTCTAGATGATATGATAGTACAAGTATTGCTAACTATTTCAATGCCGAGATAGTCTAGCCTGGTAAGGCGCGAGACTGGAAATCTCGTGGGCGTTCAGCCCTCCTGGGTTCAAATCCCAGTCTCGGCGTTTATTAGTTTTTAACT
>NZ_JBGUPC010000021.1:0-47855 GCF_045130115.1 Methanobrevibacter sp.
CATATTAACCTAAGGTTATCTTAACTATGGTTTTTGTTTTAATTTGCGCAAATCATTTTAATTCAATTTTGAATATTATATCCTACATTTTAAAGGAGGATATTTTTGAGTAGAGGAAAACGACCAAAGTGGATGATTGAAATAGCGATTGAAAGAATGAACATTCTTTTTAATCGGGCCGAGATGGAATTCATCACCCATCCGGAAAGATCAAATCGCTATGTTGAGCTTGCATTGAAGCTGTCCACCAAATACAATACTCCAGTGCCTGATGAATGGCGAAGGAGATATTGCAAGAGTTGCAAATCCTTTCTCAAGCCTGGTCGCAATTGCACCGTCCGGCTGGTTGACTCTGAGGTCAACGTTTTTTGTGGTGAATGCGGTCATGCAATGAAAATTCCCTATCACAGGGAAAAGAAGTTAAAAAGGAGAGCTAAATATGATTCAAAACAAAAAGGAATTGATGAACAGAGCTCTTAATGCGATGACAATCAACATTGGCAAAGCAGGCGTTAACGACAATGTTATAGAAGAAATCAAACGTCAACTCAAGGCCAATGAAATCGTCAAACTTAAATTTGCAAAAAATATCGCTCGCGATAAAGATGCTTACATCGACGAAATCATCTCAAAGACCCGAGCAAAGCTCGTGGACGTTAGAGGTCACGTTGCTGTAATCTACAAGAAAAAGCCTTAAACATTATAAATTTAGAGTTACAGGCCCTATTTTTTTAGGTCTTAAATTTACAGTGGATTAAGCTACAATAAAAAATAATATTGGAGAATTAATATGACTACTGTATTTGATGTACCTGCAGATTTATTAATTGAAAAAGTCGCAGAAGAATTTAAAGAGAATGACAAGATAGAATCTCCTGCATGGTCCAATTTTGTTAGAACCGGTGTCCACAAGGAAAGAAAACCGGAAAACCCTGATTGGTGGTTTATAAGAACTGCTTCTATCATCAGAAGAGTTTACATTGACGGACCTGTTGGTGTTTCAAGTTTAAGAACTTTCTACGGCGGTAAAAAAGACCGTGGCGTACGTCCTGAAAAATTCATGAGAGGAAGCGGATCAATCATCAGAACCGCACTCCAACAGCTTGAAGACGCAGGATACGTGGAAAAAGTTGTAGGCGGAAGAGTTGTATCTCCTCAAGGAAGATCATTTTTGGATAAAATCTCCGGAGAAATAATTAAAGACATTCCTGAACTTGAAAAATATTAATTATAATTTTTAGGAGAGTTTGATATGAGCGAATTAGACGAAATTCGTCAAAAAAGAATGGCTGAATTGCAGGCCCAACAGGCTGCTATGCAGAACCAGGCCCAACAACAGGCCATGGCACAGGCACAACAGCAAGAGGCTCAGGCACAATTCGAAGCTCAGAAAAAACAAATCTTAGGCCAGATTATGACTCCTGAAGCTCGCCAAAGATTGGCAAATCTCAAATTGACCAAACCAGAGCTTGTCAACAACATCGAACTTCAGCTGATCCAGTCCGCACAGGCGGGAAGCCTAAGAGGAAAAGTAACTGATGACCAGCTCAAAGTCCTTTTAAGGCAAATTGCAGGTCAGAAAAGAGAAATCAAGATTACAAGGAAATAATATTCATGAAGGCTGCTGTTTTGTATAGTGGAGGCAAGGACTCATCCTTTGTGGCAGTGATGCTTGAAAGGCTTGGCCTTGACGTTGAATTATACACAGCAAATTTTGGCGTGTACGATTCATACATTCCGGCAAGCAAATCCGCAGAATCACTGGGATTCAAGCACAATGTTCTCAAGATGGATAAAGATATCCTAAAAAGAACATGCGAGAAAATCCTCGAGGACGGATTTCCCAACGACGGAATAAAATACATCCACCAAATGACAGTGGAGGAACTTGCAAAGACTCATGATATTATTGCAGATGGGACAAGACGTGATGACAGAACCCCAAAACTTTCAATCAATCAGATAAAAAGCTTGGAGGACAGGTTTGACACACAATACATCAACCTGGACAGTTTCGGCCACAAGTCAGTGAAGCTGATTACCGAAAGCCTCTTTGAGATTTCAAAGGAAAAGTCAAACAGGGACACAAGTTCAGACTTTGAGGTTGAAATAAGGGAAATGATTGGCGAAATGGGTTCCGATCCGCTGGAAATATTCCCGGAACATTATCAAACTCGTGTTATCGGATATAAAGAATAATTATTATTACAGGTGAGAAAATGAGTAGAAATAAACCATTAGCTAAAAAATTAAGAATGGCAAAAGCAAACAAACAAAATAGGAGAATTCCAATCTGGGCTTATGCTAAAACTAACCGTAAACTTAGATACAGACCTAAACCTAGACATTGGAGAAGAAACAGTCTTAAATTATAATTGAGGGGTTAAAATGGAAAGAGTTTACACAATTCCACTTAGAAATGTAAAAGATGTCAAAAGGACTATCAGAGCTCCTAGAGCAATTAGGGAGATTAGAAATTTCTTAACCAAACACATGAAAGCTAGTGATGTTAAGATTGACGAATCTATCAATCATGCAATTTGGGAAAGAGGTATTCAAAAAATACCTTCTAAAATCACTGTAAAAGCAGTTAAAGATGATGATGGTGTTGTAAAAGCTACTTTAGCAGAATAGACACACGAAAATGTGAGGTGACAATATGTTGAAAAGAATAGACATTGTAGGAAATCCAAATATTGGAGTATTTGTCCTTGCAACAGACAACTTGGCTATTGTTCCTTATAATCTTTTGGATGAAAAAGCAGACATTATCAAGGAAACATTGGAGGTTGAAGTTGTAAAGTCTTCTATTTCTGGTTCAAGCCTTATCGGATCTTTAGCTGTAGCTAATTCAAATGGTATTGTTGTTTCCCCACATGTTTTAGATAGGGAAGTTAAACAGTTTGAGGACATGGGATTAAATGTGGCCACAATGCCTGGCCAGTACACCGCAGTCGGAAACATCGTTGCGGCAAACGACAAGGGCGCAATAGCATCCCCGTTCATTGGTCCCGAAGCAATCGAAGTGCTTGAAGAGACACTTGATGTGGATGTAAAGACATCCCACATTGTCGGAAGCGACATCATCGGATCCTTGATTAAAGTTACAAACAAAGGATTCCTGATGAGCAAAAACGCACTTGCCTCAGAAGTTAACTTTGCTCGTGAAGTATTTGGTGTTGAGGGAGATATTGGTACTGTTGGAAGAGGTATTCCACTGGTTGGCGCATGCATCCTGGCAAATTCCGCCGGAGCAATCGTTGACAAGGACAGTACCGGTCCTGAAATGGCTAGAGTTGAAGAAGCGTTAGGCTTTTTAGATGATGATTTTTAATTAATTAATCATGAGGGATTTTATATGATAACAAAAATTTACAGAGTTAAAGGTACTTTTGTAATGGGCGACGAATACCATGACTTTACCAAAGAGTACAAGGCAACTAGCGAGTCTGACATAGAAAGCAAAATCTATGCAAACTTTGGAAGCAAACATGGTATCAACAGGAACCAGATTTCAATCGACTCAATCGAGGAAATCGCTCCTGAAGATGTCGAAGACCCAATCGTAAAAGAAATTTTATAGGCGCATTGAGGGATTGACATGGAAGATCAACAAAGATTAAACAACCTTGTTAATGAAATCAATGTATACAGGCAACAGGCTGAATTGATTCAACAGCAAATTGAAATGATTCAAACCTCCATTGCCGAAGTTGACGCATTATTTGCTACCTTGGATGATATTGAGGGCAAAGACTCAGTTGAAGCCTTTGTACCTGTCGGTGCAGGTTCATTCATTAAAGGTGAACTCAAAAGCACTGATGAAATTATCGTAAGCATAGGTGCAGGTCTTGCAGTCAAAAAAGATGCGGAAGGCGCTCGTGAAATCTTGACCGGCCAAAAGGAAGAACTTAAAGACAGCATGGACAAGATGCTTGCCAACCTGCAACAAGCCACCGACATTGTCGGAAGCCTTCAGGCACAGGCTGAGCAAATCGCAGCTGCCGCACAAGGTAATATGACCCAGACCATGGGTTAATATTACTAAACTTTTTTATTTTTTTCTAAATTTTTTTCAAATGACAATAACCGTCTTTTTTCCTGTTTTTTCAATGTTCCGCTTGAGTGGACTCTTGAAATTAAAAACGGCAATGGGGAATTTCACTGTTGTCCGTCATTTTTTTGGTATCGGAAAGTTTTCAACCTTATTTTCTTAAATATTATAAAGTATATAACTATTGTCAATGAAGCTTAGAGATATATTATTAATCATTTTAGTGCTTTTGGTCATATTTGCAGTCTGGGCCACAATATTCAATCCGTCAAGCTCAGTTGTGAATAATGATTCAAAGGGAAACGTATCAGTTGCAGTTACCGGCGATGTGATGTTTGCCCGTAACATGGAAGGGGTATTGAGCATGGACTCCTCACCATTTGCCGGTGTGAGCGACGTCACATCAAGTGTGGATTTGCTTTTAATCAACTTTGAAAATGCGGCGACAACATCCGAAAATGCGGTCAAGGGAGATGTTCCGCTCAAGTGCTCTCCGGACTATGTTCCACTTGCAAAGGCAAACAACCTGACCGTTGCGGCCCTTGCAAACAACCATGCATTCGACTATGGAACCGACGGCATGAAGGACACCATTGAAAACCTCAAAAGTGCCGACATCACTCCGATAGGTGCCGGAAATTCAGAGCAGGAGGCCCATGCGGCGGTTGAAAAGGAAGTCAACGGAAGGAAGATAACAATCCTTAACTATATGGACTCCGAAAACTTTGCCGAATACTCACAGGAAGTGATGCCGATAGCAAAAGGTTCCAATCCTGGATACTCCGCATATTCCTCAGCCGATGCGCAAAAGCAAATTTCAGAGCACAACGATTCTGATTTAATCATTGCATACATGCACTATGGAAACGAGTATTCAGATTCCCCTAACGAAAACCAGATCAAAATGTCCCATGAGCTCATTGACTATGGGGCTGACGTTGTGATAGGTTCACATCCTCACGTGCCTCAGGGAATCGAGATGTACAACGGCAAGCCGATTTTCTACAGCCTTGGCAATTTCATATTCGACCAGTCAAACGAGGCTACACATGTGGCATACTTCGTTAAGGTGAATGTGGCCGGCAGCCAGGGAGAATGCACAGTCTATCCGATTCAGATTTCAGGATACCTCCCACAGCATATGGATGCCGAAGACGGCAAATCTCTTCTGGGCAGCTTGTCTCCGCAATGCAAGGATATGCAGATTACAAACGAGGGAATAGGAAAACTGAAATTCAATCTGACAGAAAACTAAATTTAGCCTCTTTCAAAATCTTGTGAAATTCGGATAATGCAGGTTTTTGAAAGGGCATATATACTTTTTTTTGAATGAAATATTTTCATTTCTAAATTACTTTTAAATACATTAAAATATAGAAAATGTATCATGTTAAACAAAAGATATATTTTTATTCTTTTCTTGCTCATTATGGCAATAGGGACAATAACTTCGGTCAGCGCTGATGATTCTGCCGGAGATGTGCTCGGCAATGCCAGTGATGACAAGTTGGGAATTGAGGAAATTGATGATTTGGAGAGTGATGATTCTGAGAATGCAGAATCACTTTCCGATGACGGAAATAATGAAATAATTGAATCAGACTCTCAAAACGTTGACGGAGATGTATTGGGAGCAACAGATGACGGAACATTCACTGCACTTCAAAATAAGATAAACAGTGCTTCTGAAGGTTCCACATTAACTCTGTATAATGACTATAGGTATAATGATGATTTTAGAAGCGGATACACTTTCATTGGTTACTCGATACCTGGAATTAACATTAAAAAGTCCATAACAATCAACGGGAATGGGCATAGCATTGACGGCGCATCCAAGTCAATATTGTTTTGGATTGATCATGATAATGTTAAGTTGACCAATCTTGTATTGAAGAATGCAAATGCGAGTCAGTCTCTTAAAGATAGCGTTCCTTTTGCTATTTCAAACGCTATTGACTGGACCGGAAATAATGGAGTTTTAGACAACTGCAGCTGCATTGGAGTTTCAGGATCCAATGTTCGGATACTTTCCATTAGGGGAGACAATGGCGCTATAAAAAATTGCATTTTTAAGGATACTCGCGCCATTTCCTTGAATGGAAATGGAAATGCTATTGATAATTGTAATTTCACAAACTCCATCACTAAGGGCTATTGCGATTGTGTAGATGTGAGTGGAAAGAATAACAGATTGACCAATTCTAACTTCAAAAATTGCCGGGCCGGTGACCATGGAGGTGCCGTCTCCTTTTCTGGTGAAAAAAATAATATCGCTTACTGTAATTTCAGGGAATGTTCCTCTGAAGCATATAGTTTCTATGAGGGTAACGGTGGAGCCGTCTATTTCTCTTCCAGTTCAGGCGCTATAGACCACTGTAACTTTTTTGACACCTATGCCTCCAATAATGGCGGTGCAATTGTTATAACTAAATACGCATCTGGTGTTACAGTGTCCTATTGTAATTTCAACAACACCCGTGCCAAAACAGGTGGAGCAATCTATAGGGCCACTCCTGACAAGGCTCCTGCTGCAACAGACCTCACCGTAAATAATTGCATCTTCGCATTTTGCCATGCGGATGATGGGGGAGCCATTTATTCAGATTCTAATAAGGAGATTATAAGGTATTGTAAGTTTGATGACTGTTCAGCCGATTCAACCGGAGGAGCCATCTTTTTCAATGAATCCTGTGCTGGCAGTACTGTGTCCGACTGTGATTTCAACAGATGCACTGCTGTCGAGTATAGTGGTGCTGTCGATTGGAATGGTGACAATGGTGTTTTAACCAAGTGTAATTTCATAGACTGCAATGCTGAAGAAGGGGGAGCCCTATATTGGTGCGGTAATGATGGAACAGTGTCAAATTCTAAATTCATCCGCTGTACTGGTGATTATGCAGGTGCCATTGACTGGGAAGGTAACAGGGGAACACTCTCCAATTGTATCTTCAACGACTGTAGAGTATCAGAAAATGGTGGTGCCGTCTACTGGGATACTGATAACAGTAAAATGATAAACTGCAACTTCCAGAGTTGTAATGCCACATATGGGGGAGCCGTTTATTCAAGCAAAGATGTACGTAATGGTGCCGTATCCGGCTGCAAGTTTATAGGTTGTAATGCCTCCTATGAGGGTGGTGCAATTTATTTAAGCAGTTCAGGGAATTTCAAGGTCAGTTCCACTGCATTTTCAGGAAATTCCGCTAATGGCGGAGGAGCAATTTCAGCATACAATTCAACTGTTTTCAAAGTCGACTCTTCCACTTTCACTGATAATGTTGCAAGAAATAGTGGCGGGGCTGTTTTGGTATTTGAAGGATATGGGGCTCAATTCGATTCATCCAGCTTTATTCATAACTCTGCACTGGAGAATTATGGCGGTGCAATAGTAGTATCCAATATGAATATCACCATAATGGATTCCTGCACATTTGAAAGGAATTATGCAAATGACAGTGCAGGAGCTGTCTATTTAAATACTTTGGACAAGTCCATAGTCAGATTTTCCACATTTTCAAAGAATTCTGCCAAATACTGTGGAGGAGTTGCCGCATTGCATGTTGATTCTCCTTATGTGATATCATCAAAATTCGTTGAGAACACAGATACTGGATATGGCGGAGCGGTCTTTGGAGTAATAGCGGCTGACTGTGAATTCATCGGAAATTCAAATCCTCAGACATGTTCAACAACAGAGTTTCCGGGTTCAACAATAACCATAAAGCAGACAGGTTCCTATTTCAACGATAAGGCAGTAACCATAACCCTAAAAGGAAAAGATGGAGCAATCCTTTCAAATGAAAAGGTTAATGTCACTTTAAATGGTAAAACATCCATTTATACAACAAATGCCAAAGGCCAAATTTCTTTCAAGGTCAATCTTGTTCCTAAGACATATGCAGTAACCATAAGCTATGGTGGAAATGCCAAGTACTATGCTTCAAGCGAAAAGGTGAATGTGGTTGTTAAGAAGGTCACACCTAAGATAACTGCAGCCAAAAAGACTTTCAGGCTCAAGGTCAAAACAAAAAAATACTCAATAACTCTCAAGGATAATTTGGGCAAGGTAATGAAAGGCAAAAAGGTTACAATAACCGTCAAGGGAAAGACCTACTCCGCAAAAACCAATTCCAAAGGTAAGGCAACATTCAAGATAACCAAATTGAAGAAAAAGGGAAAATTCAGTGCGGTTGTAAAGTATGGTGGTGACAAATATTACAATAAGGTTACCAAGAAAGTCAAAATAACAGTCAAAAAGTAATGGGATTCCACCCTTTACTTTCTTTTTTTTTAAATATAATAAAGTACATAATTATTATCAAATATAAATTTCATGAAATTATAGGTTGTGTTATTTTTGTTTGAATCATTAAAGAAGAAATTCTCACGAACAAGTGAAAAACTAGAAGAGGAACTTATAGAAGAGGCGGAAGCAGAAGACAACCTTAAAGAGGAATCCGGCTCAAGATTTTCATTCTTCTCATTCGGAAGGAAAAAGAAAGAAAAGGAAACTCCTGAAGAGGATAATCTACTTCCTGAAGCAGATGAAGATGAAGAGGCCGCCGTTGAGGAGGTCATTGAAGAATCTGCTGAGGAAGCTGTGGAAGAGGCTCCTGTTGAGGATGAGCCTAAGGAGGAGAAGAAGTCCCGCTTCTGGAGTCGAAGTAAGGATAATGATGAGGAAGAGGCTCCTGAGGAAGATGAGGATGAACCTGCAGAAGAAGAGCCTAAGGAAGAAAAGAAATCCCATTTCTGGAGTCGAAGTAAGGATAATGATGAGGAAGAGGCTCCTGAGGAAGATGAGGATGAACCTGCAGAAGAAGAGCCTAAGGAAGAGAAGAAATCTCACTTCTGGAGCAGAAACAAGGACAAGGAAGAAGTTTCTGCTGACGGCGAAGCTTCAGGCGGAATATTTTCATTCGTGCGTGAAAAGACCATTCAGGAAAAGCATGTGGAGGACATTCTCTTTGAGCTTGAAATGGAACTGCTTCAGGGAGACGTTGCAATGGAGGTTGCAACAGAGGTTGTTGAAAGCGTAAAGGAAAACCTTGTCGGCAAAAAAATCAAAAGAAGCAACGACATTACAGAATACACTTATTATGCTTTAAGGGATGCTGTTCAGGAAATCATCGATATTCCTGGCAAGTCCATGACTGAAATGCTTGAGGAGAAGAAAGCCCAGGGCGAGCCTCTTGTTGTGATGTTTGTCGGAATCAACGGAACCGGTAAGACAACAACAATCGGTAAGCTTGCCAACTACTACCTGAAAATGGGCTACACTCCGGTCATTGCGGCTTCAGACACATTCAGGGCAGGCGCTATCGAACAGGTCACCCATCACGCAGACAATGTGGGGGTCAAAATCATCAAGCACCAGAAAGGGTCAGATCCTGCGGCCGTTGCATTCGATGCGGTTGAGCATGCCCGTGCACAGGGCAAGGAATTGGTTTTAATCGATACTGCAGGAAGGATGCAGACCAACACCAATCTTATGGATGAGATGAAAAAGATTAAGCGTGTATCCAATCCGGATCTTGTCATCTTCGTAGGGGATGCCATAACCGGTAATGACGCTACCGAACAGGCCCGTAAGTTCAATGAGGCAATCGACATTGACGGTGTCATACTTACAAAAGCCGATGCGGACAGCAAGGGCGGAGCATCACTTTCCATAGGATATGTAATCAAAAAGCCAATCATGTTCCTGGGTGTTGGCCAGGGCTATGATGACATCATGGAATATGACTCCGAATGGATGCTTAACCAGCTCTTTTCAGATGATGATGAGATAGCTGAAGAGGCCTAAAATCACAATTCAAGTTTAAAAAGCTAATGTCTTGTTTTCTTTTTGAACTTGATATAATCTTTTATTTTTTTAATTTTAGAATCAATTAATTCTAATTTTGCAGATAACCTGTATATTTTAAGTTAAAATCTTTCTATTTGCCTAGGATTCATTTTTAAATTGATACTTTGACTCTTAAAAAATCGCTTTTTAATCTAGGATATTTAAGCTTTTCATGGTTTATTTTAGCATAATTGTTCTTTTTATATTGATTTCTATATATTTTTAAGCTATTTTAATTAATTTAAGCTATTTTAATCTGTTTTTCTTTTTAAAAAGATTTATATATGTTTAAAATATAAATTTAACTAAACATTCAAAGGGAAGGTGAAAAAATTTCGATAAAGAATAAGGCACTGATTTTATCGGTTGTTCTAATACTATTTTTCATGATAGGTGCGGCCAGTGCCGCTAACGAAACCGATGTCATCGATGCTCAGGAAACAGACGTTCAGGATGTCATCACACAGGACATCATTGAAGATGAACCCTTAGGGGAAGACCAGCAATCACCAACAATTGAAGATTCACCACAAATTCAAACCACTATCAAAAGTGAGGACTCCAACATTGTAAAGGGCAAAGAATTTTCTGTTCAGCTGAAAGACAACAATTCAGCACCAATTGCCGGTAAAGATGTTAAATTCACTTTCAACAAAGTGGTCACCAATGTCAGCACCGACAGCAATGGTGTTGCCAGACTCATAATCGATTCTGACCCAGGTAAGTACACAGTCAAGTACTCATTCAGCGCAGAGGGATATGCCGACTGTAAAAATTCAACAGTCATTTTCGTCATACCTACATCCACATCCAAAATAAAGGCACCCGACTACACTGCCTATGTGGGTGTCAAGAACAAATATATTGTGAAATTGGCCGTTGGAGGCACTCCTCTAGCCAAAAGGATAATTAAATTCAAAATCAACGGAAAGACATATTCAAAAAAGACCAATTCCAATGGAAAGGCAGCTATCTACATTAAAGAAGCCAAGGGAGTCTATAAGCTATCCTACTCCTATGCAGGCGAAAAGAACATAAAGGCCGTTTCCGGAACAAGCAAGATAACCGTCAAGAAGGGTATGCCTACAAAAATAGTGAAGGCAAACAAAGAAATCTTCAGGCACAAGCAGAAAAAATATTTCAAAATAAAGCTTAAGGATGAGAGAGGAAACCCTCTTGCCGGAAAGAAAATCACTTTCAAGATAAACGGCAAAAAGACAGTTAAAAAGACAAACAGCAAAGGAATTGCTAGAGTTAAAATCAAATTGCCTGCCGGAAAATACAAGCTCAAGATATGGTTTGACAAGACTTCCAAATACAAGAAGACAAAAAGGGTTTACAACGTTAAGGTCAAACCTGTTGCCCCTAAAAACAATGGAATGTGGCTATTTGGAAGAGATATGAAGTCCGTCAATCTCAAGACACTTCAAAAGAACGGATTCAAACATGTCTTCTTGAACTTCAAGGCTCTTGAATTGTATGGAAAATCCGGTGTTGAAAAATGGATCAAGGACGCAAAGAAGCATGGCGTTAAGGTGCACCTTTGGATGCAGGTCTTCTACAGTGGAGGAAACTGGCAGAATCCTGCCAAAAGCGGCATAAACTATGATCTGATTAATGAGAAAGTCAAAGAGGCAAAAGGATATGCCAAAATCAAGGGAGTTGCAGGAGTTCACTTTGACTATGTGAGATATCCTGGAAACGCTCATCAGTATCCAAATGCCGTAAAGGCAATCAACACCTTTGTCAAAAAGGCCACAAAGGCAATTCACGGAGTCAATAAGAATCTGATTGTATCTGCGGCTGTGATGCCTGAACCTTCCGGAATGAAGTATTACTACGCTCAGGACATCCCGACAATGGGCAAATACCTTGATGCAATCGTTCCGATGGTTTATAAGGGAAACTACAATGCAGGCACTAATTGGATTAAATGGGTGACTCAAACATTTGACGAGCAATCCAAACATGCTAAAATCTGGACCGGACTTCAGTCATACAGGTCAGATGCCAAACTCAATTTGATTCCGTCAAAAGAATTGATGGGAGATGCACAGGCTGCCGCTGCCGGCGGTGCGAATGGTGTGATACTGTTCAGATTCGGATTGTTCAACTTCATTAACTTTAAGGAGATGTAGATATGAGGAAAATTATATTTATCCTTATTGTGCTTCTTGCAGTCGTGTCTGCAGGTTGTGTGTCAGCTGCAGACAATGCAACAGATGTCATGGCCGATGATGCAGGCGACATTCTGGCACAGGACCCAGATGAGGATGCACTGGCTCAAAATCCTGACGAGGCCGAGGTGGCCGATGATGTTGCAACTGACGGCGATGACCAGCCGGAAGATGAAAAGGCAGCATCCATAATAACATCCTCCAGCGTAAAGGGATATGAATCATTCAAAAGTGAAATATCATTCAAACTGACTTCAAACGATGTGGCATTGGCAGACAGGCCGGTATCAATCAAGATAAATGATGCCACATATAAGAGGGTGACCGACAGCCAAGGTATTGCCAAGCTGTCCGTAAGCCTTAAGGCAGGCACATACACCGCCACATGCACCTATGATGGGGACAACACAACACAGGGCGCAACAGGAACCAGCAAAGTTGTCATAAAGGCTCCTACAAAAACCAAATTGAAATTGGGGGACAAGTATATAGTCTACCGTCAGGGCTCAAAATGCCTGTTTTATGTAAAGCTGGTCGATGCCAAAGGCAAGGCCATCAAGGACCAATGGGTGATATTCAAGGTGGACGGCAAAACTTACAAGGCAAAGACCACCAAATATGGTAATGCGAAAATCTTTTTGAAGCTCAAAAAGGGAAAGCATAATGTGAAATATTACTTTAAAAAGAATGCTCCGTACCTTGCCTCAAAAGGTTCCCATAAAATCAAGGTTGCCGCCAAAATGCCTAAAGGTAACGGATACTGGCTATGGCCTGTACACATGAAAAGCATAAACCTCAAAAGCTTATCCAAAAAAGGAACAAAACACCTTTTCCTTCACGTTGAAGCAATAAGCAGCTATGGAAAATCATATGTTGTGTCATTCATCAAAAACGCCCACAGACACGGGATGAAGGTTCATCTGTGGATGCAGGTGGCATACTCAGGAGGAGACTGGGTTTCACTTGTTGATGACAACGGCAGACTCAAATACGGATTCCTGAACAAAAAAGTTGCTGAAGCAAAATACTATGCCAAAATCAAGGGAGTCGACGGAGTTCACTTCGACTACATGAGATACGGAGGAACAGCCCATAAGCACCCTAATGCAATCAAGTCCGTTAACTACTTTGTCAAAAAGGCAAGCGCAAAAATCCATAAGGTAAGGCCGAACTGCATGGTTTCAGTCGCTCTGATGCCTGAGCCTGAAATGATGCATTACTATTACGGTCAGGACGTTCCGACATTAAGCAAATATTGTGACTGCCTGTTGCCGATGGCTTATAAGGGAAGCTACGGCCAGCCGACATCATGGATCAAGTCAGTTACTAAGGCATTTGTCAAGCAGTCAAACGGCGCACAAATCTGGACAGGCCTTCAGACATATCATTCTGAAAACAATCCTTCACCACTGCCTCACAGCACTGTTTTAAAGGATGCGAAATCCGCCATGAAAGGTGGAGCTGCTGGTGTTGTGCTGTTCAGAATTGGAATAAGCTGCAACTTTAATTTCAAAAAGGTTTAAAAGTTGATTCTTTTAAATCTTCAATTCTTTTTTTAAAATTATTAGATTCACCATTTCCTTTTGGACAATGCCTTCAACCTTTTTTTCTCAATTGCTTTTTTCTTGTCGGACTGGTATTGCCTGTTCTGGCGATTGGTTGTGGTTTCATTGTTTCTCATCACAGTCACCAAATCAATTGCATTGCCGCTGCATGCCATGATGACTCTAATTTCCTTATAATCCTTGTTTTCAGGTGCATTATATACAACGGCATACTTGTTTCCTTCAATACGCTCATAGCTGATTGGCTCTTCCATCATTATGCAGTCAACGACATATTCTCGGCTCAATCCGTTTTCTGATAATCTGTTGAGGAAATGTCTGTTTTCAAAGCACCACTGTATGCTTGTGGTTTCTCCCATCAAAAATTTGTCAAATACATTCATCACAATTAAATATGTAAAGTTTATTATATAGATTTTTACAAATGTATTATTATGTCACAACAAAATCAGTGGGATTCCTCTGTTGCATTTATTTTTGCTATGATTGGAGCGGCTGTCGGATTGGGGAATATCTGGCGGTTTAGTTATGTGCTCTATTCGAATGGTGGAGGTTCATTTTTCATCCCTTACCTTATTGCAATTGCTATAATGGGAATTCCATTTTTAATATTGGAGTATGGTGTGGGATTCACATTCAAGGAATCCTTTTCGAGTATTATGAGAAAAATCAATCCAAAGTTCGAGATTATTGCTTGGATTCTGGTTATATTTGTATTTATAGTCACGATTTATTACATGGTTATTTTGAGTTGGGATTTGGTATATCTGGGATCAAGTTTCACATTCAGCTGGGGAACTGATGCTGCAAATTACTTTGTAAGTACTGTCGGCGGAAGTTCCAACCTCAGCAATGCCAGTTTCCTCCTGATACCTACAACAGTAGGAGTTCTTATATTATGGGTCATCCTATGGTTCATCGCACATAGGAACGTTGACAAGGGTATAGGTAAGGTTTCCAAAATCCTCATTCCTGCATTGTTTGTCATAATGGGATTCATCATCATCTATGCATTGACCCTGCCTGGTGCAGAAATCGGTATCAATACCCTGCTGACACCGGATTGGACAAAGCTCACTGATGTCAACATATGGCTTGCGGCATTTGCACAGATAATCTTCTCCCTGAGTATGGGACAGGCCATTGCGGTTACATATGCAAGCTACCTGCCTGAAAACTCAAAGCTTATCAACAACGTGTTCATTGTGGTTGCATCAAACTCCCTGTTTGAGATATGTACCGCTTTCGGAGTATTTTCAATCCTGGGATATATGTCATTCACCAACGGAACACCGATGGTTCAGCTGATTACCGAAGGAACAGGACTGATATTCATCGTTTTCCCAATGATTTTCAACATCATGGGATCAATTGGAAGAATTATCGCTCCATTGCTTTTCTTGGCGATACTCTTTGCAGGAATCACATCTGCACTCGGTTTCTTTGAGCCGATGCTCAATACCACTTCAGACAAACTTGGATGGTCAAGAAAGAAAACCGCTACAATCTTGTGCATTATCGGCTGTATATTTTCACTGATTCTAACATCAGGAATCAGCAGCTATCTTGTCGGAATAATCGATTCATTTGTAAACGAATTCGGTATACTGATACTGATAGGAATTCAATGTATCATATTCGCATGGTTCTATGGAATTGATAAGTTCCTGCCTGCCCTCAACGGATTGTCTATCATTAATGTTGGCAGGATCTGGACATTTGTAATAAAATATCTGCTTCCATGTGTTTTGATACTGATGTGGGTGATTGGTATAATCCAACTGTTCTCAACCGCAAAGCAGTTCGAGTTAATTATTGATGTGATAATTATTGTATTGGTAATGGTATTCGCATTGGTTTTAACCAAAATCAAACCGGCAAATGAGTAATCATTTGCCCAAATTTCTTTTTTTTGTTTTTTTAAGCATTAATCTTCTTTTTTTGATTTGTTAGTAATTCTGATATGCATCGAATCCTGCATATAGGTGGTAAAGGGTTTGCACTGCGCTGCCGATGAAGTTGTTCATGAAAAACCATATGAATATGTGAAGGACTATTGCCCCCGCAAACAATCCGAGTGCCTTTTGCTTGTCATCTTTGAGGTATTGGCCCAGGCCGGGTATAATAAATGAAAAAATTCCATACTTTAATGAATTCGTATCCATGTATATCTCCTCCTTTTTAGATCTTATTTTCAACATTGACTAAATTTAATTTATAGTTGATTATTTTAATAGTTTTAGGTTTGCAATAATAAATTATCAAAGGCATATCCAAATATTTGTCATGTTTACTTTTGGGCCGCATAAGGATTTGAAAATCGTTCCATGAATGGGGCGGCAATGGAGATTTCAGGATCATCTTTGGTGGGGAAGTTCAGAATAAAAATAAGCAAAACAGGTTTAAGCCTAAAGATTGGATAATCTTTAGGAACTTAAACTAAGAATTTTTTTAGTGTAACACGGGAGAGTGTTACAGTTAATATTATATTTTCTTGTCTTATTTATATATGCCCATTTTTTTTTGGATGATGGCATTTAAATTTGACAAATTTCGATTTTTTTAAATACTTGTGATGCAAAAGTATTATTAGTGATAAAATGAACGTTAACAGGAAACATATAATCATTCTATTGATTCTGATTGGTGCAGTGATTCTTATATGTGCTGCATCTGCAAAGGATGTAAGCGCTGCCAAGACATCAAAGGTAACAGTCAAGATTCATAATTTCAAGCCGGGAGTTCTTTGGGCTCCAAAAGCCAAGATTCTTAAGAACGGGGATGCGATAGCAGGATATGTGGAATACAATGGAAACATGCAGTTTGGAAAGGGAACCGGCGTTACAGCATGGTATGTTGGAAACGGAAACAATGGGGACATCGAACCGCACCATATAAAGCTGGTCAAGGTGAAATTCTTCTTCAAAAACAAGAAGGGCCATGTCAAAACCAAGACAGTCAAAGGCAACAGCGCACACATCTCCACCAAGCTGATAAAGGGTTACAACCCTTACAAGGCTACCGTATGGTATACTTCCATATAGATTTCCAATAATTTACTTTTAATTTTTTTTCTTTGGCCATTTAATTGGCCTCTTTTTAATGTTTTTTTGGATTGTGGATTAAGTGTAAAAAACGATTTTTTCTTAAAAAAATTCCATTGTCTTATCAATATTGTTTTTAACTTATTAAATTTACTTTAATTTGTAAAATGTACTTAATACTATTTTTATTTTAGAAAAGAAAAGTTTATATAAGATTTTAACCAATAATAACATGTTTAATTAAGTTAAGGATGTGATAATCGTGACTAAGACAATTGTAGATATGTCGCTTCCGAAAAAACATGACACCGAAGATAAGATTTTCAACCATTGTGCTGTTGAAATAGAGGAATTCGTTGAATTCATAACAAAATTTAAGGATATTGAAGGACCATTCCACAAAAGGTTTCTCTCAGACGATTATGGAGATTTGAATCTTGATCATGTTTTTTTAAGGAAAAACGGTGATTTGGTTCACATGGAACATCATTCAATAATGAGTAAGGAGTGGATGAGAAGGGATTTTCAATACTTGACTACTCTTCATAGGGCTTCTGGCAGGTTCATTCATCCATTCATCTTCAATACAGGTATAATACCTAAATCAACAATAGAATTCGCAAGCCCTAATTCATTCTACAATCCATTGTTCCTCAATACCAAAGAAATCGAAGGTTCGGTAAGGTTAAATAATATCAACTACAAAATAGATAACAGTCAGCAAATCAACGTATTTGATGTTTGTGATTTGATTTGGATGCCTAAATATCGATGGGATAGAGAAATTGAAAGCATTGTTATGGAATTGGTGGATATATACAATAATATAATTGTTGAGGAACATTTGCGCGAAGTTTTGAGGAAATCTCTGGTATTATGGGCTGGAAAATATGTTTTGGAAAAAAATAATATTGAAAAAGTTATAAGGGGTTTAAATATGTCTGCTCAGGAAGTAATTGATTTGAAAAAGGATATTGTCAGTGCGCGTATTGATGGGATGTTGTGTCGTGCTGAGAAGAAAGGCATGGAAGCTGGTATGGAGGCTGGTATGGAGGCTGGTAGAGATGCAGGTAAGCTTGAAACTGCCAGGAACATGCTTGATAAAGGGTTTGAAATTGAGGATATCATTGATGTTACAGGTTTGTCTGAAAAGGATATTTTTAAAAGCGATTAATAATTTTTTTTGATTAAAAAACTAGGAAAATGGTGGTGCCGGCAAAAGCCAGCACCGGATAATATAGGGAGTATAAGGTTATTTTCTTTTGATTACTGCAGCTGATCCGAGGACTGCACCGACTGTGAGCAATGCTAAGATTGGGTTTCCTGTAGATAACATTGTATGAGGAGCGTTATCGGTTGCGTTTCCTGTTGAATTTCCAGTTTCATTCAATGTTGCATTTTCAGGAATTGTTTCGGATAATGGGTAGCTGCCGGTTGCATTTTCAATTGTTTGATTTGTATAAGTTTCATTGTCTCCTGCTTCTTCGTCAGGGTCTCCGGCTGCATGGTCCATGTGAGTCCCGTCTGTTGCCATGTTGTCAGGGTTTCCATCACTACCTGAGTTGGTGTCATATTCTGTTCCTGCATCGTTGCCGAGATCTTGATCATCAGCGCCGTATTGACTTCCGGACACACCGTTTGCATCTTCATAATTGCATCCAGCATAACCAACATCGTTTCCATAATCTCCGGCGCTGACTCCAGCTGCGGATCCAATTACACAAAATATTGCTATTAATATTAAGAATTTTTTAACGAAATCCATTTTTTCACCTCGGGATTTGATGTGCCCGGTTGGGGGAAATGAGTTCACTTTGTACAACTAATTATATGAACTGAGCCATATATAAAGATTTTCGACTGCAAGTACTTGCTTGCATCTTAAAATTCTTAAAAAAGGAATATTTGTGGATATTTTAGAAAAATAATTGATTTAAGGGTAATGATTTAATTTAAATTCACAATATGGATTATTTTTCGGAATTTTCAATGTCGGATAAATGAATTGCTTTACTTGTCTTAAATACTTACGATGTAAAAGTAATAGTTGAGAAAAGATAATGGAGGAATGATATGGCATTAATACCTACTGTAATAGAGAGCACAAATCGTGGAGAAATTGCATACGACATCTATTCAAGGCTTCTGAGGGAAAGAATCATCTTCCTTGGTGGGGAGGTAAATGAGACTACTGCAAGCCTTGTAGTGGCCCAACTTCTTTTCCTTGAGTCTGAGGATTCAAACAAGGATATCAATCTCTATATCAACAGTCCAGGAGGCACAGTATCTGCAGGAATGGCAATCTATGACACCATGAACTATATCAAATGTGATGTGTCAACAATATGTGTCGGCATGGCTGCATCAATGGGAGCATTCCTTCTTTCAGGAGGCGCTAAAGGAAAGAGATATGCGCTTCCAAACTCTGAAATCATGATTCATCAGCCCCTTGGAGGAACTCAGGGGCAGGCTAGCGACATGGAAATTGATGTCAGGCACATGCTTCGAATAAAGGAGAATCTCATCACAATCATGGCGGACAATTCATGCAGGGATTATGATGAGGTTTATGCAGACTGTGAGCGCAACAACTGGATGACAGCAAAACAGGCTATGGAATATGGGCTGATAGACAAGGTTATTGAAAACAGGTAATATAGGGAGGTAAAATATGAAATATCGTTATAACGGAAGGTTTGATCTTCACAAACCAAAGGAAATAAAGGCTTTTCTGGATGATTATGTCATAGGACAGGAAAGTGCAAAAAAGGCGCTTTCCGTTGCGGTATATAATCACTATAAGAGATTGAATATGAATGAAGATTCTGATGTTGAGCTTCAAAAGAGCAATATTCTTCTTATTGGCCCTACAGGTTCCGGAAAGACATACCTGGCACAGACACTTGCAAAGATGCTTGACGTGCCGTTTGCAATAGCCGATGCAACCACCCTCACTGAAGCAGGGTATGTCGGCGAGGATGTGGAAAACATCCTTCTCAAGCTCATCCAATCCGCAAACTATGACATCGAAAGGGCAGAGCGCGGAATAATCTATCTGGATGAGATAGACAAGATTTCAAAAAAAGCTGAGAACGTGTCAGTCACCCGTGACGTTTCAGGTGAGGGCGTTCAGCAGGCACTTTTAAAAATCATTGAGGGAACCATGGCAAGCGTTCCGCCTCAAGGGGGTAGAAAGCATCCGACACAGGAAGTCATACGCATCGACACCACAAACATTCTATTCATTTGTGGAGGAGCATTTGACGGGCTTGACAATGTCATCGAAAGCCGTATAGGAAGCAAATCCATAGGATTCAATGCCGACATCAGCGGTGATGAAGGATTCGTCAATTCAGAAATGCTTTCAGAAATCCAGCCTCAGGACCTTGTCAAGTTCGGCATTATACCTGAACTGGTTGGCCGTGTTCCCATTGTCGTAACCCTTGATGCCCTTGACGAGGATGCACTTGTAAGCATTTTGACAGAACCAAAATCAGCTATTGCAAAACAGTACAGTAAACTCCTTGAATATGATGGTGTTGAACTCGAGTTTGAGGCAGACGCCCTTAGAGAGGTTGCCCGCAAGGCAATGGAAAGGGGAACAGGTGCAAGAGGGCTCAGAGCCATTCTTGAAAACGTGATGATGGATGTAATGTATGAGGTTCCGTCCGATGAAAGCATATCTAGGGTCATCATCACAAGGAAAACAATAACCGATGGGGAAGATCCGATTATTGTTCGTGAGAATAATCGGTGGGTAAATAAGGTTTATCAGTTGGTGTGATCGGAGGATGCAATTATTTGAGTATAATCTAACTTTATTAATTTGGCATGGAATTGAAAACGGATGTTAGCTGATTAATCTTCCCCATTACTTCTTTTCATAGTATTTCAAACTTTAATCGGTTAAATATCCTTTTTTTCATGATTTTAAGATGTAAGCAAGCACTTGCATTCGAAAAACTTTATATATGTCTGAATTTAAAGTATTAGATAGAGTTCGAATTATTTGACTCAAAAATTAACCTGTGGTGGTGAGAAAAACACCATTAGAATAAAAGCATGAACTTTTCATGCTTTTATCATTCTCCCTTTTTGTTAGGAAAATGCTTTTTTTGCGTAAAAAATTAAATAATCATGATGCAATACCATTGGCTGTACACTGTAAGAAATATGCAGATCAGACGAGATGAGGTGTCAGTAGAGAATACGACAGGGACAAGCATCTGGCTCTGGCGGAATTATGGATGTTGTCTATGGGATTTATTATGCTTTCAATTTTTCTAAAATGCTTTTTTAGTCTTTTTAAGATGCAAGTAAGTGCTTGCATTCGAAAAACTTTATATAGGGGCGTGTTTAATGTATTAAATGGAGTTAAAACTCTTTGACTCAAATATTTATCTTATAGTAAACACCAAAATATGCAAAAAGCATGGTTTTGCCATGCTTTTATTTCCTCCCTTTTTTTTTAAAATAAATTTAATTAATATAATATGCATAGTTAATATCACTGAGGTGTTGGCTATGGGTTTTAGAGACAGGTTTAAAAATGCATTCGGAGTAGGAAAGAGCAAAAATTCAACCGATAAGGTTCATGAGGAAAAAATAACTCCCGTTAAAACTAGATTATCATCAGATGATGTCCTTTTTGTGTGCAGTTCAAACACTGTCGTCAGTCCCATTGCTGAAGCTATTTTCAACGAATTTTCAGATGATAAAAAAGCATTTTCAGCGGGATTGAATGCCCAAGCCGGTGCAAAAGTCGCACAAAAAGCAATAGATGTCTGTAAAAGTCGTGGAATTGACCTGTCAGGTCATTTAACAGCAAGCATCAATGACTTTTTACTTGACGATGTTGGACTGGTGCTCACATCCACTATCCAAGTCAGGGATGCATTGAGGATGATATGGCCAAATCTGGAAATCTATACAATCTTGGAATATGCTGGAGTGCATTCCAATCTGGATATTTCTGACCCATTTGGAGGGAATTTGAGCAGTTATGATTTGTGCTTCATGCAAATCAATGAAGCTATTTTGAAAATAATCGGAATTCCTGACGAAATCATTGACAGGCCCAACAAAGTTGGAAATTTCAAGTATCTCGATGATCTGATTCACAGCGGAGTAAAAGAGATCGTTCTGGATTCGGATATAGTCTTGGATGATGGGGAGGAATCTGAATATGGAAGGGACGGCATCACGATTGATGTTGACGGCATTGTTATCGACGGCAGGAATCACACCATTGATGCAAGGGAAAAAGTGCCGATATTTTACGCCAGAGCTGCGGATGTAACAATCAAGAATGTCAATTTCATAAATGGCTTCACGGAGGATTATGGCGGAGCAATATATAATTCAGGCAAGCTGACGGTCATTGAATCCCACTTTAAAAATAATCTGTCAGGTTTTGAGGACAATTTTGGCTGCGGTGGGGCAATATATAATTCGGGCAATCTGGCCGTCATCGAATCCCACTTTATAAACAATAAATCCTATTCCGAGTACGGTGCAGGTGGCGGTGGAGCAATATATGCCAAGGCATCCTCTGTGACTAATATTTTGAAATCCACATTTGAAAATAACTCATCTCAATGTGATGGTGGAGCAATAATCAGTGATGGTGAGCTGACAATACGCAAATCCAGATTTGCGAATAATTCATCCGATTATGGGGGAGGGGTGATGGTGGCTAGCGGAATTCTAAATATGAATGGCTGTGAGATTTCACACAACAGCTCTCCTGAAGAAATCGTTATGCTGAGCGGATATTCACAAATATACAATACCCTTTTTAAATGCAATAATGCCCAAACAATTCTGAACAATTGCCGCAGCAGATCCACTTTCGGCATTTTCTACAGCAAATTCATTGAAAATGAGGTTGAATGTGGTGTAGTTTTCAATCGTGGAAGATATGGTATAATTGATTCGACAAGTTTTAAAGATAATCTGTCCTGTGAAAATTCAAGAAATATCTGCAACCGAAGCGATTTGACCTTAAACGCCATCAGCATCGCCGAAGAAAAGTCAATATCGAACGAGGGATATATCCTTATAAAAAGCTCGCCGAAGAACTTTGAAGACATCATTGAAGGCGAAGGGGAATTTGCCGTTTACGAAAGCATGATTCCGACAGAAGAGCAGTTTGACTTCGGGCATTTGGACAGGCTGATTCATGAAGGCACATCCAGAGAAGTTGTCCTGGACCATGACATAACCTTCGGCAATTATGAAAGGGATTTCTATGAAGGCGGCATTGAACTGGACATTGACGGGCTGGTCATTGACGGTGACGGCAAAACGATTGATGCGGGAGGAAAGTCACGTATCTTCCTTATAGCCGCAAGGGACATAACCCTTAAAAACATCGTATTTGCAAACGGATATTTCCATGAAAATATCGAGCATCAATTGAGATACGGCGGCGGAGCCTTGAAAATCGACTGCAATTCCACTTTAAAGATTGAAAACTGCATATTCATAGGCAATGCTTCTGAAGATAGATGCGGAGCGATAGACAGTACAGGGGACGTGGCAGTAATCAAATCGGAGTTTATCGACAACACTGCCAAAGGCCGTGCCGGAGCAATCTATAACGGCGGAAGTATGGAAGTAGCAGATTCCTATTTCAATGATAACACAGCGGACAATCGTGGAGGCGTGTTATATAATGATGGGGAAATAAGATTTGACCGCTCCACTTTTGACAGAAACAAATCAAAGGTGAACGGAGGAGTAATATATAACAAGGGCCAGTTAATCCTCACCAAATCCGAACTGATCAATAACAATGCGCATAAGAAAGGCGGCGGAGTATACAACAAGTGCGAAGCGGAAATGTCAGGCATGATTTTTAAGGAAAATGCCTCAGGATATGACGGTGCAGGTTTATACAATACCAAACAGCTTGAAATCTCTGATTCTACTTTTAAAGCCAATGATTCAGGATATGATGGCGGAGGGCTCTTCAATTCAGGAGAGCTTAAGGCATCCGGATTGCTTTTTGAAGGCAATGTCTGCAATAATGACGGAGGGGCATTCTTCAATTCCGGAAAACTGGAGATAAAAGATGCCGAATTCATCAAAAACGCATCGCAAATCGGCGGAGGCGCAATCTCCAACGCCGATGAACTGATTATTGCCGATTCAAATTTTGTCTGCAACGCTTCAAAAAGGGTTGGAGGCGCAATATCCAGTCACGGCAATGATTTAAAAATCATTAACACCTGTTTTGCCGAAAACAATGCGGAAAAACTTGGAGGCGCAATATTTAACATCATGGGGCAGTTGGACATGGCAAATTCGAAATTCACTAAAAACCGTGCAGATATGGAAGGAGGTGCCATATACAATGAAGAGGCTCCATTGAACATAAAAGAAACTGCCCTTTTCAGAAATTCATCAGATGAATCCGGCGGAGCCATATTCAACAGGGACGGTGAAGCTGTAATCTATGATTTAAAAATGGAGCATAATTCTGCCAGGGTTGACGGCGGGGCCATAGTCAACACTGGGAAAATGAAAATATTCGAATCATACATTGATTATAATGAAACAATGGGCATTGGAGGGGCCATAGTCAACACGGAAGATATGGTGATTTCGGACTCTTCAATATCCTACAATTGCGCAGTTCATATGGCAGGAGCAATAGACAACTATGAAGGCGATCTGACAATATCCAAATCTCGTTTCAAATGCAATGAAGTGAAATGGGGAGATAAGGAGAGTGTGAGCGAATCCATTTTTGATGGCGGAGACTGGAGCTGCAGCGCAATAATATACAATGACGCAGGCAATTTGGTCGCATCGGATTCCACATTTGCCGACAATTTGCTGAGGGGCGGGGAGAGCAAGGTAATATTTTCAAACAGTCCCGACTGCGAAGTAGTTGACTGTAATTTTGAAAACAATCGCATCGAGGATATTGAATACGAGGATGTCGCTCCTGAAATCGAATTTGAAGAGGAAACTGAAATTGAGGAAGATGATGTTGAAACTGATGACTTTGAAGAGGAAATGGGGATTGTCCAAGTTGATTTCGATGATGAAATCGATGACGGTTCAACCACCAGCTTCAGATACCTTGACAGACTGATTCACGCAGGCGATAAGACTATCGTTCTTGAATCAGACATTATTTTAAGCAGCTCTGATGAGTCAAGATACTTAAACGGCATAAAACTAGATGTTGATGGTCTGGTTATTGATGGCGACGGACATGCTATTGATGCATGTGGAAAATCACGAATATTTCATTGCACAGCCAAGGACATCACCATTAAAAATGTATTCCTTAAAAATGGATTTGCACAGGATGGCGGAGCGATATATAATGAGGGGGAACTGACAATATCATCAGCTACTCTCAATGAGAATTCTGCCCAGGCATTTGGGGGAGCAATATGCAATGATGGCGGGCAACTGATGATTTTAGAATCAAGACTTGAAGGCAATTCTGCTAAAAACGGTGGTGCAATCAGAAACCTTCAGGGCACCTTAAGCATATCCAAACGCTGCAAGCTGGCGGGCAACACTGCAAGTTCCAGTGGTGGAGCCATAGCAAACAGCGACATATCAAATATTGAGGAAAGTACAATTGAGCATAACACTTCCGATTCCGGAGGAGGAATAAGCAATGGAGGTAATATGACAATTAAGGATACTACCCTCAACCACAACAGGGCAGATTCCCTCTACGGCGGAGCAATTGACAATGGGGAAGAATTGACCTTAATCAATTGTGAAGTGAAAGACAACTTTGCAGAACGTGATGGTGGGGCAATACACAATAACTGTGCAGATTTATCTTTGATAGGATCTTCATTTTCAGGAAACCGTGCAGGGGAAAAAGGCGATGCTATCTTCAACTATCGAGAAAACAGTTTCAAGGCGGAAAATTGCGAGTTGCTCTTTTGGGATGTCGAGAAATATAATGAATATGACGGCGGAGACTAACAAGAATTGAACTGTTTATTCCATCCCTTTTTTAATTATAGTACTTTCTAAAAAAAGTTAAAAAAGGCAGCTGTGTTGCGCTGCATAATATTTTGTTTCATCCGAGGCAGGTTATCTCATCAAATGTATCAGGGTTTGAAACGGTAACTACGCAGATGTATCCTCCGGTTTCGAATGCAAAGTTATATAATCCTTCATCTTCGCTGTAGTATCCGTCATATCCCATCATATTTTCATAACTGCCTCCTTCCGCAGAAAGCACGCTTTGTGCATCAACGTTATAGGGAACGGTCATGGTTCCAATGTAGATTATATCGCCATTGTCATTGACCCATCCCTTTGCAAAAATGGCACTTGCATACTTATAGTCCACATCAATTGATGATGGATCTATCATGTAGTCTCCGGGAATTATGAAATTGGTCGAACCAACCTCCACGTTCTGGGGCTCCGCTTCAGGGGCGGTGCCGGTCAGGGTCAGTGCAGACACGACTATCAAAACGGCAACCACCAAAATAACGGCTATGAGTGCCTTCTTGTTTTTCTCAATGAAGCTTTCGGTTTTGGTGTCGTTTGCAGTGGTGCCGCATTCGCTGCAGTAATCCTCTCCAGGATTTAACTTCCTTCCACACTCAGGACAGAAACTGGCTGTCTCTCCTGTAGGCTTTCCGCATTCAGTGCAGAATTTCATGTCTTCCTTGAGTTCAGCACCGCAGCTTTTGCATGTAATTGTGTCACGGTCTACCTTGAAGCCGCAATCCTGACAGAAATCGATATTTGGGCCGATTTTGGCACCGCAATTCTTGCAGTATTTCTCCATGTTTTTACCTCTTGATAGTATATATGTTGTTATTGGTTTATATTATTTGGAAAACAATATTATAATATGAATGGAAAATATTTGATTTTAATGGCAATGGTATTTCTACTCGCACTGACTGCGGTAAGCGCCCAGGACAACAATACGATTGTCAATGATGGTGACTGCTTAAATGCAGTTGATGCGGATGAAAACACAATATCTGCAACTGAAGATGATAAACTGGAGACTAGCTATTTCTATGATTCAGACACAGGGGAGGAATATGTGGACGATACGGTCGTAACTCACAATGTTGTCAAATATTATGGAGATAAAGCCACAAAATTCAAGGTAAAGGTTTATGATAATGATTATTATCCTGAAAGTGGAGTTTATGTATCTTTTGGGAAAATAGGTCATCTGAAAGAAAAGACAACAAATCATAACGGGATGGTATATTTCCCAATCAACTACAAGGTTGGAAAATACAAAGTGGAAACATTTATTGAGTCCGACGACGGGCAAAGCTTCTGGTGGGCATATAATACAGTCAAGATAAAGTCAACAATACCGACAAAAGTGCTGACAAAATATATCACACAGAAAAACAAGAAATTCAAAATCAAGTTCCTTGACACCAAGGGCAAGCCCCTAAAAAACAAGGTCGTTAAAATAAAAGTCAAGGGCAAGACCTATAAGAAACGGACAAACTCAAAAGGAATTGCCAAAATCAAGATCAATTCTTTCAAATTGGGAAAACACAAGATAACCGCTTACAATCCTGTTTCTAAGGAAAAACGAAAAATAATAGTGAAAATCGCTAAAAAGATTCATGCAAAAACCGTATCATTCAAGCTTAGGGTTGACCACTGGAAATACTCCGGAAAAAGACTCAAAACAGGAGACCTTCTTCTGGCAGTTGCAAACAGCTACGACCGCCAGCATTATAAAGGAATATCCATCGGCACAATGATTGATGCAGGCCAGGAAGGTCAGCACTCCACAAGGTTGATTCAGGCAAAGGTATGGTTTAAGAACGAATACACCGGAAAAGTCATAACCAAAGTCAAAGGGGCAGCCATAAAGGGTATAACATCAAGCATATGAACTGGATTGAGGATTACATTCCGTATAAGGCAAAAGTCTGGTATACATATAGGTGAATGTGATGACGAATAAGAATGGCTGATATTCATAGTATTGGCCATTGTTATTGTCCTCTTGCCATAGGATGGGCACAATGATGCAGCTCCCGCAAAATGGGATGTGAATTTTCTGCATCGTGAAAAAATAGAAATGCTCAGGGAGCGAAATCCCTGAATCATGCAACGATAATGTTTTCAATTCCGTAAAGGTCATCAGTCTTGATTACAATCCAGTCTCCGTCATGGACATAGCTGTATACATAGTCACGTCCGTCAAGTGAAACATAGCCGTCCATTCCCTTGAGTTGGGAGTCATGGCCTCCACCATAATATGATTTCATGTAATCCGGCAATTTGCCGCTGTCGGGGGATGTCACGGTGATTGTAACATGCTGGAAATACTTGCTGAATGTTTTGCTGTCAACATGACATGGCATTGAGTTAATGTCGGTTTTCTGGCTGGTGATGTCCTGGCTGTGGTCCTGCTCGTATCCGTCGGGGATGTTGAACTTATAGTCTCCGACAATGGTTTCTGCCGCCGAAACACTGCCTATGAACATCGCCAAAATAACCAGTGCAAAAATCATCTTCCGTTTCATCAAATTCCTCCTTAAATAGGTTTATATAAAAATGATCTTCATTCGATTTTGATTCCGTTGTAGATTATGTCCAGAAATTCGGTGGAATAGTCGATTCCGTCCAGTTCAATGTTTTCACTGTATATTTTCCAAAGGACAAGTGACTGGAAGGTTATGCTATAACATAGTGTTCCCAGTACCCTAGGGTTCACTTTCCTGATTCTGCCTTCCTCGATTTGAAGGGTGAAGAACTCCTCAAACTTGTCAAGTATTGTATTGGTAATCTGAGCAATCAGAAGCTTCTTGTCTGAAACTGCCTGTATGTCCGCAAGAGCCACCTTGATGATGCTGAAATCCTCTTCCGGAAGGTTGATGAGCTCGGTGAAATTGCTTCTCAGATACTCGTCGGTTTCCTCGTCCTCCCTAAAGTCGAAGATGTTCTCTAACTTGTCAATGAGAATCTGGAAATGGTATGATTTTGTGATTTCAACCAGGTTTTGCTTGTTTGTGAACTTTCTAAAGACTGTAACTTCGTTGACGCCGGCTTCTGCGGCGATTCTTTTTGTTGTTGCCTTTGATACGCCCTCTTTTTGGATGATGTCAAATGTTGCCCTTACGATTTTTTCCTCGGTTTTGTCAAGTTCAATCTTCATGATAATCTATATCGATTGTTAAACATTTATATTTATCTAAATGGTGGGGAGGTTTTTGGTGTTAAAAAAAGGTTAAGGTTTAGGGGTGTGCTAAACCTAAAATTCGTATGATTCGTTTATCTTTCCGGTAATGTCACGGATTTCGGCTGTTGCCTCTTCAAGGTGGAAGATTGCAAGTTTAAATCCGGTTTCATCGTTGTAGATTCCCTGTAGGAATTCGTTTCCTGCAACAATGCTTTCTCCAAATGCATAGTCCTCTTCAAAGACAGCCTTTCCGTAGTATCTCAGGAAATCTGTTTCAACAAGGGCAACGATTTCAACATATGGGTTTTTGGTCATCTGTTTGTAGACGTCCTTAAAATCCCCAACTCCGAAATAGAGCTTGCCATCCTTTAAGAGGTGAAATCCTAAAGGTCTGTTTTTCGGTTTGTCTCCGTCAACTGTTGCCAGGAAAAATACTTTCGCTTCATTTAAAAATTCATCTATTCTTTCTGCACCTTCTAATGCCATAGTATCACCTTTCATTTTGTTATATAATAATATTATATTATATGTATATATTATAGTCTTTTGATTCAAATGGGATTTTTCCAGTTTTTAGTAAATTATTATAAACAGTTCGGATAAACTTAATTTCATGAAAATTAAATGGATATGTTTGATAGGTTTTGTTTTTTTATTCGTCTCCATGGCATGTGTCAGTGCAGAGGACAACGCCACTGCTGTTGAAATGCCTCAGGAGGACGTGATTGAAGAATCACCGGCTATTGTCGATGATATCAATGTAACGTTTGATGAACAGATGTGGGAAGAGAATTTAACCGACATCGATGTGGAGCTGCCGGAAGAGGCCAGCGGAGATTTCTCAATTAAAATAAATGATGAGGTGATCTATAACGAGACAATCACCAACCATTCATTTAAGGTTCCGATAAAGCTTCCAAAGGATAAGTTCATTTATATTGCAAATATGTTTCCTCCAATGGACATGAAGGTCTATAAGGTATCTGCATTCTACAATGGCATTGACCTGAACCTCAACGGAACCCTGAAGATAATGAGATATCCTCCGGATTATGATTTCATGCATTTCCCGGATGAAATTCTTCGTTCAAACGAAAATCCTCCTCTGTTGATTTTTCCAAGATCCGCCAACGGTACAGTGGAGTTTTATATTGACGACAGACTCATCAACAGGACAACTGCAAGGCCTGTTTTCTATTGGGAAAACAATCCATTTTCAAATCTGGCCTTGGGAAAACATACGCTCAGAGTTTCATATCTTGGGGACAGCTACTACAGGCCTTTCAACAGGACATTCAATTTCACTGTGACAAACGTTCTCATAAGCATTCCTAAGACAGTCAATATCAGCCATGATGACTGCATCTCAGTTCAGGCTGCAACAACATATCCTGGAACCGTCAAAATCTATATCGACGGTAAGCTAATCAAATCAGCAAAGGCCTACAATGGGGAATTCCTGATGTCCCTTGAGGGCTACATCAAATACACCAACCATGAAATCAAGGTGACTTATGAAGGAAAAAACTTCTCAAGAAACAAGACATGTCATGTCAACATGGTATATGACTTTGATGTGTGGCCTATGATGTTCACATATGGCGACAACAACTCAATAGAGGTCATGCTGCCGGATACATTAAACAACAAGCTTCTTACAATAACAATAAACGGCACAGAATATTCATTCAAGCGTGAGGAAAACATCGCCAACAACCTCGTTGAAGTTGACATCTCCAAGCTTGATGCAGGAAATTACTCAATGTGCGTATCATTTGAAGGTGATGACACATTCTATGCATTGAACAGGACATATAATTTCACCGTAGATTACGGTTTCCACATTCCGTTTGATGTCGAATACATGGATTCATCAAAAGTCTCCCTAAGACTTCCAAGTGATGCAACCGGTGATTTGATGATTTACGTTAACGGCAAGCTCTTCAAGTCAGCCAAACTCAATAATGGACATGCTGAAATTCGCATAAGCTCACTTGAACCTAATGAATATGACATCTGCATCAGATATAGTGGTGATGACTATAATGTCTCTGAGGTCAATGAATCAGTTATTGTGCTTCCTAAAATCAGCCTGACATACAGATTCACTGCAGGCGAGGACAAATACGTCACAGTACAGGTTCCAAAGACCACCAATGGTTATGTCGTGTTTGAAATCAACGGCAAATCCCATAAGGTCAATATCAAAGATGGAATTGCAAAACTTTCACTCAAAAACCTGAATGCCGGAGAGCATGAAATATACATTGACTACTACGGAGCAAACGGATTTGAAGATTTCTCAAACTGGAGGGTCGTGACAGTTTCAAAGGCAAAAATCAAGCTGCTTTCAGCCCAGTCAACATTCAAAGGCGTCAACGCCAAAGTGAAACTTCTGACAAAAGACGGCAAGGCATTTGCATCAAAAACCGTAACAGTAAAATTCAATGGCAAGACATTCAAGATCAAGACAAATAAGAACGGAATTTTTACATTCAAGAAGTCAATGAATCTCAAAAAGAATAAATATACATTGACAGTCACTTATATGGGTGCAAAATTAACCAAAAAGCTGACTGTAAAGCACATATTGAAACTTCAGAAGGCAAATGTCAAAAAATCAGCCAAAAAGCTCATCATCAAGGCAACCTTGGCTAAGGTCAACGGAAAATACCTTAAGGGCAAAAAAGTCACCCTTAAATTCAAGGGCAAAAAATACGTTGCCAAAACCAACAAGAAGGGTGTAGCCAAATTCACCATCAAGAAAAATGTGCTTAAAAAGCTCAAAGCAGGCAAAAAAGTGACCTATCAGGCAACCTACCTTAAGGACACCGTTGAATGCACTGTTAAAGTCAAAAAATAGGGATTAATTTCCTTATTTCCTTTTTTTTATTAAAGTTTATTTATTTTCAAAGACAAACTATCATCAATGACCAAATATATCCGAAAGAACAAAAGCTCATATAATGTAGTCAAAAGTTCAAGAAACTATGGTAAATTCCAGAATTTGGATGATGCAACCTTTATAAGGGACTTGCTGATTGAAAATGACTGGAATCCTGATTTGATTAATCAGACATATGAGGTGAACGGCCAGTATATTGTTTTGGGAGTCCTTGATGAAAAAATTCAGATTTTGGCAAAATGCAATGAAAAGCCATCACAAAATGCAATCGATGAGCTGGTCAAAAGGAAAAAAAGAAACCCCAACAACTCCAGATATGGCCTCAACATCACAAGGGTCTTTGACACATTCATCATCAAAAAGCGGATTGCAAGTGATGACTATATCTTCGGATATTACGACAGGCTTGAAGATGCCGAATTCGTCAGAAACCACCTTCTCGACAATCAGTGGAACGTTAACAGCTTTTCTCAAATCCAGTATGATGAAGACATGGACAATTTCCGGGTGGTGGAAGTAATTGACGATAAGGTCTACGTCCTTGGCTCATTTGGAGATGAAAACGCCATAGATTTGGATGAGGTCCGCAAGGAATTCTTAAACAAAATAACAAAGCATAAGTTGGGCCTTGCACAGCACCCAAGCCTTGATGAGCTGAAAGATAGCATCCCTGAATTGGAAGAGAGATTCAACATAAAAGCGCAGGATGACGTGTGGGACTTCAAAAACACCCAGGACCCATTGAACGACATCATTTTCAACCTGACCCCATTTCAGAAAAGCGTCTATGATGCGGTCGACAATTCAACAGTTGAAGATATTGAAAAGTCACTCGTAAGGTTCCGCTCAGGTAATTTCACACAGAAAATCCAGAAAAACCTTGATGAGCTTGAAAAGAAGGGACTTGTCACAAAAAATCAAAATCATTATATTAAACAAAATCAATAAATTATCATTGTATTTGTTAATCAAATACGAAAGTTCTTTTTTGGTTTGAACTTTAATAGGGGAGATTTCCGACTCCCCTTTTAAAAATTATTCTCTGTCGCTTAACAGTTTGCCGCCGGCACCGATGTCATTAGGATTGAATCCGGTAACCAGTACTGTTATTGTTTCAATAGGCAAGCCATATGCGTCAGCCACTATTTCAGATACTTTTTCAACCATTTCTCGTTTTTTCTCAATACTTATTCCATTATTTCCGGCAATTTGAATTACTGGCATGTTATCACCAATCTAATATATTACTTATTTCAAATAAATATCTTATTGGAAAGGATTTGATATTATGCTCGGTGAAGAGGAACTCATTAAACTGTTTCCGGACTTTGCGGATTTGGTCCAGCCGTCCGGAATTGACTTGGAATTGGACAAGATTTATGTGCAGAAAAGTGCAGGCTCTCTAATTGATAATGAAAAGGTTTTGCCTGAAATTGAAGAGCTTGAAGGCGACATCTATACTTTAAAGCCACATACTGCATACCTTGCAAGCATCAAAAGGAAAGTCAAAATTCCGAAAGGATATACAATGCTGTATCTGCCCCGATCAACACTCCTGAGGTCCTTTATCTCAGTGCAGACTGCAGTGGGGGACCCGGGATTTTACGGAACACTGATGTTCATGATATACAATCATGGGGAATTCGAATACAAAATCAAATCAGGCGACAGGATTGCCCAGGCAGTAGTGTTCTCTGTTGAAGGATCAGGAGAGTACAACGGCTCATACCTGGAGGCGGAAGAGTGAATGTTGCCGGCAAAATAGTTGAAATCCTTGAAGAAGAGGGAATTCTAGATGTTTTTGGAATTCCCGGTGAGCAGATAATGCCTCTTTATGAGGCCATGTCCAAAAGCAACATCAATCATGTCCTCACAAGGCACGAGCAGGGAGCTGCCACAGCCGCTGACGGCTATGCAAGGTCAAGCGGAAAAATCGGGGTGTGCATCACAACAGCATCACCCGGTGCCCTCAACACCACAATGCCTTTGGCAACAGCATTCAAGGACAACCTGCCATTATTGGTGTTGACAGGGGACAATGAGCTTAAATATCGTGGAAGCGACCAGTTCCAAACAACTCCTCAAGTCGAAATGTTCAGACACATCACACGAGCATCCTACAATCCATTGAACGGAACCGAAGCGATGTATATGCTCAGGGCTTCAATATATGAGCTTAAGAACTTCCCGAAAGGCCCTATTCATATTAACCTGTCAAAGGATGTCCTTCTGCAGGAGGATTTTGATGACTTTGACCTGTGCTATCTCTGCGAAGATGACATGTCCAATATGGCGGGGGCACAGGATCTGATTGACAAGGCCAAAAGGCCGCTTTTCATATTGGGTGCAGGGGCAATAAGCGAAGCTCAAAACATTGAAAGGATTGCAAATGAATATCAGATACCTGTTACAACCACATTTCATGGAAAAGGCACCGTTCCGGATGACAATCCTTTGAACCTGGGATTGTGCGGGATACGTGACACTGAAAGGGCAAGATATGCACTTGAAAACTCAGACTGCATTATCGGATTGGGCATCAAGGCGAGTGAAAGGACACTGCCGGAAATTCCGGACAATTTTATTCACGTAAACATCAACAGGGATGTTTTGGTTGGAGATTATCCTATTCATGGAAAGGTGGCTGATTTCATCGCCAAGGCCAAATTCAGGCCTGCCGATTGGATGGATGAGCTCTTAGAAATTGACGGCTCTTATCATATTGAAGGCCTTGACAGTGACTTGAAGCCACAGGCAGCCATAAAAAGGATACTGGAAAGATTTCCGGATAATATTGTCGCTTCAGATGCGGGATCCCACACCACATGGACCACACTTTTAAAGAAATCCCAAAAGCCAAGGCAATTGCTCTTTTCAGGTGCAATGGCTCCTATGGGCTATGGGCTTCCTGCTGCGATAGGTGCTTCAGTAGCGACAGGCGAAAAGGTGATTGTCATAAACGGCGATGGGGACTTTCAGATGAACATTCAAGAGCTTGCAACACTTAAGCAAGAGGATTTGGATGTTATCGTATTCATTTTAAACAATTCAGAGTTTGGCATCATCAGGCAATGGCAGGAATCATTTTATGATATGAATCCTTACCAGATTCAATTGGAAAATCCCGATTTCATTAAACTGGCTTCAAGCTATGGAATCGATGCGGTAAGGGTTGATAATCTGGATGACTTAAATCTCATACTGGATAAGGAACTGACAGGACCTCTTGTTGTTGAGGTTATCGTGGAACGGGAGGACATTCCTCTTCCGCCTAAATGAATTTTTTCACATATTCCTTAACAATTTCATGAATGTTGTCGGTTTTGCCTAGGGGTGCTAGATAATATTCCCCATTTTCTTCATAAATTATTCCGACAGGTGCGATTTCAGCGGAAGTTACCCTGTCTTTGAATATTGTCATGGTGGTTTTAAAGACAAATGTAAATCCATAGGCCTCTTTGAATTCATAATCGATGTCATATTCAAATTCAAAAAACTCTTCAATATCATTTAAAATGCTATCGCTCATCGAGAACACCTCTTATGAAAATTCTAACGTCTTTTTTTGAAATCAGCCTAATTGTTGGAACTATAAGCTTTAACGGATAGATTTCAAATTCATTGATGCCGCATCCGTCAAGGACATATCCGTTGAATGACGGTTCTGCACTCAATTGCAGCTTTTCATGCATCGGATTTACTGTTGCAAGAATCGCCCAGATGATTCCGATGTATTTTCCGGTATCTGCATAACTGCTCATGCCAAAAATCAGATGGTTTTTAAGCTGCTTGATTTTGATGATGCCTAATACGGATTTCAGATAAATCTTAAAGTCATCAAAGCAGGGTTTTGCCAGGTTAAAGAGTTTTATAATGTCCCTTTGCTTTTCTTCTTCGTCTTCATCATCTTCGTCTTCATCCTTATCTTGTGATGGAAAATGACGTGTATAGATTTTGATTTTTTTAAAAATAAGTATTTTTAAACATCCTTTGATTTCACTGCCCTTTTTGGTGTATTCAAAAGATATCTTTATTCCTATAAGGAGTAAAAAAATGATAAATAAGATGATTATTAGGATAATCATCAAAAGGATGTTTAACATGTAGAGTCCTATTCTTCTTTTTCTTCAGTTGTGCTGAATTCAGGTTCTATGTATTCGGATTCATCGTAGTATTCGTCAGGCTGTTGTGAATCCATATAATTTTTTATAAGGTCACTAATGACTAATGCAATGTCTGATATTGCCTTGTTTGCTTCTGATCCTTTGGTTAAATTGAGCACACGAACTCCTTCGGAATCATTTCCTTTTTTAGGTATCATTACCATGGATATAGGTTCCACTCCGGCACCTGCGCCCACTGCGCCATTGCCTTCATTTCCGATTAGGTTTTCTCCAGCTCCAAATCCTGCTCCCATTCTTACTACTGGAATTAGGATCTTATCTTCGGTTTCTATCGGGTCGCCGATTACATTTTCAACATTGACCAATTTACGTAATTCTTCAACTGTAGTTTTAATATTATTTGACATAGTCTTCACATCCTATTGTTGTTTATACATTTTGTTTTTGTTTGTTAAATAAGTTTAGTTTTGATGTGAAGTAATACTTTTTTTAGATATAAAACATAAGTTTCAAGTGTAAGTTTTTAGTTATAAGTGATTTTCGAGAGGTGCATTTCATGTGTAAGTTTTTAGTTATATCTTCTAACACACAAGATGTAGACATCCATTTCAAGTGTAACTTTTAACTTATAAGTTCTAACACACAAGGTGCAGACATCCATTTCAAGTGTAACTTTTAACTTATAACTTATTAGAAAAATTCTGATGTAAAAAATATATTACTTATAACTTATCATGAAATTGACAAAAGGACTTATAACTTATACTATGTAAAAAATATATTACATAAGTCAGGATAAAAAAAGAAAAAAGAGAATCATAAGTATGATTCTGCAATTGATGCAACACCTGCACCAGCATCGTCGGTTACGCCTAAACCTTTCAGGGTCATACCGATTGCTGCAAATGTTTGAGTTAATTCCTTGTATGAGACGTTACCCATATGTCCGATTCTGAAGATGTTTCCTTTCAGGTGGTCTTGTCCACCAGCAAGTTCAACACCATACTTGTCACGGGTTGTTCCTCTGAAATCAGCATCAGTAATTCCTTCAGGCATTTTTACAGCAGTCACTGTTGCGGATGAAACAGCTTCATCAGCAAATAATTCTAATCCTAATGCTTTAACAGCAGCTACGCTTGCTTTAGCAGCTTTGTGGTGACGTGCAATTCTGGCATCAAGTCCTTCTTCCATAACCATTTTCAAAGCTTCATTCATTGCATATGTAAGTGAAACTGATGGGGTGTATGGGGTTTCAGGAACAGCTTTGTCTCCGCTTTTACGTGCAGCTTTTAAGTCTAAATAGAAAGTATTGGTTTTGACGTTGTCAACTGCAGCCCATGCATCGTCACTTAATGTGATTGCAGCCATGCCAGGTGGTGCAGCCAAACATTTTTGTGATCCGGTGAAACAGACGTCGATTCCGAACTTTTCAACATTCACTTCGTCTCCTGCAAGGGAGGATACGGTATCAACGATGTATAAAGCGTCATAGTTTTTCATGACCTTACCGATTTCTTCGATTGGTGCAGCCACACCGGTTGAAGTTTCATTGTGAACTACGGTTACTGCTTTGATTTCTTCGTCTTCGTCAAGAGCTTCAGCAATAAGTTTAGGGTCTACAGCGGTTCCCCATTCAACTTCAAGTTCTTTAGCTTCAATTCCGTGAGTCTGTGAGATTTTCATGAGACGTTCACCGAATTTTCCGCCGACGACATTCAATATTTTTTCTCCAGGAGCTACTGTATTTGCAACACCTGCTTCCATTGCTGCAGTTCCAGATCCAGTTAATAGATAAGATTTATTTGGGGTTTGGAAAACTTTACTCATTAATTCAGTGGTTTCAGTTAAAATTTCTCCATATTTTGCTCCTCTGTGGTTTACAACAGCCTGTGACATTGCACTGAGTACTCTAGGGTGCACTGTTGTAGGTCCTGGAAGCATTAATAAGATATCATTCATTAAAATTTCCTCCATAAGTAGCTTTCATAAAGCTAATTTATATCTTTAATTTTTATACTTATTAAATATTTTTAATATGATGATTATTCAATTTTCATAACATTTTAATATTTATTTCTGTGCTATGTTTAAATTCCTATATTGATTTTCGGAAGGTGTTTAAATATAATTTTGTATATATAATATATTATGCAATTGAACGGGCAAGAGATGACAGTAAAGAGGGCATTATCCTTTACATTGGGACTATTCATAATGGCATTCGGAGTTTCATTTTCAATCGTATCGACTCTTGGAACAACACCAATAAGCTCCATTGCCTATGCGCTGGTGCTGATTACTAATATTGACATTGGAATAACCACATTTGTCTTCAATGCGGCACTGATTCTTGTCCAGTTCCTGATTCTTCGCTCAAGATTTCACAAAAAGAGGCTGCTTCAGCTCATCAACTGCATCGTATTCGGATACTTCAACACCGTGACCCTGGCGGTCGTTTCACAGATTCCATTTGACGGATCAGTCCTGATGATGGCAGTGTATCTGATTTTAAGCATATTTCTGATAGCTTTCGGGATATTCGTCTACATGCCCGCCAACATCGCTCCGCTTCCGGGTGAAGGATGCGTTGAGGCAATCGCCATCGTTACCGGCTGGAGGTTTTCAACCGTTAAGATATGCTTTGATGCAACAATGGTTGCAATAGCGCTTGTGATGTGTGCCCTGTGGTATACAAACGTTTTTGGGGCGGTCAATGTCGGAACGCTAATTTCAGCCTTCATGGTGGGTTTCACCTTAAGGCAAATCAACAATCTGTATGCTCATATAACCGGCAAGTCAGTCAATGTTGTCCATGAATGATTTGCTGTTCTTCCACTTTGCTTTTTTGACAAATTATTTAACAAATTAAAATCTTAATATATATTATAGTGAGGTTTAAACATGGAATTTGGACTTTGGGAAAAATATTATACTGAAATTCTTGATGATTTTGGGTTTTCACGTGAAAACGATGAGGAATCCGCAAAGCTGCTGGATGAAATACTGTCAACTGAAGGATGCCTTACCCTGGAGGACTTGAAGGGATTTGTTGACTTTTCAGATAAATTCATCGTATTCGGTGCAGGTCCGTCCTTAAGAAAGCATGTGGAATTCTTGAAGGAAAACTGTGACTTGAAGGATTATGTATTGGTTGCCGCCGACGGAGCCACGACCGCTTTGATTGAGCAGAGGATTGCACCGGACATAGTTGCAACAGATCTGGACGGAAATCTTGACGATATTCTTCTGGCCAATTTCAGGGGTGCAAACATTGCAATCCACGCACACGGTGACAACATTGAAAAGATTGCAAGCCTGACACCATTCTTCACAAGCGTTCTCGGAACCACCCAGGCACAGCCTGTCGGAAACCTCTACAACTTCGGAGGATTTACTGACGGTGACAGGGCAATGTTTCTGGCGGTTGCACTGAATGCAGAGGAAATCATATTGGCAGGAATGGACTTTGGAGATGTAGTGACCAAATATTCAAGGCCGAATATCGAAACCGATACTGCAAAAGCCGATGACTTCAAAAAGAAGAAGCTGAAATATGCCGAGAAGTTCACCCAGTGGATAATCGACAATGAAAATGTCAAGATGACCAATTTATGTGATAAAAATCTTTTATAATAATAAAAATATAATATGATAACATGGGAATAGAAGATATTTTGATGGCTGATGAAAGTCTTTTTCAAGACATAAATGCTTTTGATCCGGATTATGTCCCTCAAAACTTCAATTACAGGGATACACAAATGGAGGCAATGGCAATAGCGATAAGACCTGCAATGAGAGGGGGCAAACCTTCAAATGCAGTTATTTTAGGCTCACCTGCAACAGGAAAGACCACATCAATGAGAAAAGTCTATGAGCTTGTTGAAAAGAACACTGAAAAGGTAGTATGCGTTTATATCAACTGCCAATTGCACACAACACGATTCGGAATCTTTTCCCAAATCCATAAAAAGATTTTCGGCCATGCCCCTCCCGAAACAGGAATTCCATTTTCAAGAGTCTATGACAAGATCATGAAGGACCTTCAGAAAAACAACAAGTCACTTGTGGTTGCATTGGATGATGTCAACTATCTGATTCAATCAAAAAATGCAAATAAGGTATTCTATGATTTGCTTAGGGCATATGAGGAATATCCTGGTGTGAGGACTTCTATTTTTGCAATAATGTCTGATTTGGAATTCAAGTATTCCTTTGACAAGAACGTGAATACAGTTTTCATTCCTCAGGAAATAGTATTCCCGTTATATACCTATTCTGAGATAGAGGATATATTAAGAGACCGTGTAAAGGCCGGATTTTTCCCTAATGTACTGCCTGATGACATACTTGAGCAGGTTGCAATGTACACCTTTGAGAATGGTGACCTGAGGGTCGGAATCAACCTTCTGAAGTCCTGCGGAAACATTGCTGAAGCCGATGCAAGCCGTGAAATAACTCAGGAACATTTTGACAAGGCAATTGAGTCTTTAGTGTCAGTCAATGTGTCTGAAACATTAAAAGGTCTGAATGATACTGAAAAGACCATTTTAAAAATGATTGCAGACAATGAAGGAATGTATTCCTCTGGTGAATTGGCTGAAAAGTATAAGGAAAAAACAGGTTCTAGCTATGCATCCTTTAACCGTGCAATCGATAAGCTGGAATTCGTAAGATTGATCGATACCAAATATACAGGAAAAGGGGTTAGGGGAAACTCTAGGGAAATTATATTGCGTTTTAACCCCGATGACTACGTCATATAGTTTTCCTGTATGTGGGAAATTAGTTTTTTGTTAACATTAGAGTATTTGCATGGTAGGCAATATAGTCTAATGAGCAACTAAAAAGGGTTTGGTATCGTGCTTCCAATTTAAACAATTGGAGCTTGAGCTGCTACAACTGAAATAACAGATAAAAGTAGTCCTGCTATAACTACAAGCACTACCATGCAAGATTGAATGTCTAAATTACTATATATAATTTCGTCTTTCATTGAACTTTTTTTTCTTAAGTCTACTTGAAGTGTGGTGTCTTTATTTCCTAACATTTTAATCACTAATTTAAAATTGTAAAAAGTACATATATAAGCAAAGAGTGAGAGCATTTGAAAAGAAATATATTTTTTACATTTATGGTGGAATCTTTATGAAAAAATATGAATATTTTGAAGCAACGGCCGATATTGGTCTAAGGGCATACGGAAATGACATTGAAGAGGCCTTTGAGAATGCAGGATTGGCTATTTTTAATATAATATCAGACACTTCAAATATCGCTCCTTCAATAGAAATAGAATTTGAAGTGACATCAGAGGACGAAGTGTCTCTTTTATATGACTATTTGGAGGAACTTCTGTTCTATCATGAAACTGAATTCATGCTATTCAGCCAGTTTCAAGTCAAAATAGATGAAGATCTCCATCTGAAAGCCAGAATCAAAGGCGAAGAAATCAATTGGGATAAGCACGAAAGAAAAACCGAAATAAAGGCAATAACCTTCCATAAGATGGCAGTCAAAAAAACCGACAGTGTCGAAGTTCAGGCCATTGTCGATTTGTAGCATTATCTCAAAATTGGATATTGATTCATTTAAAAAACTATTTTTTCATTGTCTATGTAGGGTATTATTTATATAATATCTGAAACATAGTGATAATCATGAAAAAAATCAAAATCATATCAAGAAATTTTGAAATGGTCATGGGGGCCATAGGCTCAATCATCGGAATATTCTCAGGATCATTTCTAATATTTTTGGGAAGTGTCGGACCGGCACATGCGCCATTTTTAGGCATTATTGCGATTTTGGCATCTGTCTTAGGTTTGGCTTCAACATATTACGTTAAAAAGAACGCTAATATGGCAGGTATAGGATTCCTCATTGCCACAATGTTTGTCATTGTAGGGTCTGACTACATCAATGTGATAAGTGCGATATTTTTGCTAGTTGCCGGCGTTTCAGCATTATTCAGAAATTAACTCCAGTTTACCAAAACCTTATTTAAACACCACAGATATATATTAAACCATAATATTTTTGTGATACTATGAGCATTAAAGATGAAATTAAAAAAGTTAGAGATAACGTTTATGAAATCCCTGGCTCCTATAACAAATCTATGAGGGCATCAGGGAGATTTTACATAGCAGACGAATATATCGACGATTTGGAGGAAGGGGCCATTGAACAGATTGTCAATGTGGCATGCCTTCCGGGTGTCCAAAGATACTCAATCGGCCTTCCGGACATCCATTTCGGATACGGATTTCCTATTGGGGGTGTGGCAGCATTCTCCCTAAGGAACGGTATCGTATCTCCGGGAGGTGTGGGATTTGACATCAACTGTGGAGTCAGGATGATAAAATCAAATTTGACCCTTGATGATGTCGAAGACAAGCTTGATGAATTGACAGAAAAGCTCTTTGAAAACATACCTTCAGGTGTTGGAAGCAAAGGCAAAATCACCCTCGGTAAGGATGAAATCAACGACGTGCTTGACTACGGAGCGGAATGGGCTGTCAAAAACGGCTTCGGATGGGAAGAAGATTTGGAAGTCCTTGAAGAAAACGGCAGAATGATCGATGCAGACTCAAGCATCGTATCTGACAAGGCTAAAAAAAGAGGAATTCCTCAATTAGGATCTCTCGGTTCAGGCAATCACTTTTTGGAAGTTCAAATCGTTGATGAAATTTATAATGAAGAGGTTGCTGAGGTTTATGGCCTTAAAGAGGGAATGATTGTAGTCATGATTCACACAGGCTCAAGAGGCTGCGGACATCAGATATGCTCCGATTATTTGAGAGTAATGGACAAGGCCTACAAAAAATACAAAATCAACATTTCAGACAGGCAATTGGCCTGTGCGCCGCTGGATTCAAAAGAAGCTCAGGATTATATCCAGGCAATGGCTGCCGCTGCAAATTATGCATGGGCAAATCGTCAAATGATTACTCACTGGGTAAGGGAAACCTTCAATGAGGTCTTTGGCAAATCCGCTAAAGAGATGGAAATGAACATTGTCTATGATGTTGCTCACAATATTGCCAAAATGGAAACTCACAAAGTCTATAATCGTGTAGAAGAACTTTTGGTTCACAGAAAAGGTGCAACAAGAGCCTTTGGCCCTGGAAATGAGGAAGTTCCTGAAAAATATAGGGAAGTCGGCCAGCCTGTACTGATTCCAGGTACAATGGGAACCGCTTCATATGTATTGTGCGGAACCGAAACAGCAATGGAGGAGACTTTCGGATCCACTGCTCACGGTGCCGGCAGAATCCTTTCCCGTTCAAAAGCCAAAAAGGATTTCAACGCTGATGAGATTACAGACGATTTGGCAGCAAGAGGAATCAAGGTAAAAGCCACAAGCAAACATGTGCTTGAGGAAGAGGCTCCTGGGGCATATAAGGATGTTGACAGTGTGGTTCGAGTGTCTGACAGTACAGGAATTGCAAAGTTAGTTGCAAAGGTTAAACCATTATCTGTTTGTAAAGGATGATTAAATTGATAGGCATAATTGGGGGAAGTGGGGTATATGAGATTACCCAAAAAGCTGATTCTTGCACCGAAAAATTAGTCCATACAGACTATGGTGATGTGGAAGTGTCCATGCTGGAGATGTTCGGCAAGAAGGTTGCATTCATACCAAGGCATGCCTCCGGCCATTCAATACCTCCCCATAAGATCAACTTCAGGGCAAATATTGATGCCCTTAAAAATGTCGGTGTCACAAAAATAATAGCCACTAACTCTGTGGGCTCAATGAATGAGGATATGCCTCCAGGTTCATTTGTCATCCCTGATGATTTTCTTGATTTCTCACAGGACAGGGTAAAGACATTCTATGAGGATAAGGTGGTTCATATAGATGTAACCGAAGCTTATTGTCCAAGTTTAAGGGATGTTTTGGCAAAATCAGGCGATGTCATCCTTGGCGGAACCTATGTCTGCACTGAAGGCCCTAGATTTGAGACTCCTGCTGAGATTAAAATGTTCAAGATGCTTGGAGGGGACTTGGTCGGAATGACTGGCGTTCCTGAAGTTACCTTAGCCCGTGAAAGGGAAATCTGCTACAATTCCATATGCATAGTATCCAATTACGCTTCAGGAATATCTCCGGATGAGTTGACCATCGATGAAGTTTTCGAAATGGTTGCAAAAAAAGAGGCTGAGCTACTTGAGCTGATATACAATTTCATAAGAAATGTGGATGACGGCGCAGATTGCATGTGCAATCATGCATTGGATGGTGCCGAAGTATAATTATTATAATAATTGGTGGAGTGGTGAATTAGAATGCGTTTGGCTGTAGTGTCTTCTGACGGTGAAAATGTGGACCTTCACCTCGGCAGGGGAAAGTCAGTTTTCATCTACGATTATGAGGATGAATTGAGCTTTGTCGAGCGAAGAGACATTGAAATTGCTGATGATGCAAAGCATCAGGGTGGAAAGGTAATCAAAATCTGCAGCGATTGTGATGTTTTGATTGCAGTTCAGTATGGATTTAAATCAAAAATCAAGGCTGAAGATGCAGGAATCAAACTGGTCATGGATGAAGGACCGGTCGATGAAGTGCTCAAAAGATATATTGATCATGTCGAATTCATGAGGAAATAATATATTGTATACCATTTTCTGTCTATTGTAACATTTTCAAATATTTATTTTAAGAGCTTGATTTTAAATTTTAAGCTCGCATTTTCATCTTTCGTAAAAATTATTATTTTGGGATGAAAAGTTATTATTTTTATTTTTTTAAAATTTTTTCCGTATATGTGAAATTTCAATAATCTTTATATATCATGAATAAAATAAGTTATTATAACCTTTATGGGCGGGTTTTATAAATTAAAACTTAATTAAAAATATTTTCTTAAAATAACGTGAGAATAACTCACAATAGTCGAATAAACGATTGTAAATCTATACTTATTTGAAATCATTTTTACAGTTTAATTTAAGTAGTATACTTAATTTTGAGACTATTTATTAAATTTTAATGGCGAAACGCTATATTACAAAATATAAATATATAATAATTAAACGGTTGATATAATGGCAAAAGCAAAAGCAAGACGTAGAGTACGTGATACATGGAAAGAAAAGTCCTGGTACACTATCAAAACACCAGTGAACTTTGAAGACAAAGAAATTGGAGAAACTCCAGCTAAAGATCCAGAACTTCTCATTGGTAGAGGAGTAGAAGTTACTATGAGAGAATTAACCGGAGACTTCTCAAAACAATACATCAAACTCAGGTTTGAAATTGACAATGTTGCAGGTAATGTTGCAAACACCAAATTTACAGGTCACAAAACAACTACCGACTATGTAAGAAGTATGATCAGAAGAGGAACTTCCAGAATCGATGCTTCCGCAATAGTCAAAACCAAAGATGACCGCAAATTAAAATTACAAGTTTTAGCAGTAACCATCAGAAGAGCTAAATCTTCCCAACAAAGATTCATGAGAAAAACCATCGAAGATTTACTCGTTGAAGCAGCTGCTGAAAGATCATTTGATGAATTAGTGACTGTTTGTGTAAACGGTAAATTAGCATCTGAAATTTACCACAACGCTAAAAAAATCTACCCTCTCAAAAGAGTGGAAATCATCAAAAGTAAAGTAATCAAATAAGATTGCTTTTCTCTTCTTTTTTTTTAATTTTTTGTATACAATATTCTTTTTGTTTTAAATTTTCTATTGATTATGTCATTAATGCCAGTTATTTCAATAGTTATATTTTTCCTTCAGCAAGCAAATTCAATTTTTGTCATTGCTAACTGGATGATACTGCCTTTTTTTGCTTAGTTACTCATTTGATTTCCTTTAATAATTAAGTTATATGATTATTTTTTATTAAATTATTTATTACTGGACTGTGTAATCTATTTTCACATGTGATTATCACATTTTTTAACTGGTGCTGTTTTGTAGGATGCCGTTCTAATTAGGTTTAAATTATTAATATTTAGTTCGTTATTATTAGAACCATTGTTTTATATTTGTTTGTAGGGGATTTGGCTAATTTTAATTGAATATAAAAAAATTCATTTTTTAGCATTTTTGTAAAGTTTTTTAATAAAATTATGAATATAATTTAGAATTTTTGTATATTTATAGAATTATTTATGATTCAAGTTTTGTATTGTTTTTCATGTTTATTTTTTCTCTTTTTTATTTGAAATAAATTTAATTTAGGCATGACTAAATATTTTTTATTCATTTTTAATATATAATAATTATTTTATGTTTAATATCATAGTTATATTTATATTAATATATTCAGTATTTATTGTCCAACAATGGAAAAATTCTAAATTTTTTTTAAAAATCCATTAGTTAAAGTTTATATATTAGTAAATATCAAAATATATATCACGATAGACTCTCCCTGATATGATGAACGATCATATTAATAATATGGGAGGGGGTGAATTATGTCAAGAAAAAAGATTTTATTTATATGTTTAATTATATGTTGTCTTTTCTCACTGCAGGCCGTTGCGGCAGAAAGTGATGGAAACTCAACAGATCAGGTTGTTTTAACAACAGACAGTAATGTCTCTGCATATTCACTTCCTAACACAGATGATCCTCTGATGGCTGGAAATGATGCAGGAACATTTGAAGACTTGCAGAATGATTTGAGCCTTGGAGGGGACATAGTATTAACTAAAAATTATACTTTTAATAGTACTGACTCTGGCTTAGAAAACGGTATTTCTGTTCCAGATACAGTTAACAGTATAACTGGTATTGGAAATATAGTTATCGACGGTAGCCAGCAAGCTAGAATATTCAATATTCACAGCGGTCACAGTATAACCCTGACTGGAATTACATTTATTAATGCCAATGCTGATGGAAACGGAGGGTCTATAAATTCCGATGGTACATTAATAATCTCTGACTGTAATTTCATAAACAACACTGCTAGTGGTCATGGTGGTGCAATATACCTAGGATCCGGTGAAGGAGATACAGTTACCAACTGTAACTTTGAAGGCAATGTCGCTGGAAGAAATGGTGGTGCTATCGATTGGTATGCTGGTTCATCAAAAGGTATGATTGCAGGTTCCACTTTCACAGACAATACCGCTAAACGTTCAGGTGGTGCTGTACATTGGAGTGGTCACTATGGTACTATAAGAGATTCTAATTTCACTAACAATATTGCTACCGGTGAACTGATAAGTGAAATCGGTGGCATCGTTGGTGGTGGAGACGGTGGTGCTGTACTATGGGTAGGTAGTAATGGTACTGTCGACAATTGTGTATTTATTGATAACGTTGCTCAAAACCGTGGTGGAGCTATATTCCTACATGGTAACTCTACAGAAAACTGTACTAATACCACATTAAGTAAGTCCATCTTCATTAATAATACTGCTGATTTGAATGGTGGTGCTGTTGATTGGCAAGAAGGTGCTCATGATGGTAAAGTAATTTATTGTGATTTCACCAACAATACTGCAAGTAGTACAGGTGGTGCTATATACTGGAGTGGTCATAATGGTACAATACTACATTCCAACTTTACCAGCAATAAGGCATTAGGTACTGTTAATGGTACTGGACCAGATGGTTCTATTATTCTTGGTGGTAATGGTGGTGCAATTGTATGGAAAGGTGCTCAAGGTGATATTATAAACAGTACCTTTATGTTGAATAATGCTTCACGTAATGGTGGTGCTATCTTTATGCAAGCTGGTTCTAATAAAGATTGTAGTAACATTACTGTTGATGGTGGTACATTTATTGGTAACTATGCTGGTGTTAATGGTGGTGCATTAGATTGGTATGAAGGTGCTCATGATGCTGACCTCTATAATTCTGTATTTATTAACAATACTGCTGAGAGGTCTGGTGGTGCTGTGTACTGGTTTGGTCATGATGGTACTATTGTAAATTCCACATTTGAATATAATACTGCTAAAGGTAATGTTAATGCTACTGACTCTTATGGT
>NZ_JBGUPC010000022.1:0-66544 GCF_045130115.1 Methanobrevibacter sp.
AAAATACTAGAAGGTACAACAACCGTTGGAATTACTTGTAAAGACGGAGTTGTATTTGCAAGCGAAAGAAGAGCTAGTATGGGAAACCTTGTAGCTCACAAAGTAGCAGAAAAAATATTTAAAATTGACGATCACATTGTAACCACCATAGCTGGTTCCGTTGGAGATGCTCAAAGCTTAATGAAAGTCATTGAAGCAGAAGTCTCACTTTATCAGATGAGAAACAACGACGCAATTAGCGTTAAGGCTGCTGCATCATTAACTGCAAACATCTTACGTTCCGGACCGATGTATGTTCAAACATTACTTGGAGGAATGGACGGTGACAAACCATCTCTTTACTCATTAGATCCAGCTGGAGGTATGATTGAAGATACCTACATCTCAACTGGATCAGGTTCTATCGTAGCTTACGGAGTTCTTGAAGACAGATTTAGAGATGACTTAACAACTGACGAAGGAATTGAAATAGCCATAAGAGCTATAAGAGCCGCTGCTGAACGTGACACATTCTCCGGAAACGGATATTTGGTTGCTAAAGTAGACAAAAACGGCTTTGAAATGTTAGATAATGAAAAAATTAATGAGATTCTTGGGAAACTATAAGTAATAAGCTAATTTTTCATAACTAACTATTTTTTATATAACAGTGTAGATAGTTTATGGAATTTTACTAATTATAGCTTAAATGCTTTCATAAACTATTATCCTACACAAACTTTTTTTGAAGGGATTATATGACTTCAGACATTTTAGAAGAAATTAAAAAAGAGATTTTAGATAAACTGCCGGATGAAATTCAGGTTTCAAAAGTGGAATTTGAAGGTCCAGAAGTAGTGGTTTACACTAAAAATCCAGAAATTATTACTGAAAACGGCGACCTTATTAGGTCACTTGCAAAAGAACTTAGAAAAAGAATAATTATTAGATCTGACAAAAGTGCTTTACTTGAACCGGAAGCAACTATAAATAAAATTCATGAAATAGTTCCAGACGGAGCTGAAATTACAGATATTTACTTTGACACCGTAACCTGTGAAGTGGTCATTACCGCAAAAAAACCTGGACTCGTCATTGGAAAATACGGAGTAACCTCAAGGAATATCGTAAAAAATACAGGATGGGCACCTAAAATCTTAAGAACCCCTCCAATTAGTTCAGACATTATTGGAAAAATTAGAACAATTCAAAAGAACAGCAGTAAAGACAGAAAAAAATTACTGCAAAAGCTTGGACGTCAAATCCACCAAGGAAGCAAATTCCCAAATGATTGGGCCAGAGTCACTTCAATGGGAGGATTTAAAGAGGTAGGACGTTCATCAATGTTATTACAAACACCAAACAGTCGTGTTTTACTCGATTGTGGTGTTAATGTTGCTGCATCAGACAATAAAAATGCATTCCCATACTTGAATGCTCCTGAATTTTCAATTGAAGAATTGGATGCAGTCATAATATCTCACGCTCACTTAGATCATTGCGGATTTGTACCGTACCTTTTCCATTATGGATATGATGGACCTGTTTACTGTACAACCCCGACAAGAGATTTAACCACACTTTTACAATTCGATCACCTGGATATTGCTCACAGAGAGGGCAATCCATTACCGTTTACCTCAAAAAATGTAAAACATCAAATCAAGAATACCATTACACTCGACTATGGTGAAGTAACCGACATTTCACCGGACATAAGGTTGACCCTACACAATGCAGGACACATCTTAGGTTCAGCAATCTCCCACATGCACATTGGAGACGGAGCTCACAACCTGGTATATACCGGAGACTTCAAATATGAACCTTCAAGACTACTTGAACCTGCTACAATCAGATTCCCACGTGCTGAAACCGTGATAATGGAAAGTACCTATGGTGGAAGGGAGGACGTGCAGCCTTCCAGAAACAACGCTGAAAAGGAAATGATGAAAACCATTTATAAAACCCTTAAACGTGGCGGAAAAGTATTGGTTCCAGTATTTGCAGTAGGAAGGGCACAGGAATTAATGGTAGTTCTTGAGGAGTACATGAGACATGGAATGATTGAAGAGGTACCAATCTACATTGACGGTATGATTTGGGAAGCTACCGCAATCCATACCGCAAGGCCGGAATACCTAAGCAAAGATTTAAGAGACCAAATATTCCACATGGGAAGAAACCCATTTGTATCCGAAATGTTTAAAAAGGTCCAAAATCATGAACAAAGAAAGGACATTGTTGAAGCGAAACAGCCTGCAATCATCCTATCAACATCTGGTATGCTGACCGGAGGAAACTCAGTTGAATACTTCAAATGGCTATGTGAAGATGAAAGAAATACAATCATCTTTGTAGGATACCAATCCGAAGGATCAATGGGTAGAAGAGTCCAAAAAGGTTGGAAGGAAATTCCTCTTGAAGATGATGATGGAAGAACAAGACAATTCTGTGTCAAAATGCAAGTTAAAACCATTAATGGATTCAGTGGTCACTCCAACAGAAAACAACTAATGGAATATGTCAAAAGACTCAATCCAAGACCTGAAAAGGTCATCACCTGTCACGGTGACCCATATAAGGCTGTGGACTTGGCCTCATCAATTCATAGAAGTTATAAGATTGAGACCAAAACTCCAATTAATTTAGACTGTGTAAGAATTCATTAATAATAATTTTATATACTATATAAAACAAAATATATAGTATTATGAAGATGTTGTAAATCCATTACAACATTAATTTTATTTTTAAATAGGTGTAATTATGGTTACTTATTCAGAATCTGGTGTTGATATTGATTTGGAAGCAGTTACTGTTTCTGCACTAGCAGACAAACTCAAATCAACATTGGAATGTAGAGATATTATTACTGACAGTGGTCATTATGCGGCTTTAGTGAGATTAGGCGATAAAGCCATCGCAATGAGTACTGATGGTGTTGGAAGTAAAATTTTAATTGCTGAAATGATGAACAAATACGATACCGTTGGTATCGACTGCATTGCAATGGTTGTAAACGACATATTATGTGTCGGAGCAGAACCGATTGCACTTGTCGATTACCTTGCAGTTGAAAAGCCTGACCCTAAAAGGGCAGCAGAAATTGCTGAAGGATTAGTAACAGGCGCAAACGAGTCAAGAATCGCAATCATTGGAGGGGAAACAGCTTCACTTCCAGGAATCATTAAAGACTTTGACCTTGCAGGAACCGGTATCGGTTTTGTGGACGTGGACAAAATCATCACAGGTGAAGACATCCAGCCTGGAAACGTTTTAATAGGTATCAACAGTAATGGAATTCACTCCAACGGATACAGTCTTGCAAGAAAAGCATTGTTCGATGATGCTGGATTAAGTGTTGACGACAAGATGCCTAACGGTGAAACTACAGTTGGCGAAGAGCTAATCAGACCTACTGAATTATACGTTAAGCCTATTGTAAGCCTATTTGAAAAAGAATATAAAATTAATGGACTTGCCCACATTACCGGAGGCGGATTTACCAATCTCAGACGTTTGAAAAAAGGTGTCGGATATGACATCAATGACCTTCCGGAAGTTCCAGAAATATTCAAACTTATTTATGAACAGAACGTGGACATCAAGGAAATGTATAAGGTTTTCAACATGGGTGTCGGTTTTGTTGTTATCTGCGATGAGACAGAAGCGGATAAGATCATGGAAACTTTAAAAGAATACTGTGATTGTCAAATAATCGGTAAAGTTACAGATGATGAAAAAATCACCGTCAAGACTTTTGAAGGAACTCAAATTGAATACTAATTATTACAAAATAGAGAGGGGAGTGAAAGAATGAAGATAATGAAAGATAAGGAAATGGCTCTTGTAAAGGAGATATTGGCTAAGCTTGGAGCTAGCGAAGAAGATCAAGAATTAGTTGCAGAAGCTACATTGGATGCAGACTTAAAAGGATTCACATCACATGGGCTTGGAAGATTCCCACAATATTTAATTAGTATCAAAGCAGGCACAATCAATTTGGAAGAAAATATCACTATCGAAAAGGAAACTCCTGCTATCGCATTAATCAATGGTAACAGCGGATTTGGACAAGCAGTATCATACAAAGCAATGCAAATCGCAATCAAAAAAGCTAAAGAAGTTGGTATTGCATGTGTAGGTGTTCACAATACCAATCACTTTGGAGTTACAGGATTTTACTCTGATTTGGCTTTAAGAGAAAACTGCATCGGTTTGGTTTTAGCAAATACCGATCCTGCTATCGCACCATTAGGCGGTAAGGATAAATTAATCGGAACCAATCCTCTCGCATTAGGAATTCCATCAGATTCATACATTACCGTGGACATGGCAACTTCAGTCACTGCCCGTGGAAAAATCATCGAATCAAAAAGAAAAGGACTTGATTTGCCTGACGGTTGGGCATTAGACAAAGATGGAAACCCAACAAATGACCCTGAAGCAGCACTTGAAGGTTCAATTTTACCATTTGGAGGATTCAAAGGATATGCATTATCCTTATTGATTGAAATCCTAACCGGACCATTAGTACAGGCAGGATATGGTCTTGGAGTAACAGGTACAGCTTCACCTGATAAGGACTGTACCAAAGGAGACTTATATGTCGTTATTGACCCTTCAAAATTCGGTGACTTTGATGAGTTCAAGGCAAACACCGAAGACTTCATCTCCCAAGTGAGGGCAACCGGCGAAACCGTAGCCATTCCTGGAGATTTGGAAGTTAAAAGAATTGCTGAAGCTGAAGCAAACGGTGTGGCAATTGATGAAAAATTATATGAACAATTAAAAGGAATTTGTGACGATTTAGACATTGACATAGATTCATATGTTGAAGAATAGTCACTATTCTTCATAAATCTTTTTTTTAAATCATCGATGATATATTTTTACATATCATTAAAATTTTGCCTTAAATTTAATTTTAACTTGAAAATACTAAAAATATCTTGAAAATAGACAAACCTTTAAATGTAAAAAAATACCAATATTATTATACTGAAAATCATAAATTATTTTTCAAAAAATATGATTTTCATAAAAGGAGGAACTAAATTTATGAAATTTAAAAACTCTTATATCTTATTAATAGCGATGGTAATATTCCTATTAGTAAGTATCGGGTCTGTTTGTGCTAGTGAAAACATCACTGCAGATAGTGACAGTCCATTAGCTAGTGCAGATACAGAAGTTGCTCTTGCCGACGGAGAAGACACAGGCAATGATGCAACGCAAGAAAAAATCAATACTACTATTGAAGCTGAAGATAAATATTTTAACTATGATGAAGACAAGAACATTAGTGTTACTGTAAAAGACAATGAAAGTGCAGACATTAATGTTAACGCAAGTGATTTACAGGTACTTGAAGGAAGCAAATCACTTAACTTCACATACAACAATTCAATACTCAGTATTACAGAAAAATTAAATGTTGGAAAACATAACATTACACTCAATTACTTAGGTAATGCTACATATGCTAATTCCACAAAAAATATTATACTATCTATTTTAGGAAATAAAACATTGGAATCTCCAGATAATATTGTAAAAACTGGGGATGAATTTGAAATCAAGGGCATTAAAGTCTCTGATGGAGTTGATGATCATATCACAGATTTAGATGTTACAAAATTCATCGTAAATGTAACATACATTGACAGCGAAGGAAACCTAACATCAGAAAATATTCGAGATTTTACTTACAACAATGGAACAATAAGATTCACATATGAGAGACTTATAAAAAGCATACTTTTAAACTACACTGATGCAGTTAATACAAAAACAATTGGCGTAAGGTATGCTACAAGCGTTAATGCAACTGGCGGCAAATTTAAGATAACCGATGACAAAAACATTACTGGCGTACATGTTTATGATAATCAAAATCATGAAATAACAATCAGCAAAAACGATTTAAGAGTTCTTGAAAATGGTAAAGAAGTTGCTTTTGATTATAATAACTCAGTAATTACCGTCAAAAATTTAGCTATTGGCGTTCACACTTTAAATGTCCTTTTTGTAGGTAACAGCACATATGCACAATCCAACAGGACAGTGACAGTTAAAGTATGGGGCAATCAAACATTTGACCCTGATAAAACTGCAAACTTAGATTCAAACGGTGATGTAAATATTACTTTAAACCTTAATGATGGTTCAGATCCAGTTAATGTTACTATAGGCAATTTAACCCTTACATTATTCTACAAAGTGGGCAATCAAACTTACAATAAAACTATTAGCCCAGTTACACTTCTCGATGACAAACAAACCATCAAATTTAATGTAGATAAGACCTTTGACAGTGCATATGTTGACATCAAATATGCTGCTGAAAACAACTTAACCGCTAGAACCACCATTAAAGTGGGTACTGAAATCTCTGTTCCTGCATCATTAGCACAAGGATCAGAACAAGTTGCCAACTTTACCGTTACTGTTATTGCAGCTAACGGAACTAACATTGCAATTAATGTGAACAACACTAAAGTCTACAGCAACGGCAAAGAAATCAAATTCACATGCAACGACTCAGTTATCACATTAACTGACAAGTTCGGTTTCGGCGTTTACAACATTACTGTTAAGTACCTTGGTACCGACACATACTCTGAAGTGTCTAAAAGTTTTAACCTGACCGTTTATGGAATCAATGCTACTTCAACCATTAAAGTTAACTCTACTAAAGAAGGAGACATTAAATTAACCATTGTAAACGGTACTGAAATCGTTGAAATCACTGCAGACGAATTAACTCTTAATCTTACATATAAAGATGGAAATAATACTGTAGAGATTCCAATTGCATCAAAAGTGATTAACAATAACACTTTAATTATCACTCTTGAAAATGGAAACTTCACTACCGCAACATTAAACATCAGATATAACAATGCTACAACAAATGTCACTTTAAACAGAGTTTACAATATTAAAGTTGAAGCTATTAACAATGTTGTTGAATATCAAAGCGGAAAGTTAACCTATAAAATCACTGATATTGATACAAATGAAGGTCTAGCAAATAAAACTGTCAATTTAGAGTACAAAATAACAGCTGGTTCAATTAGTATAAGTGGTATCAGCGGTAGTGGAATCACAATCATATCCACAATTTCCAATACAACCGATGAAAATGGAATAGTAGCTTTCGATAACAATAAAATGAATGGTCAAGGATGGGGATTCATGGATGCAGGTAATCATACCGTTACCATCAAATCCAATGCGTTCAATAAAACAAATGGAACCAGTCAAAACATTGTCATTAACAAAGCAAACATAAACATCAAAATCGACGATTACAAAGAGTACTATGGCAGCGACAAAAAGATTAAAATTACTGTAACCAATGCAGCAAATGGAGATCCAGTTAAAAATACCATATTACATCTTTACTTGCCGGTTACCACTCAAAAAGATTACTATTTCCAAACCAATGAAAACGGTACCAGTGAAATTAATGTAAAAGGATTTGTTGCTGGAACTTATGATTTAACCATAAGCAACAATGACACTAAAAACATCAACAGCAAAAGTACTAAAGGAAGTTTCACAATTATAAAAATCCCTGTTACCCTTACTGCCAAAGACGTTAGTGTATACTATAATTCTGGAGCTACCCAAACAATTAAAGTTACCAAAGACGGTAAAGCTGTAAGCGGAATGTATCTCCTCATTAGATTGTACAGCACTTCCAAAAAGTACAATGACTACCTGTTCCAAACCAACAGCAAAGGTCAAGTTTCATATAGTGCTTCATTAGCAGTCGGAAAACATAAAGTTATAATCGCTTCTGCAGATAACAGATATGACTTTAAACAGGCAACTAAAACTATTACAGTTAAAAAGGCCAGTGCAAAAATCACTGCTAAAAAATTAACCACCTACTACAAAGGCGGCAAATACTTCACTATAAAATTGACCAACACTAAAAATAAGAAACCAATCTATGATGCAAAAATGAATATCAAATTATTCATTTCAAAAAACAGATATTACAACTACAATGGTAATACAGGTATGAACGGTCAAATAAAATTATCACTTGACCAATTGAAACCTGGTACCTATTATGCAGTTGTTTCAGGTGCAGACAAGAAAAACTTCGCCGCCAAAGAGGTAACTGCAAAGATTGTTATTAAAAAGGCTCCGGCAAAATTAACTCCTAAAAAATTGACCGCTAAAAAAGGCGCTAAAAAATACTTTAAAGTCACTGTTAAAAACAAAAAGACTAAAAAAGTAATTCAAGGAGTTAAAGTTAAAATCAAAGTCTATACTGGTAAAAAAGCAAAAACCTACACCGCTAAAACTAATGCGAAAGGTATTGCAAAAATCAGTACCGCCAAATTAAAAGTTGGAAAACATAAGGTAGTGGTTGCTTCAGCAAACAAGTATGTTGTTGCTAAAAAAGCAAAATCAACTATTAAAATTAAAAAATAAGAGAAATTAATTTTCTCTTAACCCTTTTCTTTTTTTTAAAAAAAATTATTCTTTTTTGTATTTCGCATAAAAACCATCAGTGTCAGCATATATTGCATAGAATCCGTATTCTTCAGCTTTTTTTATTGATGATTTAATATATTGTCTTCCCCATGAGGTGATTGCCTTTGCACATTCAAAGGAATACCATCTGAATCGTGGAAATCCATAAATCCCATACATTGTATTTGCCAATCTCTTAATGGCCTGTTGCTGTACATCAAGAGCTATCTTTTCCTGAGGATCATCAGATTCCTTCATCTGACGCTTGATTCTAAACCTTTCCTGCAATATCTTATCAATGACGGATGGAATGAAACCCTGTGGAGATTTTTTGAATTTAACACCATGTTCAGGTGAAATATTGTAATCGTCTTCGTTTTCAACCTCTCCCAAAGTCATTACATCAGGAGATATATTTTTTGAAATGATGATGCTCGGATACAGGCTCCTGAAGTCAAACTGAACCAAATTCTCATGCAGACCCTTTTCAGGTTCCCTTACGTATCCCCCTTCATTGTCTTCAGCGGAAGCACGGTCAGCGAAGTTTGATCCCTGCTTATTCGGCACAACCTCACCGTCAAAATAAGCCTGCTTTACCAAAAACCATTCCGCCTGCTGGCCTGTTGCCATACGAGATACGTCAAACAGAGGCTGACCTATAATACGAGTAAGTTCCAGATTAAGCGGCAAGGTCTGTTCAGCAATTTTTAAGGTGGATACCACATCATCAAGAGAATAATCAAATAATGTATCAAGTTCCTCTCCTTCATTGTCCCAGAATTCCCAGATACGGTCACCGGGAACATCAATCTTTTCCTCGCCGAACAGTTCATAATAAACCCTTTCTAATGTATATCTGTCCAATGTCATGTATCTTCTCATTACAAGATATAAATCAACATGAATCAATCCCTTAAAGGATGCTGCATTCGCATATCCCCTGCGGATAAATCTAACATCAGACTCATCCATTCCAATATCCAAATCGACATCCAATATTTTTGCCCTGTCCTTAAGGTATGGGAAATCAAAATTATCCGAGTTGTATCCGACAATTATGTCGACATTATTGTCTTTGATGATCTTTACAAACTCCTCAATCATTTCCCTTTCAGATGAAACCTGATTTACAAAGTTTCCCCTATCTTGTGAGTTTGTTTTGGTGGATATCACCTGATTGATTCCGAAATTGCTGGCAACACCAATCATGATGATTTCATCTTCGGCAGAATCAGGCATTCCATGAGGGTTTCTGACTTCCAAATCAAAGCTCAATATCCTGAAATTCTGCGGATATTCCTCTGCCCTCACTAACCTATCAGTCAATTTTATTATTCTGACATCCTGCTTTGTTGAATCCAAATCCATGAACGTTTCAAGTTCCTCTCCGATTGCAGTTACTTCAGTCATAGGAATCACGTCACGGTCCATCAGGTATCTCCTGTAGAATGGAATGTCAAATTCCCTTATCTGGATTACGCTTTCCAAATCCCTTATTGCATCACGATTCTTTGCAAGTTCCTGAGGATGCTTGAATGTGACCTTAATGAATTCCGTTTCGATTTGGAAATCCTTTTTTATCACTCTTTCTATATTAATCACATCAATGTTATCCTCAATTTCGGATATGCATTCCTCAATATCGTCTGACATAACATATAAGTAAGGTTCGAACGTGTCGTCTATGAGAATTATGTTCTCATCACCTTTTTTTGAAAATAATCTGATAACAGGCCTTTCCTCATATGTGACATAATCTATATCCAAAATCACAACATTATCCTGCATCTATTCATCCCCCAGAATATATTCCTTTCTATAGTTATCTAAAACAGTATATGTGATTCCCAAAATAAGAGGACCTACAATAAAACCGACTATTCCGTAAACAAGAGGTCCTGACAGGAACCCGACAAGCAATATCAGCGGATGAATGTCTGCATAATGGCTTGACAGAGCTGGCCTTATATACATATCTATTGTGCTTAGGAAAAATCCGAAAAGAAGAACAATGATTGCTCTCGGATAATTTCCGGCAAGAATATCCATAAAGAACAATGCCCAATAGATAGGCCATGGGCCGAATACCGGAATGAGCTGCAGGATACCGGTTATCACACCTAAAAAGATTCCAAACGGATATCCCAGAAGAGAGTATCCTATTGCCCCAAATATCCCAATTATTACTGAAGTCAGGAAGTGTCCGTAGAAAATGCTTCTCAAGACATCCTTCACTGATTCAACTGTATTGTCAAAGAAATCCTTTGAATCGTCAGGAACAAAAGACCTTATGAATTGAAGAAAATTATTTCCGTCACGAACAAAGTAGAAAACTGAACAGACAAGAATAAACAGGTCCAGAGTGATATTCATAAGACTGCTTGCAAACTTGACAAGATAATTCAGGACATATTTTCCAATTTCCTGGACTGATGAGTTTATTGATGCTGAAATGGAATTTACATCAAAGCTCCATGGCAAGTAAGCGGATACTGATGACATCACTGAATTGATGTCAGTATAGGTAGTTGAAGATGATGCACCGGACAATATCGCTATAAGTTCAATGACAATATATGCAATCAGCAATATCAACGGTATCAAAACGACTACCATCGCAAGCAATATTGACAATGAGCTGAACTTGAGCTTTGACTGGATTTTATTGGCCACCGGCTTTACTCCATATGCCAAGATGGCTCCCAGGACGATCATGTTCAAAACGGGAAATACAATCATCAATGAGACTATAACCAGAAATATTACCAAAAGCACTGGTGGAGTCAAGTGTTCTTTAATGTCAATTCCCATTTTATCATACCCTTAATCAGTATTTTACGCCTGAGGCATCCCTTCTGTATTTTGCAAATTCAGTGATTTTAGTAATCTTGTCGTTTTCAAAAACAGGACCTTCAACACAGATTCTCCATCCTTCACTGTCAACACAACACTGACCACACACTCCCAGTGCACATTTCATGTATCTTTCAAGAGAATATTGGCCATTTATTCCTGCATCTTCAAGGATATCAAAGATTCCCTTCATCATTATCTCAGGTCCGCAGACAAATGCATAATCATAAGTCGAATCTTCAAGCAAATCACTAAGACAATTTGTTGCAAATCCTTCAAATCCAAAACTTCCATCATCAGTGCATGGGTAAACACTGACCCCTGACTTTTCAAGTGAATCCAAAAACAGCAATTCATCTTTTGTCTGGGCAGCTGAAATGACACTAACATCATTATTTGGAGCCAAATCAGTGGCAATGGCATTGACCGGAGCCATACCTACTCCTCCACCGATAGCTATGATTTTTTTGCCTTCAAATGAATTGTCAAATCCGTTTCCGTAACTTCCCCTAACTCCAATTTGGTCTCCAACCTGCAAATCATGCAGCTGGGAAGTGAACTCACCGATGTTTTTAACGGTTATGGCAAGCTCGTTGTCATTGATTTGAGATATTGACATGGGCTTTTCATTATTGAAATTCCAGATCATTAAAAACTCGCCGGGATTAGGTTTTCCGAGTGTTTCAAAATCCCAATCGAATTTGAAGGTTTTAATTGTAGGAGTTTCAGTGATAATTTCCTTAATTTCAACGATTTTCGGTTCATTAATCATGTGCAATCCCCACCATTTCATCAATTGAAGAATAACCTTTGTCTTTCATGAACTCTTCAAGGCCCTGATTGATTTTACCGAATACCTCAACGCCCTCGTCCATGATGGCAGTGCCTATCTGGACCGCACGGGCGCCTGCAAAGATAAATTCGACAACATCTTCAAAAGTATAAATTCCTCCAACACCAATCAATGGAATGTCCACAGCCTCATAAACTGAATAGACATTGCTGACGGCAATAGGTTTTATGGCCTTACCGCTCATTCCGCCTGATTTATGGAATAGCACAGGCTTTGCAACATCAATATTGATTTTCATTCCAGGACCCAATGTGTTGATTAAAGACAGACAATCTGCCCCTGCATCCTCACAGGTCTTTGCGATTTCAGTAATGTCAGTAACATTCGGAGTTAATTTGGCAATGATAGGCACATCGGAAGCGTCTTTTGCAGCCGATACGATAGTATGGCTCAAGTTACAGTCCTGACCTATTGATGCGCCATAGCCTTCCATTGCATGAGGGCATGAGATGTTGAGTTCAATCATGTCAACATATTCCTGAACTTCCTCAACAAGTTGTGAAAACTCAAGAGGGTTTGCCCCGTAAATTGAAGCGATAACCACATTGCCCTCATGATCAATCTTTTTCAGCTCTTCCTTGAAATTCTCAACACCCGGATTTGAAAGGCCGATTGCATTCAGGATCCCCCCATCAACCGCTACGGTTGTCGGGTTCGGATAGCCCGGATGAGGATTAAGTGAAAATGATTTGGATACGACTCCTCCAGCACCTGACTTTAAAATCCAGTTCATTGATGAGGCATTGCTTCCCATAATTCCTGCCGCCAACATCAATGGATTTCTAAATTCTACTCCACAAACGTTTGTTTTCAACATAATATCAACTTTGTAATTAATTGTTTAATTAGTTTTTGTAAATTTATCAATGATTTCCTGATATTTTTCATTTTGCAATTTCAAGCTAATGACATTGGTCTTATTGGACTTGACAATTTCTTCATTTGCCTTTGTCAGATTAGCGATTTGCTCATCCTGTTTTTGAATTATAGAATCCTTTTGGGCAAGCAAATCCTCATAGGATTTGGTGATTTTCTTAAGCTGAAGTTCCAGATTCTCGGTATTTTTGCTTAATTGCTCCTTGTAATCATCAATCAATGACCTCAAATACTTCACCTGGTCATGCTTGTCCTCAATGATGGCTTCCTTTTCCCTGATTTTTTCCTGCAAGTCATCAAGCTCATTGATTCTTGCCTTGTCATAATCGATTTTTGTGTCGAGCTTGTCCTCCAAATTCTTTTTCTCATATTTTAATTTGGTGGAATACAGCTTCAGCTTGTTGATTTGCTCATTTTTATCCTGAAGTTCCATATTAAGCTCATCGATTTCGGCATTCTTAAGTTCCAACTCATATCTTAAATCATCCAAACTCTCTTTTGACATACAGTTAATAGTTTAAATTTCATGATAAAAATAGTTTAAAGAAAATCAATGCCTCCAAATAATTCAATGCACTTATTGAAAATACTTATTAAAAATAAAATAGATAATTAATCTTATGGAATGCTATATTACTTATTGTGTTAAAGGATTTCTAGCCTTTAACAGTGAAAACGAATTAATCTCAGAAAAGTTATTTCCGGAAGATGAAATACTTAACAGATTGGCCGATATCGATGATAAAAAAATCGTTGCTGAAGAAATGGAAATAATCGATGAAGTTTCAAATGACTATGATGAAATCATTATCGAATCCAATAAAAGAAAGTCAGATTACGACAATGAAAAAGTCATCATCAAAAATCCGAATCCTGCCGGAGAATATCTAAGAAGCAATTATGAGGAATTCGGATTGGACAGCGAGGAAATAACCGAAATCTACAGAAATCTGGCGATTTACAAAATCAAGAAGGAATCAGCCTCTGAAGACAAGCACCTGATTCAGGCAATCAATACCATAGATGAGATTGATGAAAGCATTTCCAAACAAATTGAAAGAATCCGTGAATGGTATGCATTGTATTTCCCTGAAATGGATGTTATTAAAAACAATGAAACATACATCAAGTTGATTTCCCAAAACAAAACCAAGGAAGAAATCATCAATGCCCAACCTGAAGCATTCCCAGGTGACATAATCGATCTGGAAGAGGACATCAATCCGAAAGACATAGAAATAATGAACAACTATGCAAATTCAATCTATGAAATGCAGCAGACAAGAAAAAACCTTGAGGAATATGTTGACTTTAAAATGCAGGACATTGCTCCCAACTTGAGATTACTGGTCGGATCATCTCTCGGAGCCAAGCTGATTTCACATGCAGGAGGGCTTAAAAGGCTAGCAGTCTACCCATCAAGTACAGTCCAGATAATGGGCGCTGAAAAGGCTTTGTTCAGGCACCTGAAAAGTGGGGACCGACCGCCAAAATACGGTTTGATATATCAGCATCCGCAGGTTCGCGGAGCAAAATGGTGGAATCGTGGAAAAATTGCCAGAATGCTTGCAGGAATGATATCACATGCCGCAAGACGGGATGTTTTTACCAAGACATTTGATGAAAATGCCTTTGATGAATTTATAAAAAAGGCTGAAGAAATTGAAAAGAATAATCCTTTTCCAACCAAAACTACAAAAAAACGAAATGAAGAAAGGTCAAAAGGCAAAAACAAGAAGAGAAAAGGTAAAAAGAAAAGGAAGAGGAGATAATCATGAAAGTTTATTTTAAAGACGGAAACGTTGCAACCAAAAATTTGACTCCTGGAATATCAGTCTATGGAGAAGAATTGATTCAAGAGGACGAGGAATATAGAATCTGGAATCCGAGACGTTCAAAATTGGCTGCAGCACTCCTAAACGGACTGGAAAATTTGGAGATTGATGATGCCTCAAAAGTACTATACCTTGGAGCTTCAACCGGAACTACCGTTTCACACATTTCAGATATTGTAACAAATGGAAGGGTTTATGCAGTTGAATTTTCACCGACCACAGCCAAAAAACTGGTTCAGCTTTCACGCCAAAGGTCAAACATTGCTCCGATTCTGGGCGATGCAACCAAACCGAAAGAATACCTCAACATTCTTGAAATGTCAGCCCTAGTATACTGCGATGTTGCCCAGCCAACACAGACCGAACTGTTCATGAGAAACATGAATCTGTTCTGTAAGGATGACGGTGCAGGCCTTTTGATGATTAAGGCCAGAAGTATCGATGTTGTTCAAAAGCCTAAAAAGGTTTTCAAGGAACAGGAAAAGAAATTGAAAGAGAAAGGCTTTAAAATTATTGAAAAAGTGAAACTGGAACCTTACGAAAAGGACCATATTGCATTTCTAGTAGAAAAAAATTTTTAAAAAAAAACACCGGTAAAATTTCATTACCGGACTAATTAAAAAATGGGAATTGAAATCCCATTTTTCTGTTTTCTTAATTTTTGATAGTTATTACAGTACTGTTTAAACCTAAAACCCTTGAATAATCAATTTTATCAGCAATTTTATTTAAAACAGAGATATTATCGAATTTAAGCTGTTCATTTTCAATAACAGGATTAAATTCAACACCGGTATCCTTAATGGAAATCAAAATGTTATCTTCATTCTCCCTAACAATGACATCTATTGTATCAACGCTTTCATTAGTGTTAATGATGTTTACAAGCATTTCCTCAATAGACAGACCCACTAAAGCAGCGGATTTATTGTCCTTTAGATAATTTTGAACATCACGGGCCAGATTGACAGCATCTTCAACATTTCCTGAAATTGTATGTTCAAACACGTTATCATCATTATGCTTATTAATGAAAAATCCTGTGTATTCACCGTCAGTCTTTTTATTGATGTATCTTGAATAACAGAAAATGAATAATATTGTCAGTGCCTCAGCTATTGCAAATGAAATCCAAATACCGTTTCCGCCAAGTGGATAAGAAAGTATGATTGCAGCAGAAATTGGCAAAACGAAACCTTCTAGCAATGAAATGATTGTAGATAACTGATTCTTTTGAATTGCCTGAGAATAAAATGTATATAAGAATGTGATTGCAGTTCCAACATAGCTTATTGCAAATATCCTTAATGCATTCAATACAACAGGAACATCAGCCGGATTTTTGACACTATACAAGAACAATAAAGCTTGAGGATAAACAATGAATAAAACAGATAGCGCTAAACTTGAAGCCAAAACAAACTTTAAAGATCTTTTTACAACATAATTAACGCCTGAATAGTCTTCCTCCTTAAAGTAAACAGACACAATTGGAGACATTGTCTGTGCAGTTCCAATCAGGAAAATATATAATATGAATAAACTATTATAACAGATACTGAATGCAACAACACCTGATTTTCCAATAGAAAGACCAATCAAAAAGTTTATGACAAGCAATTTTAATGTTAAATACAATTGAGTTGATGCGGATGAAAATCCTGAAGTCAAGATTTTTTTAAGGAAATTGAAGAATGAATTTACCTTCAATTTAATAAATTCCAAGGTACGCTCTTTTTTAATGAAATAATATGAAATTAAAATGGACCCAACAATATAACCTGTTGAAGTGGCCAATGCAGCACCTGAAATTCCCATGCCGAAAAATTTGATATAAATTACATCGAAACAAATATTGACAATATTGGCAACCAGTATGGCTCTAAAAGGCAATGAAGGAATACCATCTGCCCTTATAAAATAAGACAAGCTCATCATATAACATAAAAACGGCATTCCAATTATCAATGCTATGAAATAACTGCCAACATCAGAAATCAATTCAGGCTGGGAGAGACATAAGAACTTTGCAATATTGCCGGAAAACAACAAACCAAGGATTGTAATCAATATTCCAATCGATACGAGCGAAATGATTGACACTGAAAAGTAGCTGTTACTTCTTTCATCGTCAAATTCCGCTTTTGAAACGGAACAAAGTACACTGCCCCCCAATCCGATCATCCAGTAGATAAGATTAACAAAAGTAATTACCGGAGCGACTATTTGAATAGGTGCAAGATTGCTTGCACCAAGTAAGAAACTTACCATCAAACCGTCTACAAACAGGCAGATATTGCCCGCCATTGATGTGAATAATGTTGGGAAGAAAAATTCACCAAATTTACTTCGCAATAATTTATAATTTCTCTCATACATCGTCTTAACCTCTACAGACTAAAGAAGTCTAAATCATCCAAATATTTAACAAAATTGTAAATGTAGTCTTCAGATATGAATGGCCATTTAATGCCCAAACGATATAACGCCTGAACAGTGTATACATTGTCAACAGGCACCCAAATCTTTTTGACTTTTCCGGAACCTATTGAAGTGATGAGACCAGACACACCTTCCTGTTTTGATTTATCTGCAAGCGCTTCATCTAAAGCATTTTCATAATCATCATCCTCGGCAGGTTGAATATCCAATCCTAAAGGTTTGATAATGTCAATTATGTCTCCAAATGAAATGCTGTGATAATCATATGGATGGAAAACTGTACATTCCTTAGGAGTCTTTGAAAGACCTAAAATAGCTTTTGCAGTTACATCAATCGGTGAAAATTCCACATTACTCATTAACATTGAATATGGCATTTTTCCAATTGTCACAAATGCCTTTAAACGATTAATGAAACCGTTAGTTTCAAAGTTGATTTGGAATTCACTGTCAGAACTTCTTGCCATCAGGTTTCCAACCCTCATGATTTTAACGTCCAAATCATCATTGACAGCAGCTTCCAGAACTGCACGTTCTGCCAGGAATTTTGAATTGAGATATTGATTGTTTACAGCTTGGCCAATGAACAAATCGTTTTCCGTGAATTTGACATCGACTGGAGGGTAGTTGTTTATACTTTCACCCGCAATACTGTATGTTGAAACCTGGACATATTTAGCATCTTTCATCTTTGCAAATTTCAGTCCGTTTATTACACCACCAAGGTTAATGTCTTCAATATCGGTTCCTGATGAGAAGTGTTTAACATTAGCTGCACAGTTAACTATCGTATCGATTTTTTCATTGATAAGACCTTCAAAGTCTTCAATGTTAGTGATGTCCCCCTCAATGACATGCAATCTTTCTTTGAATAGCTCCTCATATTCATTTGAGAAGTAATAGAACAGCAAGGATTTCAATCTTTCTTCGCCACTTAATACCTTATTGGCCCTGATGAAACAGTAAACATCCCCTGTTTCATTTTCAAGTATTTCACGAAGCACATGTATTCCTAAAAATCCTGTTGCACCAGTGAGCAAAATATTGCCTAAGCTATCCTGAATTTCACCTTCAAGTATTGTTTCAATATTGTTTTTCTTGAGCAGGTCATTGATTTGGGAATAGTCATATGCCAATTCCTCTTTTTTCTCCATTGTTTCATCAGACAGGATAAACTCTGACAGTGCCCTAGGAGTAGGATTTGAGAAGACATCACCATAGCTTAAATTATAGTTCCTATTTAAAGCTTCCATAGTTATTTTAGTAACTAGGAGAGATGTTCCACCGATTTCAAAGAAACTGTCGGTGACACTTACTTCATCAAGTCCTAAGATTTCTGCAAATAGGTTTGCAAAGAATGCTTCAATGTCGTTCTCAGGAGCAACATATTCGGTGATTAAAACCGGTTCAGGCAAGTTTCTCAGGTCTGTTTTTCCGTTTGCTGTTTGAGGCATTTCATCAAGTTCCATGTAAACTGTCGGAACCATGTAATATACCAATTTTTCGGCAAGAGATGCCTTTAAATCGTCAATGTCAATGGAATATCCGTTTTCTTCACGGTTTTCATCCTTGTATTCATCATGGACTGTGAAATATGCACAAAGATGATCGTTGCCTTTGATTTTTTTAACAACAACTGCAACGGATTTGATTCCAGGGAATTTTGAAAGACCCACTTCGATTTCGCCTATTTCAATTCTTAAACCTCTAAGCTTGATTTGGTTGTCCATTCTTCCGAAAACATAATAGTCCCCATCTTCAGTGACTTTGACAAAGTCTCCGGAATGATAGAATCTGACTCCATTAATCACTTCATATGCTTTGGCATTATTTTCCGGACGGTTCAGATATTCTCTTGAAACACCTTTTCCCGCAATGAAGAGTTCCCCAATGACATTTGGAGGCAGAGGATTGGAATCGAAATCCATAACCATCTCATGCACATTGAACAGTGCCTTACCTATATGGATGTCTGAACTTTCAAGCAATTGACCGTTACAGTAGACGGTTGTTTCAGTTGGCCCGTACATGTTAAAGATTTTTCCGTTGGAGTTTTCGCTGAGCAATTCATATAACCTTGCTGAGAACGGTTCTCCCGCATGGATGTAAACTTTAAATCCATACATTGTTTCCTGCATAGCCTCAATTTCCAGATATTGTAGAATACGTGAAGGTGTAGCAACGTAGACATTCGCTCCGGACCTGTGGATTAAGTCCATCATTTCAATCGGATCCTTGTATTCAACATCATTAGCAAATACCATTGGAACTCCATTCAATAGAGATCCCATCAGTTCTTGCTGGAATACGTCAAAAGCTACAGTTGTAGTGGACAATACCTTATAATCTTCTTTTTCAAGATTTTGAACCAATTCATAGGTACAGACATTTCTAGGGTCAGGATAAACAAAGTTTGCAATGTTTCCATGCTCCAATATTACTCCTTTCGGAAGTCCTGTGGAACCTGAAGTGTAAATAAGATATGCCATATTATTTGCATGCACATCAGGGTCCGGATTGGAAGTGTCCTCTTCCTCAAGCAATTCATTGACATCCAGCAAATTATCGGCATATTGTGACAAGTCTATGCCCTTTTTCTCGATTACATCATCCACAATGATGAATTTTGATTCACTGTCAGTTAGAACATGTTCAATTCTCTCGGAAGGATATTCGGAATCAACAGGAATGAATGCAGCTCCTGATTTTAGGATACCGAATGCAGATGCCATTACATTACTGTTTCTGTTCAATATAAACATTACCCTATCTTCAGGGCCGACTCCTCTTTTAATCAGGCTATGGGCAATTCTATTAGCCTTTTCGTTTAGCGCCTCATAAGTGAACTCGCCATCGTCGGCATATAAAATGACCCTGTCAGGATGCAATTCGACCTGCTTTTCAAATATCTTATTTAACCTGTCTTCAGGAATCTCATCATATTCGAAATCATCGACACCCCAATCATCATTTTCAATGATTGAAATGTCCTTCATCAATGTATTTCCATTGAATGTCATGAATTTGTTTAAAACTATTCTGATGCAGTCAAGGAAAGTGTTAATCAATGATTCAGAGTATAATTGATCGTTGTATTCACAGAATATCCTATATTGGCCATCCACTTCAACAACATTTATGTTAATCTTGAATTTCAGTCCTTCATAGTCGATGGATTGCCTTTCGACTTTCATTCCACCAATTTCAATGTCTTCGATGATTTTTCCATGATATGCGTACAATATTTCAGGAGTGATGTCGAATTTATTTGAAATTTCTGTAAGAGGATATGATGAATATGCCAATACATTCAGCCATTCCTCATTAATGTATTCCAGATATTCATTAAGATTTGAATCAGAATTTAATTTCAATGCCAATGGTAATGTCTTAACCATCATAGCCAATGTTTTTTGCTGATTTGGATTGAATCTTCCATTGGTGATTGTTGCAATCAATATATCTCTGTTGTAAACGAATTTATTTAAAACAAATGATGTTGCAGCAAGGAACAGATTGTTCTGACTGAGGTTTGATTTCACACAGAACTCATCAATATCTTCCTTATTAAGGAAAATATCCTCCATTGCGGCATTGCCCTTGGATTCATCACCGTTGATGTCCTGTGCAATCAATGTTGCGTCATCAAATTCCTGAATCTTATGGGAGAAGAATAATTCCGCTTCCTTATATAATGATGATTGCTCTGTTTTAATTTCATTTAATGAATACTCGAATCCGTCAAGTTCTTCCAACTCATAATCCTTTCCATCATAGATTTTTGATATTTCATCAAATAAAATGTTTAATGAAGTTCCATCCACAATAATATGGTGGAAATCGGCAAGCAACATTGAGTCTCCAACTATCTTAAATCTGAATAATGGCCCTTCATCAAGTTTGAACGGCTTTACAAATTCATCGATATCAGCTTCATCCACAACTTCAATAAGATCATCGACTTTTAGGCCATCTCTTCTTTGCTGATAAACCTCACCATTTTCCATTACAATAATTGTTTTTAGATATGGATGATTTTCTATAGCAGTTATGATTGATGATTTGAGTTTATCCACATCAATTCCTTCACTGAATTCCATTTTCTTTGGAAGATTGTATGCAGTGTTATTAGGATCCTTGATGCAGTCAAAGTAAACACCAAGCTGATTTGAAGTTAATGGATAGAATTCCTGAACATCAGATGCTTCATCATCAACGATTTTAATTTCAGATGCGATTTTTTCGATTGTTTTATATTTTAATATTTCTGTAACATTCAGCTGTGCATTCATGTTTTTATAAATTGCTGAAGTCAGCTTGATTACGGAAAGGGAAGTCAGTCCGATGTTGAAAAGATCAGTGTTTACACCGAATTCATCGACTCCTAAAATATCAGATACGATATCGAATAGCTCTTGTTCAATGTCAGTTCTTGGTTTTATGAATTCATCAACATCAATTTCTGGATCAGGTAAATTTTTAAAGTCTGTTTTTCCATTAGGAGTTTTAGGGAATGATTCAAGCTGTGTGAAATATGACGGAACCATATATTCCGGCAAGGAATCGATTAAGTGTTGTTTCATGTCATCCACATCAATTTCGCTAGATGCAGTGAAATAAGCGCATAAGTGTTCCACATTGTTGAGTTTTTTAACAACAACCTTTGAAAGGGAGACGTTTTCATAATTTGCAATTGCCCCTTCAATTTCAGACAACTCTATCCTTAATCCCCTGAGTTTGATTTGAGTGTCATTACGTCCTGAAACATACAATTCACCATGGACATCCTTTTTACCCAAATCCCCTGTATTGTAATATGGAATGTCATTTAATGTTAAAAAGACCTTTTCAGTTTGTTCAGGGTTGTTCAGATATCCCCTTGCAATTCCGGCCCCTCCAACATAAATTTCACCAGTCACATAAGCAGGCAGCTGATTTCCATCAATATCCATTATCTTATCAACTACATTCAGCATCTCCCAACCTGCAGTAACCTCATTGGAGTCTATTAACTTATAATGTGAAGCGATTGTCACTTCTGTTGGCCCATATGAATTATAGATGTCTGCATTTGTGTATTTTGATAATCTGTCATACAATACTGGAGGGAATCCTTCACCACCGACAATAATCACGTTACACTTTCCAACAACTTCCTGAATTTCTTCAAGCTGCAGGTATTCAAGCAATCTGGTTGGTGTGGAACCGAATCCTTCAGCATCAGTTGCCTTGAACAATCCGACCAATTCCAAAGGATCAACGGCCTGTTCATCATTAGCAAACACTACAGGCAATCCGTTCAGGACAGTACCGAAAATTTCCCTTAAAAATACGATGAATGAAACTGTAGAAATTGATATGAACTTGTTACATTTGTGGTTCAATTCGTAAATCGGAACATTCTCCTCAACATTCGCCACATAGTTTGTAATTCCACGGTGAGTAATCATTACCCCCTTCGGTTTTCCGGTTGAACCTGAAGTGTAAATCAGGAAACATAAATTGTCCGGAGTCAAATCAACTTCAGGATTTGAATCATCAGCCTCCATCAGCAATTCATCAACATCAATCCTGTTTTCCCCACCATAGTCTATTTCAGAAGAGGTTATTACAAATTTGGAATCACTATCCTCCAGAATCTGATCGATTCTGTTTTTCGGATAGTTTGGATCGATTGGAATGAACGCCGCTCCCGCTTTGACAATACCCAAAACAGCAGCAATCAAATCACTGTTTCTTCTCATCATGAACATTATTCTGTCTTCTATGCTGACTCCACGTTTGATTAAACCGTTAGCTATCTTATTTGCTTTTTTGTTTAATTCATCGTAAGTGAGTTCACCGTCCTCAGCATAAAGTATTGTCTTTTGCGGATTTTCAGCCACAATATTTTCAAATACCTTATTTACAATTCCTTCGTTTGCAAGATTAATTTCAAAGCCTTCATCCAGTTCAATTTCACGCCTGATAGAAATATCCTTAAGCAATGCATCATCAGAACTGAACCTTTCCAATAGAACATCCATGGAATCCAAAAAGGTTTCCATTAATTCTTTTGAGTAGAATGATTCATCATAACTGATGTTGATATTACCGCTTTCAAAATTAAATACCAATTTGTAATCCTTTGCATCATATTCATCCACTACGAACAGCACTTCACTTTCAAAGTTTAATTTTCTGTTGTTCAGGAGAGGATAATTTTTATATTCCCTGAAATATTTTTTGAAGTCGTCCATGTATTGGCGGACGGACATATCTGTATTGAAGTGATATCCTGCAGCAACACGGTCATATGCAATTAAGATATCCTTTGAAAATGAAAATTTGGTCAAATTAAATAAAAATGTTGCAAGCAAGAATTTTTCTTTTGACAAACGGTATTCACTAGACAAATACTTTAATTTTTCAATGTCAATTGGTTTGGATATTTTTACGAAATTTACTTTATCACCACTTACATCCGGAGAAATTGTGGTTGGATTGTCAAATGAATTAATCAAATTATTGTAATAATTTTCCGCCTTGAAAAATTCGATTTCATTTACATTGTATTGGCGGCATTTTTTAGTGGAATCATCCATTACCTGCTTCAACAAATCTGTTAGACCGTCTGCAATGAATTCAATTTCCCTTTTACTGAAACAGGATTTGTCATACTCGATAAATATTGATTGCAAACCATTTTTATCAGAATAGTTCTTATTTATTCTGAAGTGAAGAGGGAATTTAATATCCTTTTGGAAACTTAGGAATTTTGAATCATAATCTGTAGAATTGGATACTATTGAAAACATTGAAATGCAATCTGGGTCAATGCCCATGTTTCTCAAATCTGTTGTGTATTCACTGAATTGCAATTTTGCATGGCCCAAACCCTCTTTTAAAACGCTTTTTGAATAGGCAAGCAATTCATCGAATGTGAGGTCTTCATCATAGGTCAATCTTAAAGGAATTGTATTAACGAACATTCCTAAAGCATCATCTTGATTGAAGTATCTTCCATGAACCGAAGTGTTCAATACAATGCTCTTAAATGATTCATTATCTTTTTTAGATTTTGAAAAGTATAAAAAATTAAGTGCCAATGAAATAATAAATGGAGAATAGTCAAAATCAGGAATTTGATCTAAAAGGAGCTCAAAAAATCCAAATTCGGAATCGTCAAATGAATACCAATCCTGAGTATAATCCTTTAAAGCATCCAACCAATATTCTTTATCGGCTTTTGCATCATCAGAATTGAGATAATCCAATTCATCTTCAACATAGGATTCATATGAATAATCAATTGGAACATATTGTTCATTATCTTTTATGCAATCAATATATCTATCAATTTCGAGGGGAACAATTGAGTAAAGTGATGTCCCATCGAGCAAAATATGTTGCACGAGCCCAATAAGCACTGTAGAGACATCTGTTTTTAAAACAGCCCATTTATATAATGGAGAGTCAAAAACATCATCAAAGGGACTATCCAAATAATCTTTTATGAATTCATCAAGGTTTTCATCTGAAACCTCAAATGAATCAACAACAACATCACTATCTGCGAAATATTGTTTAAATTCACCATTTTCATCATATTTAATTTGCAAATTCAAATATTCACTAGAAATACATTCTATCGCAGATTTTACATTTTCAAAATCATCCAAATCATAATCCTTTCTAAATGCTAGATAAAAAGAATCATTTTGAGGATTTTCTATCTCTGAAAACAACAGCATTTTCTGAGCTGAAGACAAGTTAAACAAATCCATAGCATTCACCCAACAACTTTAATTCGTCAAAACGATTATTACAATTAAATTACCAAATTATACTCACAATATGAATCCACCATCATTTGCATTGCAATCCAATGGAATCAACATTCTTAAATTTAAGACAGCTTGTTTTGAATCAAAGATTATTCAATCTTCAAGATTTTATCAAAACCGGACATCCTAAATATTTCATTAACGACTTCATTTACATTTTTAATAACGAATGGAATGTCGTCTGCTTTTAGTTTCTTTTGTGTTGATATTAGAACTCTAAGTCCTGCACTTGAAATGTATTCCAAATCAGCAAAATCCAAAATTAATGAGTTAAAATTACCCATTTCATTATTAATTTCATTATTTAGGTCTTGAGAAGTGATCGTATCAATACGACCTTCAACAGATAACGTCAATTCTTTTTCATTAAAACTTTTTGTAATATTCATAGTATCATCCTATTATTAAGTTATTTATTAATATCTTTTTATTATCTATTAAATAATTATGCAAACAACACATTTTTCTCAATTTAACAAAAAAAATATTCAAAACAATTTATACCATTGAACCACCCATAATTAAATAAATTGAATATTAATAACAGTTTTCCAAAATAATTTATTTTATCACATTTTTTGACTAATATCATTTTTATTTTACATTTAAGAGGAAATGGAGGAAAATAAGATGAAAAAAAACAAAATCGCCTTAAAAGTTAAAGGTAAAACACACAAGCAAAAACCAATAATAAATGCAAAGTAGCCTTAAATTACTAATTAACTAAAAAAGGAAGTTGCAAAGCAGTTAACAAATATAAGGGAAACAGCTGCCCTAAAAAATCAACCAAAAACATTAAAATTAAAATCAAGTATGTGCAACACCCATCTACCTTTCTTCCTTTTATCTGGTGAATCAAGCAAAAATTTTTTAAATTTTACCATATGACTGATGAGGATTTGGAAAAAATAGATATAATTCAGAGAATCTGTTAAAAAAAATTAATTTTTCAATTTTAAATAAAAATCAAAAGATTCATATTGATTTAAATTTTTATGGAATTACAAAAAAGAACTGATATCAATCGATATCCGAAAAAGTATACTGAGGATACTCCAATAAATATCAACACCATAAAAATTGCATAATGAAAAACATTCAAAAATTTTATCAAACATAACAAATAAACAGTGATTCAACAACACAATCATTCAAAACCCGAACCATATTAAATCCCAAATCAAAATCCACCCATTATCAAAAGAAATACTAAGATAAAGTTTTTAAAATTTATCAAATCATGAAATAGGGCAAGTACAAAAAAGGCAATTATGCATTGTCAATGCAAGAAAAATCTTTGAAAAAATCACTTGATTTTTGAGTGATAAACAACAAAAAAATAGCTTTAAGAAAATTAAAAAAATACTACAAAAACCGCCAAAAAGTATTACTTAGATAGCTTTTTATACTATAAAATTAAATATTATAATTGCTAATGCAAATAAAATAAAAGTTCATTGAAATGTCCTTTAGGTTGATTCACTCTATTAATCACTCCATTTAACTCATACCTAAAGGCATGAACTTATTTTTATTAAAAACTAATTTTAAAAAAACTTTTTTTCAAAGATTAATTTAGTGTTTTTAATTAAAAAAGTATTACTTCAATAAGCTTAAATTTTCATATAAAATTACTGCATAAATCAAAAAATAGATTGATTAAAACTCAAAGTACAAAATTAATTTTACATCATATACAGTATAATACAGCAAAAACAAAATTGATTTGAAAATGCAATACCGAATTAAAACATATATGACAGATTTTAGAATATTTTTAAAATTTCAATGGCATGGAAAAATAGCTCTGAAAAAACCATCAAAATAATCCACTCATTGATTAATTAAACTAATTGAAATTATAAAAAACATTAAAATAAACAAATGTATTTTTAAAATAAATGAATTTATGATTGAAAATTATATTGGATGGTCTTGATAGATAGATGAACTCATAACTTTTGAGAAATTACGTCAAAAATGCTTTTTGCAATCTCCCTTTTTGAAGCCAAAGGCACTGTCAAAACCTCATCGTCAACAATCAGAACCTCATTTTCATCAGAACCGAACTGGCAGTTGTCCTTTGAAATATCATTGGCTATAACCAAATCCGTTCCGGCATCTGCAATTTGCTTTCTAGCGCATTCAATAATTTCATCCCTTGAAATATTGAACTCGGCCTTAAAACCAACAAGAAAAATATCAGGATTGATTTTTTTAATCTGGCGAATGATCTTGGTTGCAGGCTTCAAATTCAAAAAAATAGAACTTGAAGAATCGATTTTCTTATCAGATTTTTGTCCCAATTCAAAATCGGAAACCGCAGCGGCAGATATGAAAATGTCACAGTCTGGAACTATGCTTAAAATGGCTTCGTTCATTTCGCTACCTGTCTCAACGCGAACGACATCAAAAACAGAAGGGATTTCAACGCTGACATTTGCAACGACCAAAGTCAAATCGGCACCCCTTATATAGGCTTCACGAGCAAGAGCCAAACCCATTTTACCGGAAGACTTATTTGTGATACCTCTTACGGAATCAATAGGTTCATAAGTACCTCCAAGACTAATCAAAATCTTCTTGCCTTTAATCATATCAATCTTTATGTAAATTAATGGTTCTTAGAGATTCAAGAACAATATCCTCTTTTGAAGGGAATTTAGCTTTTCCTTCATCCATTCTAGGTTTTATAAAAGACGCTGAACCTTCTTCCTTTATCTTTTCAATATTTCCTTTGATAGCACGATACATTGAATCATGCATTGACGGAACAAAGATGATCGGAGTATCATGGCCCTGTGCGGTAATCAGCAATGTAGAAATCGGATTGTCTGCAATCTTATAAGCAAATTTGGAAATTGTGTTTGCAGTTGCAGGAGCGACAAGTATCAAATCTTCCTGAGAATATTTGACATGCTCAATTTTACCGGTCAATTTGGTTACTACTTCTTGACCGGTGGCAAATTCCATGGCATTCGGATGGATAATCTCACATGCGGAATCGCTCATGAAACATTTAACTTCAACGCCGTTTCTTCTAAGCTCACGAGCTAATTTGATGGATTCGGTAGCGGCAATGCTACCTGTAACACATAGAACAATCATCTAAACACCTTAAGTAATCTGAATATCAGACAGGATATAATCAAATACGTATAAATTCTGTTCGAACTTATCAATTGGTGCACTATACATTAAAGCATATGCCTGACCGCCCTTTTCAAACCAGACAACCTTGTGCTCACGTTCAATACCCTTGTCATTTGAAGTGTAGATATATTCCAGTGCCTGCCTATCGCCAATTAAAGAGTCACCTGAGGAGATCAACTTAAAAGAAGCGTCATACTGCATGGACTTGTAAGTGGAATTTACAAATGTATAGAAGTCTCCTTCAATAGGCTTTTTCTCAAAATTGATATTGACCTGACCTATTCCTGCTGAATCTATTGAATCCAGTTTTGAAATTGACATTATGGAATAATTTGAGGTGGCCTGTGAATATCCCCAGTCTGAAGGGTAATTGATGACCAATCCTCCTTTTGATAATGTTAAAACTTTTGTTTCGTCATCAGTATTATTTTCTGCACTGACGCTGGAAATCAAGAATATAATAAGAATAATTGCTATAATACTTCCCATTAAAATTTTGCCTTTCATGAAATCACCTTTACATTATCCATCTGTACCCTCACTTGAAGAGTCACTTGAGGAATCCGAACTATCCGATGAACTTGATGAATCACTACTGTCAGAGGAACTTGATGAATCGCTTGAGGAACTGGAATCAGAACTGTCTGACGAATCGGTTGTGGTTTCAGTTGTAGTTGTAGTGGTTTCCGTTGTAGTTTCAACCTGATCCTGATTATCATCATCGGTACTGTCAGTCTGAGTGTAGTTGTCATTTGAAGTATAATTATAATTAGTATTTGTATTATTTACAACAGCAACAACTTCAGGGAATGCTGTATCTTCAACAGTTGCAACAACACCTGTGCTGGCCATGGATTCGGAATCCAGATTGAAAATACCATAAGCCACACCTGCACTGAATGCGATTACAAGCACCAATAATGTTATCGCTGTAAAAGCGCCGCTGCTCATTGAGGATTTTTTCTTTTTATTATATCTAGCGTCATCCTTTTTAGGATTAATAATATATTTTTGAACCAAATCTTGTTCCTGTTTTTTCTTTTGACTGGTAGGTTTTTTACTTCTCTTTTTAGTTTTAGTGGTAGACTTGCCCTGCATAGATCTGATACGTCTGGTTGCTTCCATCGCATCAATAGAATTTAATTTATCTTCATATTTAGAACGAAAATATCTGTATTTTTCTGCAGAAATCTTACCAGACTTGTAGTCTGCTTCCAAACTATTCATAACTTGAAGAAGTTTATCTCTATCTTCTGACATTCCTACCCTCCCTGAAATTATTATACTTTAAATTATATTCAAACAATAATTTAAATGTTACCTAAAATTCAGGATAGGAACCTAAAACTTTTAAAAAATAGGTATTTTCATCAATCTCATCAATGATATCTTGAATTACTTCATTATCCTTATGACCATTGAAGTCTATGAAAAACAGATATCTGCCCAAACCCTTTTTAGATGGCCTTGATTCGATTTTAGTCAGGTTTATATTATTTTTTTGGAAAATCCCTAAAATATTATACAGTTCACCCGGACGGTCCTCATATATGGAAAAAATGATTGATGTCTTATCCCTGCCGGTCGGTTCATGGTCACTGTTCGAAACGACAATGAATCTTGTCTCGTTATTGTCCATGTCCTGAATGTTGGGCTTGAGAATTTCCAAACCATATAACTCCGCAGCCTTTGCGTTACCTATGGCCGCTTTGGACTTATCTCCAATGATATTTTTGGCAGCATTTGCAGTGCTTATGGCATAATGGGGCTGAATCCTATTCTGGCTTATGAATTCCTGACATTGTGAAATGGCCTGCTGATGAGAATAGACATCCTCAATGTCATCCATTGTGCATCCAGGATTTACAATCAGATTCTGATTGATTGAAATGATAATTTCTCTGAATATTTTCAAATCGAACTTATGAGCCAGGGAATCCAAGGTCACCCCTACCGGGCCTTCTATTGAGTTTTCGATTGGAACGACACCAAACTGGGTTTCATCATTTGCCACACTTTCCAGCACTGCCGGAATTGTGCAGTATGGAATCAGCTCATCTCCAATCATGCTGGCCGCTTCATGAGTGAATGTTCCTTTTGGTCCTAAAAATGATATTGGTGTAATAGTAATCACCCAAAAAAATAAAAAAAGTAGATATTTAAGATTCTAATTTTTCAATTAGTCTTAAAATATCAGTTTGTGTTATGATACCAACGACTTGACCGTCATCAACAACAGGCAAACCGTTATATCCAGTTTCAATCATCACGTTAGCCACTTCGGAAATGGTTGCATCCTTTGAAGTGACGGTAGGATTTGAAGACATGATGAATTCCACCAAAACCTCCTTGATTTGAGATTTTTGGTATTTTTCAGGCACATTTTTTCTAAAATCGATGAATGCTCTCATCAAATCTTTAGAAGTCAGCATACCCACTAATTTTTCATCTTCAACAACCGGCAATCTGCCTACATGATCTTCAATCATGAGCCTTCTTGCATGAACAAGTCTTTCAGTTGGTGAAACTACTGTCAGGTCTTTAGTCATTATTTCCTTAACAGTAATCTTATCAAAAGCAATTCCCACAGCAAGAGTAACAAAATCCGCCTTGGATACGATTCCAACCATTTTGTCATCAGCATCCATGACCGGAACGGAACCTATTCCGTTTTCCAACATTAATTTTGCCACTTCATCCAATTGCATAGTTTCAGGAACTGTAAATACGTCTTTAACCATTACAGATGAAATATGAAGTCTTCATGCAGGCATACTTTCATATTTTGAAGAACCAAGCTTGTCGGCAATGTCCCTCTCGGAAATAATACCAACCAATTCTTTATTATTGGTTACAGGCAAACGTGAAACGTTATTTTTGCGCAATAATTTCAAAGCATCAGAAAGATTTTGATCCTTGTCTATGGTAATAATATCCTCAGACATCAAATTCTTAATTTGCATATTATCATCTCCTAAAAATGTTTTAATATCTTTTAACTGCGTTTAATATGTCTCTTTCAGTAATAATTCCAATAATTTTATCCTCTTTAACGACTGGGACTCCACCGATATTCTTTTCGGCAAAGATTTCGCATAATTCCCCAATAGTCATGGTAGGTTCAACTGTTATTGGCTCTTTAACCATGATATCTGAAATTTTTGTTTGGTCCAATACGTCAGTTGCCAAATTGGAATTCAAATGGTCAAACAGTTCTTTTGCATTGATGAATCTTATGACATCAGTAGAGGTTAAAATACCTAATAATTTTTTAGCCGCTTTGGATATGTCAGCTTCACCACCGACAATTGGAATTCTCCTTAAACCATTTCTAACCATGATTTTACATGCATCTCCTAATGAAGTTCCAGGAGTTGTATTGAATACTTTTGTAGTCATGTAATCCTGTACAATGTCTTTTCCTGCAACGCCTGCTAATGATAGGGCAATATCCCTTTCGGTTACAATTCCTGCAAGTTTTTCATCGGCGTCAATAATAGGTATAGCACCTAATTGGTTAGCTAACATTACTTCAAGGGTTTCTCCAATAGAAGCTTTGTTAGATACAGTGATTAAATCACGAGTCATAATTTCTTTTACTGGCTCGTTAATAGCTGCTAGGAAATTATCTTCGTATTTTTTCTCAATAATGTTGAATTTTTTTCCTCCACCAAAGAAATCCAATATATCCATTACGGTTACAATACCTAATAATTTTCCAGAACCAGGGTCAGTGATTGGCAATCTTCTAAATTCATGTTCCATCATTACTTTAGCAGTATCCTTGATACTTTTTGAAGGAGGGATTGAAATAACATCTCTGGTTGCAATAGCCATGATGTCTCCTTCTCTATCATGAACTTTGGTTTCACGTTCAACTGCGCCTGTGTTTGATTTTCTGTTAATAGATGTTTTATCTTTCATTTACACACCTCATTTACAATTGCTATCGTAAAAATAAAAATCAATCAATATTAAAAACAAAAATTCACTCAATATCCAAAATCTTATGGATTTGAGGAATGGTGGAAACTTCAAAATATTGCCCAACAACTTCGGAAAACTCAAATAATTTAAAATTAATGTCTTTCCATTCTCCTAACGGACTGGAAGGTTGGATAATTATTTTAAGGTTGCTTTTGTTTGAAATATTTTGCGATAATTTTTCAACTACCCCTTTAAATGACTTTATTTTTGTTGATGGCAATATAACTACTTTACAATATACATTTATAGATTTTTTCATTAATAAATTTAGTGATTTAATCTCATTTAAAAAAATGGAATTGTCAAAATCACCATCAAAATGCTCAGGCAGCTTAATATCCAGAGAAACAATGTCCAATTTCTCAATGGAACATATATTTTCCGGTAGAGTGCCATTTGTTTCGAGCATTATTTTAAGATTGAAATTTTTTGCCACCTCAGAAATGAACTGAGGATATAGGCTCGGCTCACCTCCAGTAAATGATATGGTTTTGCAGTCAGGAGTAATCAATTTAGTTATCTCAGCTGTGACCTCCTCCGGAGTCATCAGATTGCCTGACTTTTCGGATTTACTGTCATTGGTGTCGCAATAGTTGCAGTTCAGATTGCATCCTGCAAATCTTACAAAAATCTGTCTTTCACCTATCAGAAGGCCTTCACCCTGAAAGGATGAAAATATTTCAATTATCGGCGCTTTCATCATAAATCTTTCCTATATTCAGCGCCCTGTCCGATTCCCTCATTTACACAGACCGCAACATATTCCAAATTGTCATAAGTTTCGGATAGCTTTTTGGCCAAAGTTTCAGCAAAGAACTTTGACAGCTCTTCAGCGGAAGTGTACGGAAGAGGAAGGAACACACAGTCAACACCCGGCAAGGAATATCCCTTGCCATCAATTTTAAAATGAACAGTGTGCTTCTTTTTCAAATCAAAAATTGAATCTGTCTTCTTGTCGAAATCCTTGAATTCAATCAAGTCATTATAAACCGGAATGAGCAATCTGTGATCAAGCTCGTCACAAATCGCTTTTGTATAACCCTTAACGTCTTTAAAATCAACTACAAATTCAAAATCTCCTGCCCTCTCACCTTCAATTTCAACATCAACAAAGTAAGAGTGTCCATGAATATATCCGCATGATTCATGACCTGGAATTACATGTGCAGAGGAGAATCTTAAATTTGATTGAATACCATTAACTAAAATTTTCATCATAACACCTTAGTTTTGCTTATATCATTTTCAATAGTTTCCAACTCATCAATGAACCTATTGACTGTTTCATTAATTAATTCCAATAGATTATCCTCAGTGAATATCTGTTCATCATCAATTCTGATGTCAAAAAGTCCAATGGTTTCAACATCATCAGGAGTTCCCTTGTCTTCCAGATTCAAGGCAAAATGAATCTTTGCAGAGCTGAGTGATATGCTTGCAATTGAGATAGATAACTTCCTATCCTCAACAAAAATGTCATCACCTTCCCTTTTTGTTTGAACTCCATATTCAGTCAATACTTCTCTAAATATCATGACAAGAAGCCTTTGTCTTAGATAAGCCACCCTCATGTTCGGTGGTTGCTGGTCAAAAAATTCACAGATGAAATTGACCATATTGTTTGATTTGATTTCCAAGCCCACATCAGCGAAATCCTTTAGATTATCTGGAGTGATGTTAACGGGACCTATCCAGGTTATGATTGATGATCCGTAAATTCCAAACTCCTGAAATGCCCATGAGGGATTTATTTGACTTCCATCATATTCAAATATTTCATCAATGTGTTTATGAGTAATAGCCATGATATAACCTATTTTAAAATTATTAAATTACCTATTTATATTTAGTCAAAGGTATTAAAAAAAGTATCGTATAGCTATTTTGAAAAAAATAAAAAAAAGTAAGTAACTGCCGAAGCAATTACTTGATTTTGATTTTGATATTTTTGGCTACTTTGTTGTAGTATTTGTTTCCTTTGAAGGTCACTGTTGCCTTGTAAGTTCCCTTTTTAGTCAATTTCTTGATTTTAAAGGTTGCTTTACCTTTGGAGTTGGTCTTGGCAGTGATTGTCTTTTTGCCCTTGATTTTCAAGGTGACCTTGACATTTTTCATTGCCTTACCTCTGTTGTCCTTTAAGACAATAGTGTATTTTTTGGTTTTGACTGTCCTTTTGAATGTTTTCTTTTTGGCAGTCATCTTAGGTGTTGCCTTTTTCACGATAACCTTGGTGGTTTGGCTTGTTTTTATGTAGTTTTCATTTCCGTCAAAACTAATTTCCACGTTGTAGGTTTTCGGAGCTAAACCGTTGGTGGATATTTTAACTTGACCGTTAGCATCAGTTTTTAGAGTTTTGATTCCATTAAGGCTAATCTTTAAGTAAACACCTGAAACTGGATTGTTGTTACTGTCTTTTAACTTAATTACCAGATATTTGTTTCCATTGTATACTGTTTTGACAGCTGAAGATGTAATCACAGTGGCCAAAGAAGTTTTATTTATGACTGTGTTTGAAGTGTCGTTTCCACTGACTCCTGCGCTATTGCCTTGGTAAGTACAATCGTCAGTTACAGTACCGTTTTCAACAGCTCCACCATTTTCGGTTGCAGTATTGTTTATGAAACTGGAGTTTGTAGCGCTTATTTCACATCCTGCACCACCGTTTGTAGCGCTATTGTTGTTGAATATACAATTGCTGGCGATACCTCCAAACATTGCCCCACCGTTTTCAGCTTGACAGTATGAGAAAGTACAACCGTTAGCCTTGCCGTTGCTTCCGGTAACATGCATTGCCCCTCCGTTTTGTGTTGCTTTGCTGTTTTCAAATTTGGAGTTGGTTACGGTACCGTCGTCTCCAGCCAATTCAATGGATCCACCGTTTGCAGCTTCACATTTGAGGAATTTACAATCGTTTATATTGGCGTTGTTTCCAGTTATGTCAATTGCCCCTCCATTTTGTGTTGCTTTGTTCTTATTAAAAGTGGTTTGAGTTATTGTACCTGCGGTTCCGGTCCATTCGATTGCTCCACCATTTGCAGCTTCGCATCTAATGAAATAAGAATTGATTAACTTTCCGTCGCTTCCGACCCATCTGATTGATCCACCGTCTTGTGTTGCTTGGTTGTCATCGAAGTTAAGATGGTCCATGATACCGTTGTTTCCTATCCATTCGATTGCTCCACCGTTTGCAGCTTCACATCTGATGAAGTTATTACCATTTTCAGTTCTTATAATTTTTCCGTTGTTTCCTATCCATCTGAGTGCTCCACCATTTTGTGTTGCTTTGTCATTATCGAAGTTTGTGTTAGTTATGGTACCGTCATCTCCAGTCCATTCGATTGCTCCACCGTTTTCGGCTTCGCATCTAAGGAAATTGGATTTGATTATGTTTCCATTGCTTCCTGCCCATATGATTGCCCCACCGTTTCGTGTTGCTTTGTCGCCATCGAATCTGGAATTGCTTAATCTACCTTCGGTTCCATTCCAGCAGATAGCTCCAGCTTCTTGAGCTCTGCAGTTGGTGAAATTACAATTGTCCACAACTCCCTTTGCACCTTTCCAGAAGACTGATCCTGCAACCATATCGCTGGTACAGTTATTGAAGTTAGAATTTGTTAACTCACCTTTGTCAGAAACCCAAACTATTGTTCCTCCGCCTTGTTTTGCGGAACAGTCTGTGAATTGTGAATTGGTTATAATATCTTTTGCTCCGTTTACCTGGATTGCCCCACTACTGTGGTCACTGTTACATTTAGTGAAAGTGCAGGCATCTATTATGGCGTTAGAGCTGTCTAAAGCAATAGCTCCTACTCCTACACCAAAATCATTATTGAAATTGGAATTGGATATTCTTGCACCGGACCCGAGCCAGTATATTGCTCCTGCACCCTGGGCAGTGTTGTCATTTAAATTGGAATAGGTTAAAGCACCATTATTTCCTTCCCAGTATATTGCACCACCCGTGTTAGAGGAGGATTCTGTGAAATTTGAATTGGTAACTTTACCATTATCTCCCTTCCAGTAGATTGCTCCAGCATATTCATCTGAAGAGCTTTTTTCGAATTTGGAATTGGATACTATACCATCAGCTCCTTGCCAGAAGATTGCTCCTCCATTTCTTGCATTTGAGCGAATGAAATTACAGTTATTTACCATATTAGTATCGTTGGCTATTGTAATGGCTCCACCATTTTTAGGTGATGAACAGTCTGTGAATGTGGAATCGCTTATTATAATGTTCTCTTCATTTATATAAATGGCTCCTCCAGAGGATTGGCCATCAGTAACTTTGCTATGGCTAAAAGTACATCCTGTCACAGTAGACCAAGGGCCTTGTAAGAAGATGGCACCAGCAGCTAATTTGGCTCTAGTGTCGGTGAATGTGCATGATTCCACATTAATTTTTGAATTATATCCTAAGATTGCGCCTCCATATTTATCCGCATCAGCACGATTGAAATTGGATTCGCATATTCTACCATTATCTCCAGACCAGAAAATCGCGCCTCCATCTTCAGCGTAAGCCATCATGACCCCACAGTTAGATAATTCGCCATTATTTCCTGTCCAGTAGACTGCACCTCCATCCCCGTTGGTGGCATATGATTCGTTGAAATTACAATAGGATAACACACCATTGGCTCCAGTCCAGTAGACTGATCCACCGTCTCCATTTCTAGACAAGCCTTTATTGAACTGATTATAACTTAGTCTTGTTCCTTCACCAACTACAACAAGTGAACCTCCGTTGTTTAGAGCTGTACATAACTCAAAGGTACAACCTTGAATAACAGCATTATCACCTGTGCTTTGAATTGCTCCTGCGGAGTTGAGGGCAGATGTTCCTGTGAAAGTAGAATCTCTCAATTCAAAATCGTTTCCATGAATGTAAAGTGAACCTGCAACTCCCTCAGCGGAATCCTCGTTGAATTCAGATTGATATATCTTTCCTCTATCACCGCTCCAGTAAATTGAACCTGCATTTTCACCTTGGTTTCTATTGAAAGTTGATTGAGAAATGGAACCACGTTCACCTTCCCAAAGAATTGCTCCTCCTGTGCCTGAAGAACATTCAGTGAAATCGGACATTATTATTCCACAACTGTCTCCCTTCAAATGGATTGCACCACCATATGTGTCGGAATGACAATTTGTGAAAGAGGAACCCTCTATTACAATTCCAATTCCGCTACATGATATTGCACCGCCGTAAGTGCTGGCTCCAGAATCAGTGAAATGAGACCCTTTTATTCCTCCACCATTTCCGGTTTGATATATTGAACCTCCTTCATTAGCAGAGGATCTTGTGAAATTACAGCCATCTATGATTAGTGTATTACTATCAGAATAAATTGCACCTCCGTAGACAGCAGCTATGTTGTCAAAAAATTCACTAGTCTCTATACGGGCGGAGTTTGATTTATATAAATGGATTGCTCCTCCATTAACGCTTGCATTATTTCTGGAAAATGTGCTTGATTTAATTGATAATCCAGTTATATTGTATGTGTACATGGCCGCTCCGGCGATAGCCTTGTTATCGTTAAAATCACAGGAGTTGATTGTTAAACTATCGTGGCTTTGTGAAAAGATGGCTCCTCCGACATATGCATCATTATTATTGAATTCGGTTGTTTTAAAAGAAACACTTGAGCGGACTGCACATATTGCTCCACCCATACCAGATTGTGTATTTGCTGCATTGTTTGTAAAGACACATGTATCAAAATTCACATCTGAATTTGTCATGAATATTGCACCACCGTTGGATGCTCCGTGGTTATTTATAAAATTACATGAATTAAAAGTGACTTTTGCGGAATATATGAAAATTCCTCCACCAGCACCATCATCATCTCCGGTAGTGCTACTGAATCCATTTTTAAATACAATGTTTTTTAATGTCACTGTCACGGATTCATGTGGGTTTGCTATAGAAAATATTCTTGCTTTGCCCATTCCATCAATGGAGTGTCCATTTCCATTGATAGTGATGGATCTATCAATGTATATTAGCGGATAGTCGCTATCAATAGTCTGGTCATAATGATAGTTCCTATTTAATGAAAATGATGTAACTGTAGGAGAAAGCTGGTCAAGCTCATCTTGAAGAGTTTTATAAGTTCCATCTGCTGCACCTAAAACGTTTTCATCTTCATCACTGTTTGAAACAACCGAATCGGATTCAGCTATTTCAAGGTTATTTTCATCTTCAGATACTTCCTCATCTATTATTTCTATCTTGTCATCACTATAATCACCAATTTTCTCGTCCGCTAAATCATTAGCGTTTACTGTGGAAATTGCTCCGATTACCAGTATCAGTAAGATAAAAACAAAAACAAGCCTCTTACTTAACATGATATGTAATGTGTTTTTTCCAATATTTAAATTTGTTCAATATATTATTTAGTATGCTCAATTTTTTCAATTGAATCCAATAAATCATGTCAAAACATTTTTAATCATCAAATATTCTGTATAATATTCAAGCACGAGTTTAATGGGCAACCGCTAATCAGTTGCCTGTGCAGTACATTGAATGTAGTCACTCGACGGCGTCAATGTCTATAGTGCTTTTGTTCTTTCGTATACTCTTGACAACCTGAAACAACACCATTAACACCATTCTACATGATAGCACCCCCCCAAGATACATTGTCGTAATATGATTGTTTTGAAAATAATGCAAAATTAACATAATTAATAATATATGAACATTTTAAAAAATGAAAATTGAAAAAAGTAAAGTGAAATAGTATCTGAAAAATTTTCGAATATATGATAAACCCATATCATAACAATACATTAATTAAAGAAAAAACAAAATTTAACTAAGGAGTTAAAATTATGGAACAAGTAAGAACAAGAGATTTTATTTACACAAGTGACGACTTATACTTCGCATCAACCAATTACATTCACCCTGAAGACAGAGTAATCTCATTTTTAAGATATGTCCCTGATCCAGAGGGCGATCGTGAAAAAGATGGAAAAAGGTACAGAAAAGTAGGATCTGAAGAAGCCTACAGTTATTTGAGAGAAAATCATCCGGATTACCTATATTTTTCTCAAGTTACAAACGTTGAAATGATGGGAGTTCCATTGGACAAGGTTGAAAGAGTCATTAAACCTGAAAATAGACTTTTAGGCCTTAAAAAGACATTTGAATCAGGCGGAGAAGTAAAAAATCCCGAATTGATTGCAAAATTAATGGATGTTGCTGACTTTTTCCATTTCATGGCCGGCATTCCATATGACCATTTGGGAATCTCAGGTTCCATTCTACCAGGTCTTCAAAAAAGCGATGTCAGTGACTTGGACTTTGTTGTATATGGCCTTGACAACCACAGAAGAGCAATTGCGGCATTTAAAGAGCATAGAGGCAAGGAAGTTTATCTTGAAGAGGTTGACAAGCACATCACTGTCGAGGGAATCACCAACGACTACTGGGATTTTGTATACGACAAAAGAATGTATGATGAAAGCTTGACCAAGGAAGAGTTCAGATGGTATGAAAACAGAAAAGCGAACAGAGGAACAATCAACGGAACCCTGTTTGACATTTTGGCCACAAAGGATTATGATGAGATTGAAGGCACTTGGGGAGATACCGTATACGAGCCTCAGGGAATTGCTCAAATCGAATGCGACATCGTAAGCGCACTTGGAGCATTTGACAACCCTTCACTTTACACAATAGAGAATGTGGAAGTCATCGATGGCGTGGACTTCCCATTAACAGAGGTCGTATCATTTACCCACACCTATGCCGGCGAGGTCGTTGACGGCGAGCATGTGGTCGCCAAAGGCAAAGTGGAAAAGGTTATTGTGAATGGTGAGTTCAGCCATTACCGCATAGTTGTCGGAACCACCCGTGAAGCAATCGATGAGTATTTGAAGCTCAAGGAAAGCCCGGCATAATCATTTTATATGGGAGCCGATACTCCCATAATTACTATTTTTTTAAACAAACAAGTAAATTTTAATAATTAAATTAGACAAATCTACAATTTTTATCTTTATTTAGCTTATTGAGCAAATATGATTAAAAAAATCACGATTTAAGCAAGATTAATGCAAATAATATATAAACCTTAATGACAAATATATTAACTATTAATTTAAGTGATAAAAATGACAGAGACTAAAAAACAAGAATGGAACAGTAATCTTGCATTCATGATGGCCATGATTGGTTCCGCTGTCGGACTGGGAAATATCTGGCGTTTCCCAAACGTATTGTACTCCAACGGAGGAGGATCATTCATGATTCCATATATCATTTCATTATTCCTGCTCGGAATTTCATTTGTTCTTGTGGAATATGCGGTAGGATTCAAGTTCAAGAAATCAATTGCAAGAATAATGTATTCCATAAAAGATAAATTGGAACCGGTAGCATGGTTCATCCTACTGGTCGTATTTTTGATAACAACATATTACGTTTGTGTTGTTGGATGGGACTTTATTTATATAATCTTAAGTTTTACAAAAGCATGGGGAGCCAATCCCGATTTATATTTCTCAAATAATGTATTGCATGCGACAGATTCAATGTCCGGACTGTTTACAATCGTTCCAAACGTTCTCATTTCAGTGTTCATCATCTGGTTCATTGCATGGATGATTATCAAAAGGGACCTGAATGATGGAATCGGTAAAGTGAGCCAAATCCTATTGCCTTTGCTTTGTCTGATTGTTCTTGGAATTGTCGGGTTCTCCCTGACCTTGCCTGGCGCATCAATCGGATACACACAAATCTTCACCCCCGACTGGAACGCGTTGCTCAACCTGGACGTATGGCTTGCGGCATTCGGACAAATCGTGTTCTCCCTAAGTCTGGGAATGGCAATTGCAATGACATATGCAAGCTACCTGCCTGAAGGCTCAAAACTGGTGGACAATGCGGTGATGGTGGCATTTTCAAACTCAGGATTTGAAGTGTTTAACTCAATTGGAATCTTCTCAATTTTAGGGTTCATGACAGCAACTTCAGGAATACCGTTCAATGAACTTGTAACTGAAGGAACAGGACTTGCATTCGTTGTTTTCCCACAAGTGTTCAATACCATGGGAGGCGTCGCATACATCGTAGGACCATTGTTCTTCATATGTATCCTGTTTGCAGGAATCACCTCCGTTATTGCCCTTCTTGAGGGAGTGTGCTATTCAATTTCCGAAAAGTTCCTTATTGAACGTAAAAAGACAGCAACCGTTGTCTGCATTATCGGATTTTTAATATCCTGTATCTTTGCAACCGGTGCCGGAAGTACAATCCTGGGAATATTCGATGCATATCTGAATAATTTCGCATTGCTGTTGGCGGTATTGGCCGAGTGCCTAATCTTCGGTTGGATTTACAAGTTCGATGACCTGATTGAAACATTGAACAACAACTCCAGACTTCAAGTAGGCAAAACCTGGAAAGCAGTAATCAAATACATATTGCCTATTTGTATTGGAGGCCTCTGGATTCAAGGGGTGTACTCCACAGTCTCCCAGGCAGATGGCCTTAGCCTGACAGTTATGGGAATCCTAAGTGTAGTGCTGATTGTGATTCCAATCATCTTTGCAAAATTGCCTGCACTCAACAAAAATTATTACAACGTGTAAAATTGCATTTAAATAGCTAAACTATTAGCTATTTACTTTTTTTATTTTATTTAACTAAATTATAATCATTTATAACTTCTTATTTTAAATATTATTAGTTTAATAGTAATAATAAGAATTTTAAGAGGTTATAAACATGATGAATGTATCTTCTATTAAACTACATATGTACTGTCCAATGAAATTATACATCAAAACCCATGTAGATACAAAGGAAAACGAGGACTACCAATTGGCTGTGGAAATCAAGAAGCTGAAAATCGATATCCATGATTTAATCCAAAAGAACATGCGCAAGGTCAAAAAAGACATGACCCTCAGCGAAATTGAAAATGTCCTATCCCAAAACATTGACCCCCACATCGAAAGCACAACCAAATCCATAAAATCAATGAACCTGGGCCTTGAAAACTCACAAATCAATGAAATAATTGATGACGCATACTTTAAAATCAAGATAACTGCATTGAAAACCAAACAGGCTATGACAATTCTCAATAAGAATGCCTTCGCAATAACCGACATGTTTTTTCCAAATTCAATGTATTCCTATATGCTGAAAGACAAGAGTCTTGATTTGATAGGCATTTGCGACAAGATAGAGATTGTTGACGGCAATTATTTCCCGATAACCATCAAGAATGGAAATCCTCCACTAAAGGGAGTGTGGGATCAGGATGCTATCGAGCAGGTCGCATATGCGATACTCATTGAGGAGGAATTCAACACCGAGGTTTATGTGGGATTTGTCGACTATGAAAAGATAGGCGACAGGCGCCCCGTCGTGATGGATGTCAACCTCAGAAAGGCACTGTTTGAAATCATCCGGGAAGTCAAGGAAATAACTGAGAACAAAAAGCTTCCAAACGTGAAAAAAACTACTAAAAAATGTGAAAAATGCGAATATAAGGAAATTTGTCTTAAAAATTAGATGAAAAGGGAGTTAACAATTAACTCCCTTTCCTATACGTCCATAAACATGAATTAATATTTGATATTGTCACCTAAACGGGAAATGTCAAAAACAGCAGTGTCGGCGATTGACATCACCGCAAGCACACCCGCCTGAATAGGATCTGTAATAATCAAATCGGCATACTTGGTCACGCTGCCAGGCATGTTAAGGCAAATCACAACAAGGTTGCCTTCTTCCTTAACCTTTTTAACGGCCTCAGTGATTTCACCACCCATAAGGGAACCTGCCAAAACAAGTGCTCTTACACGAGGAAGTCTTGAGATGGCTTCGACCGCTTCAGCCAAGGATTTTTCACCGACCAAAGGTATTGTATCGATACTTATACGCTCTCCACGTATATTGTGTCTGTCGGCCTCGGTGATTGCACCCATAGCAACCTGGGAAACCTGTGCTCCGCCACCGACTATGATTATACGCTTTCCATAGATGTCCAATTGGGAGCCATGCAATTCAACTGATTTCACTTCAGGAATGCTTTTCAAATCTGCTACCAACTCATCAATATCCTCAACATGCTCAAGCTCCAGATTAATGGAACCTCTGTTGTTCTGTTCAACAAAGAGATGAACATAACTAATGTTAGCACCATGGGATGTGATGACGTCGGTTATGTCATCCAACACTCCTTTTTTCTCAGTCGATTTGATTGTTAAAGTATAATCACTCATTTTTTGGCTTCACCTTGTCAAGTTCTGCATGTGCCCTTTTCCACATGCTCAAATAATTGTCATCCTTGGTGACTGGAATCACTTCAAGACCCAAGTCCCTGTGTTCCTGTATCCATTCCTCATGAAATACTGGGATTTCTATTTTAATTGGTTCAGAGGTTTTATTTACAACTATAAGATTCCTGTAAGGAAAATCCCATTCGACAATATATCCTCCAAGACTTACCATATGATACGGTCTCATAACAAACTTCATAAATAATACCTCCTCATAATAATCCAAGCACAATGGCCAATATTCCTAGCAATGTAGTACACAATATTGTTGGCAATAGCTGCCTATTTGTAAATACAGGAGCAAATGCTGAGAAAATTCCCATCATGAATACGAATATCAGTGCTACCAGCACATTTACCAAAAATCCAATTGACATGATTGTTGGCGGAACTCCAATGAACAATACTGAAAAGACACATCCAAGCACAAACATGAAAAATCCTCTTGTCAGATAGACAACAGCCCTGTATTTAGCTGCATATTCCATGTATGGTCCTTCAATTACATCAGATTTTGCCTTGATAATTGAAAATGGATATTCGTTCAATATAATCATGTAACCGATGAAAAATACGATTGCTGCGATTCCACCTGATACGGTAAACAGGAAAGGCCCATTCGCTTGCTGATACGCTACAATATCCTGCAAAAAGATGCTTCTTGCAGCTGTAATAGGTGCAAACAATGCCAGATACAATGGGAAAGATCCATATGTAATCATCCTGAGTGATCTTCTTGCACTTATGTCCTCAATGAATGAAAGATTGGAATTGTTGTGAACTGCCCCCTTAATCTTATCAGGGAAAGGCATCCTGACGGACATTACTGATTTTGATAATGCTCCCATCAATACATAACATATCTCTTCCACTTTTAAAAATCCGACAACAGCCACCAAACTTGCAAGTGCAGGAATTTGATAGGCCTGTGGAGTCAATGCGATTAAAACGCACAAAACCACAATAAAGCATATTATCGGCAATGCCTTATATAATCCAGGTACCGGAGATGAAACTTCGACATTTTCCTTGAACATAAACTTTATTGGCGCCATAATTCCAGGAGCAATTACAATTGGTCCGATTCTTTGCTGAATCCTTGCATGAATGTATTTTCTCTCAATTCCTGGAAGCAATGTTGAAATTATAAAGCAGACTAAAATTGTCAATATTACAACAATAATCGGATTAGTGAGTATATTTTCAAACATTTTTCTATCTCCTTATGATTTCAATTGCCCTATCGGTACATGTGAAACACGGGTCACACTGTACGATACATAATTGAGCATCTGTAATCTGGTCTCCAATACATGCATACTGCATTGCACCAATGTTTGCCATTGATGGAGTCCTTATGATACAGTGCCTTACTCTTCCGCTTTCAAGTGCATATGAATGATAAAGAGTTCCTCTCGGAACCTCAATATAACTTTCAGAAATATCTGTGTCAACCATTTCCCAATCACGGTTCACTACTTTTCCTTCCGGGATGTTTGCAATGGCCTGACGAATGATTTTGATTGCTTCAAATGATTCCAATGCCCTCATTACCAGATTGGATTTGACATCCCCGTCAGGCTGTGTGATTACATTAAAGTCAAATTCATCATATTCGAACATGGTGGTCCTCAAATCCCTTGCAACACCGGTTGCCCTTAGGGTAGGACCTGTAACTGCAAGTTCGATTGCCTGCTTTTGAGGCAGGACTCCGATTCCGGTAATCCTTGACATGACTATGGAATCGCCTAAAAACCTTTCGACGAATCCTGTAAGTCCTTCTTCTATTGCATCCATGTCATTTTTAAGTCTTAAAAGTTTAGCTTCATCCAAATCACATCTTGGCCTTACTCCTCCAAGGACGGAACAGCCGTATTGCACACGGTTTCCTCCAATCATTGCAAGCAGTTCCATTACTATTTCCCTCAGGTAGAACACCCTCATTGAAAATGTTTCATGAGACAATACTTCGCAACCGTGAGCCAGATACAAGAAATGTGAGTGCAAACGTTCAAGTTCGCTCATGATCACACGAATATAAAGGGCTCTTTCCGGAATTTCGATGCCCAATCCCATTTCCGCAGTTCTGCAGGAGTTCCATATATGTGCATTAGAACAAATTCCACAAATTTTCTCAGTTAAGGCATTGGCTTTTTCAACTGGAAGACCTTCCATGATTCTTTCAATACCCCTATGATTAACACCAATAGTGATTTCGGCTTCCTGAACTATTTCATCCTCTACAAAAAACCTTACCCTATATGGTTCCAATGCAGCAGGGTGAACTGTACCCATTGGAATTTCTGTTTCAATAATATTGCTTCTTGGTACTTTCTTATCCATCAAATCCCCTCTAATCCGCATCTAATAATGTAGGTAAAAGTGATACAACACCAGCCAAAACATCCTGAGGCCTTACGGCACAGCCCGGAATCTTTGCGGCAACAGGTATGATATTTTCAACCGGCCCTTCAATCTCCTCTGAAGGAATGTCACCATAACAGTTCTTATAAACACCACCCATCAGAGCGCAACTTCCTGCAGCCACAACCAGTTTAGGGTTAGGAATGGCTTCATAGATTGCCTCCAATGGTTTTCTATTCAAATGTGTAACCGGTCCTGTGACAACCAATACATCAGCTTCACGAGGATTCCAAGTTAAAAACACATTATATTGTTCAGCATCAAATCTAGGTGATAGAATTGAGTTAACAATCTCAATATCGCAACCGTTGCATCCGCCGGTATAAACCAGCATGACGTGTATTGCCCTTGCTCTTGAAAATGATTTAAGTCCCATCTAATCACCCTCCTCTCTATTCTTCAATACTGTATTATCTGATAAATATTGTGCAATGAATTTGAGCTTGTCGTCTGAAATCTTAAATGGCTGTGACATTGTTTCTGTGATGTCAACTTCCTGGTCCCCGACATTGCTCGGATGTATTGTTCCCTTTTCACCATAAAGAGAGTAGACCGGACAGAAGTCATGACAATAGTAACATACAACACATTTTTCGAGAGTAATTTCAGGCACTTCCCTTTTAGTCCAATCGTCAGTGATTTTAACTGGATTTGCTAATTCTTTCATCTCAATTGCACCAGTCGGACAGACATTGGCACAGCCCGCACATCCTATACAGGCCTTTTCGTCAACCCTGTCATCAACTTCCACTGACAGTGTTGCGATCTGGTTTCTCAATTCCATATCTGTAACCCTATCAGCTGCAAAAAAGATTCTTTTAAAGTTGGTAAAAGCTCCTTCCAAAGCTATTCTAAGTAAACTGCTCATTTAAATACCCTCTATTGAATCTTTAAAATTTCTTTCGAATAAGAATGCCCTTGCAGGACAGGCGTTCTTGCATGCTCCACAATAGGTACATTTCTCTTCATTAACCACATAATTGCCATCAATTTCTTCTATTGCATCATATGAACAGATTCCATGACAGATTCCACAATGCATACATAATTTTTGCTCGATGAAGTTGAATCCATCTGTAATCTCATTCTTGTACATTGTTGATTTAGGAATCGCATCAACAGGACAGTGGACTGCACAGTTTTCACATAAAATACATTTGTCCATATCTACTGAGATTTTGCCCCTATGCAATGTAATCGCATCTTCCTGACACATTTCGACACAGATTCCACAGGAAATGCAGTCGTCTGTAACTTTGCCGTCCCATGTGTGGGTCATTAGCTGACGCGCATTGACCTCATCACAGACCTGCACACATTTTCCACAGCTTACACAGAAGCCGGCAAGTGCAGGAAGCTCCTCATCTGAAAACTCATCATAGATGAACATTTCCTCATCTTCACGCAATGTGTGAACCGGACAGTGACTAATGGCATTATCATGTGTAACGTTTTCCGTATCTATTGTCGGATCGTATCTCAACTTGCCGTCGACATTTTTATGTGATTCGTTTTCACACAAATCAGCACACAATCCGCAATTTAGACAGGATATGATTTTGCCGTCAGGTTTCTGGTTCAATTTATTCACAATAATTTTGAAATCGTCAACTGAAATCGCATTGTTAGGACATGCCTTCATACAGTTCAGACAAAGTGTACATGATGTTGTATTGACCATCTGATGCTTGTTCATTGATTGGTTTGGACAAACATCTGCACATATTCTGCATTCACGACAGATTCCTTCATCCCTATCCACTTTAACATGAATCGCACCGGTTGGACAGTATTCCTCACATCTGCCGCACAGAATACATTTTTCTGTATCTGTTCCGAAGTAAGTCCTTGAAACTTCCTTGACCTTGCTTTCGCTTTTAGAAGGAACGTTATCCAATGGAGGATTCAGGATGTTGAATGACCTGATTAAATTGATTTGCTTTTCCTTTTCAAATTCAAATCCGTCAACACGACATTCAGGGAATTTCTCTGCACAAACGCCACAACGTGAACAGATACCATATACTATTCCATCATCTATATGGATGTTGTTTGTAGGGCAGTTGTACATGCACATTCCACAGCCGTTACATTTGGCCCTGTCAACCACATATCCTCCATAGCCGTTTTTAAATATTGCATGGTTAGGACAGTTATCATGACAGATTCCGCAGGTAAGGCAACTGAATGGAATCCCATTGACTAATCTGATGGATTTTGTAGGACATGACTTAATACAATTTTCGTTTTCATTACATGTATTAGTTGATAAAAACATTTTAAAACCCCTTATTTACTCCTTGCAAATATTAGTTTGCCTACAAAAATTCCTATTAATGCAGATAAAAATGCAGTTGATAACGGCAAGTCTGTGTAAAACGGATAATTGCCGGATTGCCATGCTACAATAATTCCTGCAATAAGTATCACTATAAATGCTCCAAGAGTGAAATGAGTATCTCCGTTATGGGTCTTGATTTGTGAACCTATGATTATGCCCAATATCAGTGCAATTATTATTGGCCCTATGATTACCATCATTCACCCTCCTCGACATATTTCTTAAAACCTGCAAATGCAATTGCAATTGCGGATAATCCTGCAAATACCTTTAAACCTACAAATATATTAAGGTATGGAATAATTCCGGCATTTGTAACATCAGGATAATGCAATACAGACTGGATAGTTTGAGGAACGACATTAAGGAGATCAGTTCCGACATTGTAGAGATAAAAACCTCCAACAAACAATCCAATTAATCCGAATATTACGAAACCTAGCGCACCAACAGATTCTAAAACTTCAATATATGTATGTGACAATTCAAATGGGGAATTACCTATTCCATAGACAAGAACAGATAATATAATTCCGCTTGCTATCATTGCACCACCTTGGAAACCTCCACCAGGAGTGATGTGGCCCCCAAGAATGGTCATTATACCTAAACAGATTAATATGATTGAAATCGGCAAAGATATAAGTTTTAAGATTATACTACCCTGACTCATCTTTTATCCCCCAGTAATCCTCTGCCAAATATCAGTAAAACAACTAATCCGGCAGTCAACAATATAATTGATTCTCCCAAAGTATCGTATGCTCTGAAATCAAAGATAACAACTGTTACCATATTCGGAGCGATTTTAGTTCCTAAAGTGTTATAGATTAAGCTCACACCAGGATAAATCATATCGCTTATATGATATATCGCGTCGAATAATGTAACTGAAAAGATTGCTGTTAAGATTGCTGCAAGCAAATTGCGTATTGTAGTATTAGACAAGATTACCACCCCAGTACATGAATACTGCTATAAGCGCAAGTGTTACAATTGCATAGAACAGCATTTTTTCAAGTGAATCTTCCTGTTCTATCTTGAACTTTGGAATAAGCGGAATACTATAAATCAGCACTATAGCCAGTGCCAAGGTAAAGATTCCTGCAAGCAAGACATTTACATGCCTTAGCAATATTGCAGACAGAACCAATGATACGATTAAAAATATTTCTGCTGTAAGGCTTCCTGAAACATCCGCATTGGTAACGGGTCCAGGTGAAAACAATTTCCTGAACTGCTTTACAACATTGAATATCTGATCATACAGTTTCATAATATCCCTCCTACAAAGTTAGAAATTCCGTTTGTAACGACATCTGGGAAAATACCTAACAGTATAACAATGATTAACAATATTCCCATTGCGAAAATCATAGCTCTTGGAACTTCTTTTCCTTCCAATTCTAAGTCATTTGGTTTCGGTTTTAAAAACATTGTGTAATATGTTTTTACAAATACTACAAATGTGGCAATACTTACCATGATAGCCAAAATGGATAATTCTGGGAATCCGCAGCTTAATGATGCCTGAACAAGCATCAATTTGGATTGGAAACCACTTAATGGAGGAACTCCTGCCATTGCAAGACCACCAATAAGAAGCATAATTGCCACTTTAGGATGGTATGCAAGAAGTCCGCCCAATTTTCTTGTATCCACTTCATTTGTTGCATTTACGATTGCGCCAAATCCTATGAATAATAATGCTGTGATTACGATTTCATTCAATGCTTGGAAAAGTCCTGCTGTAATTGAAAAGTTTGTTCCAAGCCCAATACCTAACCCGATGAAACCTAATTCACCTACCGCTAAAAATCCAATCATTCTTCTGAAGTCTGTTTGGGTAAGTGCAAGAGAGACGCCCAATATCATAGCTAAGATAGAGAAGAAGACTATGAGAACTTCAAAGATTGGGAGTGAAGCGTAAATTCTAAACATTATTAATACGATTGAAATCATTGAAATGACTGTAAATGATTGCAATAGAGCTGCACCATGAGGTTCCGCTTTTGAATAGATTCCAGATTTTATTGTATGGAATGGTGGTAAACCGGATGCGTATAACCAACCAAAGAATATCAATGCGAGTGATAATAAAAATACTGGAGAAGTTGCGTCAACCAGACCGTTGTGAACAGCAGCTGCAATATCTGTAACATTTACACTACCTGTCAATGCCAGTAGGAATCCAATTCCTAAAAGCATCATTGGAGAACCGATTGATCCTAAAACCATATACTTCAAGGCCATTTCATAGCTGTAATCAATTGAAGATGCAGCCACAATTCCCACCTGTGCAAGTGCCAATATCTCAAAGAACACAAACATGTGGAATATGTCGTCAGTCAAAATCATTGCAGTCACTGCTGAAGTACCTAAGAACAATAGGAACAGGTATGGTCCTGAGACTTTCTTGTATTTTGTCAGGTAAATGAAGATTACCAGAAATGTCAAAAGACCAATAGCTGCTATGAATATTTGCTGCAGGAATGTGAATGAATATGTGATTGCCGGATGATACATCATGTTTACCGCACTATCTAGAATAGGCTCATAACCACCGAAGTAGTGAAGACCATAATTAGACAGCAGCGGAATTAACGGCAGACATATTGCCACAACAAATGCAAAAATCTTAGTTACAGTGTTGAATTTTGAAAAGGCACTGATTAATAATGCGGCCATTAAAGGAACAATAACCATAATTGGAATTAATTCATTCATCGTATTCCTCCCGTTTTGATGTGTCAGCCAACATTACTTTTGTAGATAATGTGCCGTATCTTCTGTATAAAACCATTACTAAAGCAAGCATTACCGCCAGTGTACTTGCACCGATTACGATACTGGTAAGTACCAAACCGAAAGGCAAAGGATAGGCTGCGTTTGTAGCAAACCATGAGGTATCCATTCCAGGCATTAGGATTGGCACGACACCGCCTGCCTTATAACCGATAGCAACAATGAAAAGGTTTACTCCCTCTTCAATGAAACTGATACCAATAATCTTTTTGATGATATTGTCAATGAAAATTGCGGAATAAAGTCCGATTACGACTAAAGCAACAGATGTCAACAATATCACAACTTGTACATCAGCCATCAGCCATCACTCCTTTGAGTCTTCTTAACAGCCAGTGCAATGAATATCGGTATGATTGCCCCTTCAACAATTGCCTGTGTCAAGGCAACATCCGGTGCAAGCAATACCTGAAACAATACTGCAACTGAAGCGCCGGCAATACCGGTTAAAATTGCTGCTTTAAATAAATCCTTTTGAATAAGAGCAAGAATTGCGCTTAATACTATTACAATACACAATATTATTTCCATCATGACTACTCACCCTCATCAATCTCTATGGTAGTAACTGAAAATCTGTCATCCGCCTTAAGCTTTTCAGAATTTTCACTTTCCAAAGCCTGCATCTTTTCTTTAGGATGTATAAATGGATGATTTTCATCTACCTCTTCTTCAACTGTCATTAAATCAGCGTTATTTTCTCTATCTTCTTTTTTCCAATAAGCATTAGCTATTGCATGTGCTGAAAACGGTGCTAAAATAAAGTAGACACCAGCCAAGAGATATTGGCCAAGACCAATCATAGCAATAATACATGCAACATCAAACAAACCCACAATGTGGATTCTTCCGTATACTGCATTTTTAGTATCTTTGCTTAAGCTAATAAGACCTATTGCTGAGATAATAATCAAGAAAGCTGCAATAATGAGAAGGGCTGATTGAATATATTCGATCATTTATCTTCCCCTCCTACGGTTACAGCGAAAGCAATAGTTCCTACAAAACCAAAGAATATTAAAGCTAAAGATATATCTCTATAGAATGCAAGATTATATAACTCTCCACCTACAAGTAACACTAATGCGAGTGCATTAATAACAACGGAACTTCCTAAAAGCCCCATGGATGTGGATTTATATGCACTTGCTCTTATGGTGGCTAACAGCATTATAATTATTGCAATAACCAAAATAAATTTTGAAATAAACAATATATCCATACTATCTCACTCGTCTTTTTTGAAAATGAATTATTCCAACATTTTCTTTATATAAGGTTCAAAAGGAATAATATCCTCTTTTTTTCTTGGAGAAATAGCAGCTACTTTGATAATGTTATTCTCGCTGTCCAAATCAACAGACAAGGTACCTGGAGTTAAAGAAATACTGTTTGCTAAAATTGTCTGTGAAACAGGTCTCTCTAAAACTGTTTCAATATCCACGACAATAGGATCAATATTTCTCCCCATAACTCCACTAAAAGCAACATTAATTGTTGCTTTTATGATTTCGTAAATAAGAACTAAGAAATATATAATTCCATAGCCAATTCTAGTCAAAAACATTAAACAAGCTCCATTTCATTAATATTAATAATAGCCATACTACTGACTAATTAGTAATATTATTATTTATCATGATTATTCATTATAAAGTTATGCTTTTTTAAAAAAAATATTCAAAAAATAGATTTACATTGTTAAAAATATTAAAAAAATATACATGAACGAAAATGCCACTTAAATTAATTAAATACTGTCAAATCAACAGTTAAAAGAAAAATTAAGTGATTTAATACATTCATGAAAATATTATATATGATAATATACAAATTTAGTTATGCCTAAAAAAAGTGATACTATGGATTTAGTGGAAAAAATTGAGCCGATTATAATCTTTTTTGCAATAATATTGGGACTTGCATTTTCAAATGTCAGCATGATTGCCCAAAATACAGGCAATCTGATAACCCTGTTTTTATGCCTAATGCTTTTCGGACTGTTCCTCAAAATACCACTGAATGAATTAAAAAACAGCTTTAAAAACGTTAAATTCAGTCTGACAAGCCTGATAATCAATTTTCTATGGACCCCATTATTCGGATACTTTTTGGGGACACTTTTTCTGAAAGGAAATGTAGACATTCTTGTAGGATTCTTCATGCTAATACTGACCCCGTGTACCGACTGGTATCTGGTGTTTACCAAGCTTGCAAAAGGGGATTTGACACTGAGTCTATCCATACTGCCGATAAACCTAATCATTCAGATTGTTCTGCTTCCAATTTATCTGATAATATTCTTTTCAAATGGAATAAACCTAGATTACACTCAGCTTGCATATTCACTGCTAATCGTTATCGTCATGCCTTTCATAGCATCACAAATTGTCAAATTCATCTTAAAAAATGATTTAAAAGACAAAGTAATCAACTCATTCAGCAGTCTGCAAATCTGGCTTTTGTCATTAGCCGTATTCTGTATATTTGCAAGCCAAGGAGAACTATTATTCAGCAATCTAAACTCAATTATGAAAATATTCATTCCTTTGATTCTATTTTTCATATCCAATACAATAATCGATTTACTGTTATCCGAAAAAATTAATTTTACTTATCCCGAGTATGCAAGCCTAACCATGACAACACTGGCCAGAAATTCCCCGTTAGCTTTAGCAATAGCAATCAATTCATTCCCAGGTCATGAACTGATAGCGATGGCACTGGTAATTGGACCACTGATAGAACTTCCAATATTGTATATCGTTTCAAGATTCTGCCTATGGATTAAAAATTCCGGGCTGTTCTTTGTCTGCGGCAATTTCTAGTTTCCCAAAATATATTGACCATACAGTTCAAACAATAAGGGAATATGATATAATATTGATAAGAATATCAGCAGGAATATAATGCCCACTCCAAAATTCCTATATACCTTTTTAGAAGACAATGGGGCAAATATCTTAATTCCTGCCGGAGTGAATGAATCAAGAATTATATGAGATAACAATCCCAAAAACAGGCTTAAAACAATTTCGATGTATGAAACCTCAAATGTGGGAAGAACAAATAGGCTAATGAAAAACAATGGCAGAAAAACCATCAAAACTTTCTTGTTTAAAAACAGAAAGCTTATAAGAGCGATTAGAATTGCCATTACCATATAATGGTTTTCCAAAACGGTTAAGAATGTAGTTAGCTGAAACGCCCAAATCAATATCAGGCTGACAGCAGAAGCCAATGTCAAAGCGCCGAAAATGGAATGAGTAAAACTTCGATGTTCTGAAAAATAGAACGTTACACCTAAAAAAACAATAATCAAACCGATATAATAAGGTAATTTAAGGATATAAAGTGAAATGAACACTATTAATCCCAAAATGATCATCCTATAAACGTTTTCCTGCTTGAACTCATGGTCAAAATCAGGAATATTTGCACCGATTAATGTTAAAGCAATTGTTAGAGGATTGTGAAAAAACATCAACGAAAGTAGAACTGCAAATATTGAATGACCCTTATAAGACGACATTTTAATCACCTTAGTTAAAAATAGAATGTCCATATTTAAAAGATTAATGAGAGAGCATTTGAAAACTAATGCTCCCAGAAAATATGCGTCAGACAAAGACCTGGATTGATTCAAGATTCTTATTTAACTTTAATTTTTATCGTTTTTCTGGAGGCTTTATATATTTTATCTCCTTTGAATCTGATTTTTGCTTTGAATGTTCCTTTTTTATTGAGTTTTTTGATTTTAAATATGGCTTTACCCTTCTTGTTGATTATAGCCTTATAAAAATTTCTAAAAATTATTCATATAATTTTAGATTCCGAAATATTCCAAAAAACTCACGATTTGGGCATATGACCTTTCAACCGTTCCCTTACCTATATTGGCAAATGGACATACAACTTCACCAGTGATGGCAGGAACACCCTTTAGATTACAAACATCCTCAACTGCTCCTTTATAATAAGAGCCCGCAAAGTCAACAGACAAAACTTCACAGCCAGTATCCTGTGAAATGTAATTTGCAATCAAATAGCTTTCAGCACAGGGAGACTTTGATGAAAATATGGACTCTATGCCAGGATTTGAATTGAAAGAAGTTGAATGGAAATCCCCAACAAAACTTATGTCCAAATTTTCAACCGCCTGAACAATTAAATTGCTTAGGGAGTTTTTAATATGGGCTGAACGATTTAAATCCATTGAATTTAATGTTCTTCGATTGTCCATAGTGGATTTGGGCGCTGCAAATGGAATAAAATATAAAGTGTGATTTAAATCTTCATATAACATTTCATTAAAAAATTTCATATTGGCAACTTGCGGAGGCAGTTCATTTCCATGAATTCCCGATAAAACTAATATGCTATTGCCTTTATTGCCTAATTTGAAGATAGGAGTTCCAAAAATACATTTTTCAAGTACAAATTGAGTAAATCTGTTTAATTCCAAATTATCCAGGATCGCCTTATTTCGTGAAACATAACCTCCTGAAAAATCGGAAATGTAAGCCATTTCAAGATTTCCAAATTCCTCAATTTTTTTGAAAAGCATAATTAAATATACAGTGAAACTCTTATTTAAAAATAAGTATGAAAATGAAGAAATATATAAAAAACCTGATAACACTCATCAATTATGAAAGAGATGCCGAAATTGACCTGATGACACGTGAAATAAGCACAATGTCCGGCCAGAAAAGGGAAGAACTTGGAAGGGCAATAAATAAAGTCAAAGGAAAAAGTTTAGGTAAGGAATTGGGCATGCAGATAGTTCAGTTCGGAAGGTCTGAGGTAATCGATACAGAAATATCAGTCGGAGACATGGTATTGGTAAGTACCGACAATCCATTAAGAAGCGATCTGACCGGCACAGTCACTGAGAAGGGAGCCCGGTTCATCAAGGTTGCCTTTGACAAGCGAGTCCCAAAATGGGCAATCAAAAAGAAGGTCAGGCTTGACCTGTATGCCAATGACATCACCTTCAGACGAATGGAAGACAATCTGAATCATTTGAGCCTAAAGGGCAAAAATGCCTTAGAATACATTTTGAATGAGAGAAATCCTAAAAAGAACCGTGATGTGCCCTATATCGCATATATCGATGAAAACCTCAACGATTCACAAAAGAAGGCTATCGAAAATGCACTTTCATGTGAAAATTTCTTTCTGATACATGGACCATTCGGAACCGGAAAAACAAGGACCTTGGTTGAATTAATCTCACAGGAAACAAGGCAAGGACATAAGGTATTGGCAACTGCAGAAAGCAATGCCGCCGTTGACAACATTTTGGAAAGACTGATGAACAACAAAAAATTGACCCTTACAAGGCTTGGACATCCCCAAAGGGTTTCAAAGCACAACATCACACAAACACTTGCATACAAGGCTGAAAACCACAAGCTGAACAAGAAAATCAAAAAGATTCACAAAAAGATTGACAATCTGATTGAAAAACGCAAAGTTCACACAAAACCGACACCTCAGTACCGCAGAGGCTATGGTGACTATGACATTCTCCATATGGCTTCAAAAGGCAAAGGTGGACGTGGAATAAGCTCTGACAAGATGAAATCAATGGCAAAATGGATTGAAATCAATCAGGAAATCGATGAGGCCCATGACGAGATAAAAAGGATTGAAAACAGAATGATTAAGGACATCATCGACACAAGCGATGTGATACTGGCCACAAACTCATCATCTGCCCTTGAAGCCATTGCAAGAGTCAAGTTTGATGTTGCAATCATTGATGAAGCTTCACAGGCCACAATCCCAAGCGTACTGATTCCAATTGCAAAAGCCCACAGGTTCATACTTGCAGGAGACCACAAGCAGCTCCCTCCAACAATAATCAGCGACCGAGCAGGAGCATTGTCAAAAACATTGTTTGAAGAGCTAATCAGAATGTATCCATTCAAATCACAATTATTAGATATACAATACCGTATGAACAGTCTGCTAATGAAGTTTCCAAATGAGGAGTTTTACAATAACGGCCTTAAAAGCGATTCAAGCGTGGATGACATAAACATCAAGGATATCTTGGATTCCCATCAGGACGAAGAGGCACTGCTGTTCATTGATACCTCAAATATTTTAGACAACCGGGAAAGACACCTGAAGGATTCCAAATCAATCATCAATGAGATTGAAGCCGAAATCGCAATAAAAATTGCCAATGACTACCTGAATGATGGAGTGGGCGAAGAGGACATCGGAATAATCAGCCCATACGCCGATCAGGTCAAGTTAATTCAGGAAAACACTCCAATTGAAGTAAAAACCGTTGACGGTTTCCAGGGAAGGGAAAAGGAAATCATCATAATCTCAACTGTTAGAAGCAATAACCATGGAAATATAGGATTTTTAAGCGATTTAAGACGATTGAATGTTGCAATAACCCGTGCCAAACGTAAGCTAATCATCATCGGCAACATAGATACCCTAATAACAAATCCGACATATGCAAGACTGATAAAATTCTGCGAAGATCAAGACCTTCTGGTAAAAGTTTAGGTATACCTAAACTTTATATAATGAAAACCTAACTATAATCAAGGATGAACACATTCCTCCATACTCTTAATTGGGGGGTTTCCATATTACCACACATATAACTTTCAACCTCAATTATTCCTCAATTAAGAGTTTTTCTTCTGTCAACTTTTTTTAGAATAATTATTAAATACTATTAAAAATATAAATATTAATGAATTTCATTCTTATTACGGTGATTAATTATGACTGATAAAGTAGTTTTAGCATTCAGCGGAGGTTTAGACACCTCTGTCTGCGTTAAATTATTAGAAGAAAAATATGACTATGAAGTAATTACTGCATGCGTAGATGTAGGACAGGGCGAAGAAGAAATGGAAAAAGCAAAAACCATGGCCGCAAAAATCGGTGGCCTCAAACACTACAACATAGACGCCAAAGAAGAATTTGCAAACGAATACATCTCACGTGGAATCAAGGCAAATGCAGAATACGAAGGATATCCATTAAGTACTGCACTTGCAAGACCATTAATTGCACAAAAAATTATAGAAGTAGCTGAAAAAGAAGGGGCAGTCGCAATCGCACACGGCTGTACCGGAAAAGGAAACGACCAGTTCAGATTCGAAGCCGTCATTCTTGCAATGTCTGACTTGGACATTGTCGCACCAATCAGAGAAATGAATCTGACAAGAACCGAGGAAAAGGCATATGCTGAATCCAAAGGAATCGAATTAAGCTACGATAAAATTTACAGTATTGACGAAAACCTCTGGGGAAGAGCAATTGAAGGAGACGTATTGGAAGATCCTGCAAACGAACCTCCTGAAGACATCTACGAATGGACCAAATCCTGGGAAGATGCAAATGATGAACCTGAAAAGGTATCCATCGAATTTGAAGAAGGTATTCCAGTAGCTATAAACGGCGAAATGATGCCATTGGTTCAATTGATTGAAAAGGCAAATGAAATTGCCGGAAACAACGCTCTCGGTAGAGTGGACACCATTGAAAACAGAATGATTGGTCTTAAAAGCAGAGAAATCTATGAAACCCCTGGTGCAAAATTGCTAATCGCTGCACACGAAGCCTTAGAGGAATTGGTATTGACAACCGATGAGCTAAGATTCGCAGAATACATGTCAACATTATATGCTGATTTGGTCTACAGAGCACTCTGGCAAGAACCATTAAGAGAAGACCTCGACCAAGCAATCGACAAGATGCAAGAAAGAGTAAGTGGAGAAGTCGTAATGAAACTGTTCAAAGGTTCAATCCAACCTATTATCAGAAAATCTCCATTCAGCTTACACAGCATCGAACAAATTACATTTGAAGACAAGGAAACCGAGCAAAGCGAAGTTGAAGGTATGATTAAATACCACGGTCTTCAAGCTGCAAATTACCAAAAATTAAACAGATAGCTTTATGCTATCACTTTACTTCTTTTTTTGAACCGCTTCAGTGAAATATTCATTGAAAAATCCACGGTTATACTCGAACAGCTGTTTAAAGCTGGAATCTATTATATACATTACACACCAGTCGTCCATATCACGTATTCCACGCCCATAAGCCTGCATCAATGCCATAACAGTCTGGTAGTAGAACCATTTTGGATCAAGGTCCCTTCTGTACTTGACCTGCTCATTTAACTGGGGATAAGGAATCTTAAAAACAATTTGGAAGCGACACAAATCGCCCTTGAAGTCCACGCCATCCTTTATGGAAGCCCCTATAAGAACCAGATTCTCCTTTGATTGTGTAAAGTCCTTTAGAACGACATTCCTATCTCCACCGCCAACAAACACCAGGGGATAATCCTTCAGCTGTTCCATAATCCAGAACGCCTGTTCATTGCTTGAGGTGTGGATAACACCCTTTTCGTTTGAGTGCTTATCCAAAAGCTCCCTGATTTTTTTGATGGCCCTTGGATTTTTCCAGTTTGGAATCTTTCCTCTTCTTCTGCCGCTCATCCGACCAACAAAATCAGTATAGATTGGCCTGTTTGCCACATCAAAAGGAGATTTCTCATAGATATAATAGGTTTCATCAGGATTGATGTTGTTCCACTCGCAGAACTTGTCTTTGCTTCCCAAAGTTCCAGTCAAGAATATGCAGACATTGCCCATGCTTAAAAGATTTTGTGTATCATCGACAACTGAATATGGCTTGAACTCAGCAGAAATATCCATCTGATTGCTCAATATGCTATCTTTGCCAGGCAAATCAATAATCAGTTCCTTGTGTACCAAACCCAAAGCGATTGAATTGAATGATTGAATATCCTGTTCAAGATTCTGCTTTTCCACATAGTCAAAATTAGAATATTTTGAAGGGTCACTTTCAAACTCATCCAAAGTGACCTGAACGGTTTTATTGGCATCCCCCTCAATCTTCTTAATCCTTTTTTTGCATTCCTTAATCAGGTCATCGCACAGCCTTGTCCAGTACTCGGGGTTTCTTTTCAAATCATTGATTGATTTGGTCCCGTGCATTATCGGCTCGAAAATATCAATACCGAATTTGGTTGATATGTATTCACGGTCAAGCTCTGAAGATGACAGCATAAGCATCTTACGCTCCAGATTATGGGCCTCATCCAAAATCAGCAATTCCCTGGAATCCAAAATAGGATTGGCCACACCTGCATAGTACAGGAAATCATAGTTTGTTATGACATTCTTGGCCTCCTGAGCCTTTTTGAATGCGCTCTGGAACCTGCAGGTACTGCATCTTCGCAGATTATACTCTGCCTTGATACAAAAATCACAATAACCCTTATAGTTACATTTATAGTTCCCACGACCTTTTATTTCAACAAGCATGTCTTCGAAATCGTCAAGATACTGTTCCTGGAGCTGTTTTGTCATTGTCAGGATGTATGAATCATCGTACATGTTTGCAAGAGTAGTGGCAATTGCACTTTTGCCTATTCCTGTTCCGGCCTCAAGGATTATGTATTTGTATCCCTTCTTTATTGCGAAATTGATTTCATTGATTAACCTAATCTGACTGTTTCTGGGATTATATTTAGGAAGAGACCAATATACCATCCAATCAAGATTTGAATCATTGTTTTCCATGAAAAATGCCTCGCAATTTTAATAACAAGTTAATAATACTATTATGTGAAATATCATATTTAAAAGTTTATTTACGAAACTAGGGAAAAATTAATATTTGTTAATAATATAAATAATAATATGTCTAAAATTAGCCAATTACAAGAAATCATCAACTCATCAGACAATATAGTGTTTTTTGGAGGCGCAGGAGTTTCAACAGAAAGCGGAATACCTGACTTCAGGTCTGAAAGTGGAATTTTCAAAAGTTTGGAAAAATATGGCGACACTCCAGAAAACCTTGTTTCACACAGCTACTATATGGACCATACAGAGGAGTTTTTTGCATATTACAAAGACAATCTTGTTTTTAAGGATGCAGAGCCCAATCCTGCCCATCTGAAATTAGCGGAACTGGAAAAGGCAGGAAAACTGAAAGCAGTAATCACCCAGAACATCGACGGACTCCATCAAAAGGCAGGAAGCAGAGAAGTCCTGGAGCTTCACGGATCCATCCATAGAAACTATTGTCAGATTTGTGGAAAAGAATACTCATTGGACCATATTTTAGAAAGTGACGGCATTCCAAGGTGTGAATGCGGAGGAATTGTAAAGCCGGATGTGGTATTATACGAAGAACCGTTGAACAATGCGGTTTTAAGCTTTTCAATTGATTATATCCAAAATGCGGAAACACTAATCATTGGAGGAACTTCACTTGTCGTTTATCCTGCTGCGGGACTGATTAATTACTTCAACGGGAAAAATCTGGTATTAATCAACAAAAGCGAAACACCATATGATGACGCTGCAAGTTTAGTCATCAACGAGGCCATTGGAGAGACCCTTTCCCAAATCAAAATCCAATGATTCAGGAATCAATTCAATGCCCGAAAGCTGATTGTCACAGCGATAGACCAATATTTCCACACCTGCATCATATGCATCGTTTAAGGTTTGGCTGAACACAGGGTCGTTTTCCCAATTCGGCCTGAAGAATTTTCCAATAGGATGCTGTATCAGGAAAAATACTGCACACCTGTTTCCATCCTCTTTAAGTTTGATCAGTTCCTTCAGATGCTTTGCACCACGTTCTGTTGGGGCGTCTGGAAATCTAGCCTCACCATCGACAATCAAGGTCACTCCCTTGACTTCAACATAACATTCCTCTTTTTCATTTGCCAAGTATATGTCTATCCGTGAGTTGTCGACTGTCTTTTCCCTTTGGTGATGATTATAGCCAGCAAGCTCCTTTATTTTGCCATCGATAATTGCATCATATACAATGCTATTGGCCTGCTGTGAGTAAAGCGATACCAGTGCACTCTTGTTCTCAACAAAATGCAGGGAGAATTTTGTCTTGCGGTTCGGATTGTCAGACGGCTTAAGCCAGACCACTGCATCTTCAACCAACAGTTCCTTGCATCTGCCGGTATTTGGCACATGTGCAATCTCCAAACAGCCATCCACCTCAACCTCGGCAATGAACCTGTTCGGACGATTCTTAAATATTCCCTTAACGTAATCCATCCTTTATCACGCTACCGATGTGGGACACCAAATCTGTTGCTGAAAATCCATTTCCTTTAACATCAAAGGCTTTTTCACCTGCAATACCGTTAATGAAAACACCTAAGCATGCACAGTCGAACGGATCTAATTCCTGTGTAAGCAGGCTTGCACATATTCCTGAAAGTGCATCACCGGTTCCTCCAACAGTCATTCCGGCATTTCCAGACTTATTAATTCTAAATCTTGTTCCAGACAATATCAAATCATACTGGCCCTTAATAAGAACTGTTCCCTTAATCTGGCGAGTGATTTGCTGAAACTCAGTGATGTTCTCATCAACCTTTTTGAAGTCATATGAGTCGATGTCCAGCTTTAAATCTTTATTGACATTGAAAAATGATTTGAACTCAAAAATATGTGGTGTCAATATTATATCGTCACGGTTTTTAATCAATGACATTTCAACCTGCTTTAATGCATCGGCATCCAAAACAATTGGCTTTTTGATTTTTGCAACCAGTACATTGAATAATTTTGATGTGTCATCATCGATTCCGGCCCCAGGACCTATCAAAACACAATCGACATTATCTGCCAACTCCAATATTTCACCGGAATGATTTAATGACAACTTATCCCCATCTAATGACTTTACAATCAGGTCCGGAGATGTTGACTTGATGGCATCGGCTGACTTTTCAGGAGTTGCAACATATACCAGGTCACATCCTGCACCTATTGCAGCCATTCCGGCAATTGCGGGAGCCCCAGAATAATCCTTGCTTCCACCGACAATCAGTAATCTTCCGTTGTTTCCTTTATGTGATTTTTCATCTCTGTTTTTGAGCCTTAAGAAGTCTCCATAGTTTACAAAATATTCCGCTTCGAATGGAATTCCAATATCTGCAGTGACAAGGCCGCCGACAAGCTCCTCTTCGGCACCCCTTACCCCGGTTTTGATTTTATGAAAACTGATTGTATAATCAGGGACTACGGCAAGGTCATCCACCTCACCGGTCAGAGGATCCATTCCGGAAGGCACATCAACACTTATCTTAATGCCGTTTGACTGGTTGATTATCTCAATTGCCCTTTTGACATTTGTCTGCAGTTTTCCCTTGATTCCGGTTCCCAAAAGACCATCGACAATGATAAATTCACCGTCTTCGCTTTTTGCGACTTCAGTATTGTTGATGTCATCCAATGTCTTTAAATTATATATGGTCAAACGAGACAGTCTCGGTTTCATGTTTTCCAAGATTTCAAAGTTTATTTTGGACTCCTTTGAGCGGATATTATCCTTCAGCATATAGATATCCACATCATATCCTCTATTCAGCAGATATCTTGCAGCCACGAAACCGTCTCCCCCATTTCCACCGGAACCTGTGAAAATTACCACCTTTACAGGTTTTGAGAATGTATAAACCGCAATTTTACCAACTTCCTCTGCAAGAGATTTGCCTGCAGATTCCATCAAACACAATCTGGACAAGCCTAAATATTCACAATTATAATCCGTAACCATCATATCAATAGGACGCATAATATCCCACACTTTTACTCTCTACGACAATATATTCTATTGTTTTTAATATTAATTAAATTTTTTTGAAACCAAAAAGGTGACAAATATAATCTTATTATTTTGTTTATATAATTAATATAATAAATAGATGTATTACAATCAAAAACAACATAAAATTATTTTATCATGTGGAATACCATCTATCCACATCAACTCTTCTGGTTTGAGTTTCACTAGCTATTTTTTCATAAGCTCCAGTGAACGCAACTACACAGTCATCATGAATAGCTTCATTTGGATATGCAGTTATTTTTTCCAGAAATTCCATCGCCCATTTTTTCGTGAACCCGGTCGAATCCTTTCCAACAAGGAAAATTCCCTTCTTTTGAATGTCTGCAGAAACTCTTCTTGCACGGTCAACTTTATTCTCTCTTGAGTTACCAGTTCCTGTAGTGAACCCTCTTCGGTTAAGCTCATCTATAATTAATAATCCGAAGTTTTTGCCTGTGCTTCCGTCGAGTTCAATGTATTGAACATCTGACTTGTCACGTGCTGCCGTATTGAGGATTTCATTAATCAAGTTTCTTGACTCAAGCTGAAACTCATATGAATCCAGGATGTAAATGTTGCCGTTTAGATCTTTAGCAAGCATGACCCCCGCAGTATAATCCGGATCACTGCCTTTCAATCTGTCATCGTTCAATACTTCAGTAGCTGCAAGATCCCAATATCTGATAATCCTAACTATTGGAATTTTCAGGTATTCATCATATGAAATCAAATGGAAGTCGGATTCATCGAATAGCTGACCTTTAACTGAAGCATACCAGTTACCGTTCATTAACTGTTCCCTTGTGACCCTATCCAATCCCATCAGGTATTCTTCATAATCTTTTCTATCCAAATAGACATTATCCAGATAACTGGAGCTAATGAATCTGATTTGAGATTTGTCTTGGATGTCTTCATCAATTTTCTCAATGAATCTTTCACGAACCCATTTGTTTCCACGCTTACCTGGATTACTTGATGCCATTAATTGTGTTGGAAGCTTATTGTCTTTTGTTTTCCTTACTCTTGACCTCATATAGATATATTTAAACCTCTCCAATTGTGTCAGCTCATCAATTCCGATAAATTGATATTCGGAACCCTGATAAGTATCCAAATCATTGATGTTTCTTAAATATCCGAAAGTTAATGAATTTCCATTTGGAAATGTCCATGAATGTTCGGTTCCATCCCACTTTGGTTTGATGCTTGCATTATTCTGAATTTCCTTTCTGTTTAACCATTGACTAGCTTTGTGAATTAAAGCTCCTTTACGCTTCAGGTCAGATAATGTACGTCTCAAGATTAACGCATGGTATTCATTTGCATCATCCTGAACATAAAACAATGCCCTCATTAACAGACTTGTTGATTTACTTCCTCCGGCGGCTCCACCAATCAATACTTCCTTTTCAGTTGCCAGTATCATCTCGGCCTGCTTTGGAAATGGAGAGAATGGAATATATGGATTTTCATATACGCACTTCTGAAGGATGGCCTTATCTTTAGCACTGAGATAGAATTCATCGTTTTCATTGTACATTGTTATCGTCTATTTGTTTTGCAAGGATTTCAATTTCATTCATAATGTCCTTTTGTGAGATTTCAATTTTCTTATCCTCTAACTCTAACACACGGTTTTTGAATAGTCTGTCCATTTCATCTTTGAATAATCTGTTTTTAGCTTCAAATGCTTTAACGGATAATTCCAGATATCTGATTTTAAGTTCGGTAATGTCGATTAAATATCTGGCCAGACTTTTTTCATTGGCATTGTATCTTACTTCCTGATCCAGTTTTTCAAAGTCAACTTCAATGCCAACTGCATTTTTTGTAATTTTGTCTAAATTTTCCAAACCTGTTTTAATGTCTGTGACCTGTTGCTGGAGAATAGAATCAATAGCTAAATCTATATTGTCCTCGTGAACGTTATTGTCAGTAATTTGTTTTTGTGTGATTGCCCTGTTTGTCAATGCGTCTTTTTGTCTGGCTCTTGGGTCTTTGTCATTATCTGTTAGATGATATTTCTTTTTGAATCTTGAGAATGTTGCTCTGCTTACTTCAAGTTTGTGTTCCTCATCCAGCCATCTTCTGATGCTTTCATCTGTTGCTCCTTGAGTTTTCATTACCTGTATTTCATCTAGAAGTGTTTCAAGGAAATCTCCTTTGGTCAGTTTCAATCCTGCTTTGAATTCCTTAAATGTTGTGAGTGAAACTTCACGATTATATTTTGTTTTTAGGAAGTTTATGATTTCCTTGTTGCTCATTGCCTTCCTGCAGCAGTTGATGATTTCCTGTTCGTGACGATCTAAAAAATAATGGATATCTGAATTTACTCGACTCATGGTGATGGTTCTCCTATAAATCCCTTAATTCCCTTTCAAGTTCCTGTTTTCTCTCTTCAATTAACTGGTATTCCCTTTGTTTCATAATCCTTTCATAATTGGGATTGTTGTGTATTAGTGTTATGGTTTCCTGTGCATCTCCGATAGCTATTAGCATAGCTCCAAGTTCGTATGCATCTTTGTGTGTAAAACTAGATTCTTCTACTATTTTTTTGAGTGTAATTTCAACTCTTGCACTGATGTTGGTTTTTTCCGGTAACATAATACATATATTTATTATGTATTATATATAAAATTTTATTATAAAAAAAATATAAAAGTAATAATAAATATTACTTTCA
>NZ_JBGUPC010000023.1:0-4209 GCF_045130115.1 Methanobrevibacter sp.
GTAAGTTAAACACACTCTTTAAAATTCAATGCTTTCCATGACATTTGGAATTAATGTTTTAGAGTTTGGAACCAATTTTTCAAATTCCTCAGGGTTCTGTGCAATTGAAGGAAATGTATTGTAGTGCATTGGAATAACAAATTTGGGTTTAATCCAGCTAGTTGCAATTGATGCTTCTTTGATGTCCATTGTAAAAATGTTTCCAATAGGTAATATTGCAATATCCGGTTTGTAAATTTCTCCAATTACAAATTTCATATCAGAGAAAAGTCCAGTATCTCCAGCATGAAAAACTTTCAAATTGTTGTCGAAAGTCAATAAAAAGCTTCCAGGATTCCCTGCATATTTTGTATCAATTTCAAAGTCAAATGTTGAGCTGTGTCTGGCTTCAAGCATTCTGATTTCAACATCCTCAAATTTAACGGATGCACCATAGTTAATTCCAATGGCATTTACTCCTTTTCTTTGAAGATATATGGAAATTTCATAATTTGTTATAACAATCAAATTTGTATTGTTTCTTGATATTTCAATGACATCTCCGAAGTGGTCTGCATGGCCGTGGGTGATGCAGATAATGTCAGGATGCAAATCGCTAATTTTTAGAGGGCATACAGGATTTGCCTGAATGAATGGGTCGATTAAAATATTTAATCCTCTATTTGAGGTTAATTCAAATGCCGAATGACCTAACCATTTAAGTTTCATATTTTACAGACCCCATCAGCACAACTGTCTGCGTCCTTATCATCATCAACTTCATTTTCTGCAACAATTTGTGACAGGACACTTTTAAAGTCATCATATGATAATGCGCCTGGAATTGAGTATTTATTGTCAAATAAATAAAATGGAACACCGTGTATTCCTCCGGATAATGCAATATCCTCGTCTTCTTCAACCTGACTGTTGTATAAATTACTGTTCAGCACGTCATTTATTTGATTTTCATCCAAACCTGCATCTAAAGCGATTTTAAGTAGCACTTCCTTATCTGCCAGCTTAAGGTTTTCAACAAAATAAGCATCAATAGTAATCTGGCCAGTTTTTCCACATTTTCAGGATATTTGTCCTGTGCCAGTTTCATCAGTCTGTGGGCATCACGGGTGTTAGTGTAAAGTGTTGATTCATATTTAAAATCAATGCCCTCATCACGGCCAAGCCCTGAAATTTGTGCAACCTGCTTTCTAGCGTCTTCAATTGATAGGCCATATTTGATGGCAAACCTTTCAACAGTAGTGGATTTGACATCCTTTGGTGCGTTTTGATCAAGCTCAAAAGCACGGATATCAAATTCAACATCCAAATTTAAATCATTGATTGCTCTTTTTAATCTGCTATTGCCAATGTAACAGTATGGACAGGCAAAGTCGCTCCAGTATGTAATTTTCATAATATTCCTCAAAGAAATATTTAAAAGATTTAATTAATAAATAAGTAAGTAACTGTATAATTACTTGGTAGATAATATGATTAGCAATGATATTTGCCCGATTGGAAATACTTTAGATTTGTTTAACAGGAAATGGATTTTTTGTATCATGTCAAATATATTCAGGGGAATGACACATTTCAACGAGTTTAAGGATGCAAATCCCACAATCAGTAATCATGTGTTGGCACAGACTCTGAAGTATATGGAAGAACAGGAACTAATCACCAAGACAGTTGTTGATGAGCACCATAATAAGACAGAATATGCTTTAACTCCTAAAGGCCTTAGGGCTAATAGGATACTATATGAAATCACTGAGTATTATTTTGATGAATTGAATTATTCCAATTCTGATGATGTGGAAATTGAAGAACTTTTGGGTGAATACCGCAAAATTTACAATATCAGGTAAGTTTATAATTACTTATTTCTTTTTATACTATTTTTTACTAATTACTTTTTATGAAATCCATATTTGATAAATGTAAATTCGGTGACTTAATACTTAACAGCAGAATCATCAGAACAGGTTTATGGGAATCCCAACAAGATGATTTAAACGCAATTTATGATAGATATGAAAAAATAGCCTCAAGCGGGGTTGGTCTAATTACTTCTGAGCTGTATTCAATATATCCTAATGATAAGTTTAGTGAACATTCCTTTAAAATGAGCAATCGGAATTTCATGACTGTGGCAAGAAAATTGGCTGAAATTTGCCATAGTTATGGGGTTGCAATTTTAGGGCAAGTTGAATTCATCAAATTCAACCGTGGAATTGACTTGGATATTTCAGTCAATGATTTAACTGTTGAAGATATTCGTAAAATACAGGCGGATATTATTTCTGCAGCTCAACAGTTGCAATTTGCAGGATTTGACGGGATTCAATTGTCAATAGGTAATAATTTTTACCTATCTAAATTCATCAATCCATATTATAATCAAAGGGAAGATAATTATGGTGGAAATTTATTTAATAGGTCACGTTTGGTTTTGGAATTGGTTAAAGTAATGAAAGATAACTTGGATTTACATATTTCCTGCAAAATCAACACGTTTGATGAGAGGAAAAATGGATTTAATTCAACTGAAAGTTTTAAAGCTTGTAAATTACTTGAAAAAGTTGGAGTTGACAGTCTTCAGTTAACACGACCTCTTTCACCTTTGTATTTCACCAACAAAGTATCTGGAGAAGATGAACTAATAGATTATACTTCTAAACTAATAGATTCTGTTGACATTCCGGTCATTGTTGGTGGGGGATTTAATGATATGATTCATATGAATGAATTGCTGAACAGTACTAATATTGAATTCATGTCAATGTACAGGCCTTTTGTTGCGAAGGAAGATTTTTTAAATAATTGGAAAATCAATGGTGAAGGTAAATCCAAATGTTTGAAATGCAATAATTGTTATAGGACAAAGACCAGCACATGTTACCATTATTAGGGTAATTTAAGGAAGCAAAAGTTGAGATTAATTATTGAATCAGTTAATTTTAGGTAATTTGTGAATTACTTTCTCCTTTTTATATTCCTTTTATCTAATATGTAACTATGAAAAGTATATTTGACAACACTAAATTCGGCAGTCTTGAGGTTTCCAGTCGTATAATAAGAAATGGGTTGTGGGAATCCCAAAACGATTCCAGTAAAAATCTGTCTCAGGATGTATTTGACAGATATGAAAAATTATCAAAAAATAATGTTGGCGTAATAGTCTCCGAGTTGATTTCATTATATAGTCATGACAGATTCAGTGATTTTACTGATTATATTAATGCTCCTTCATTCATACGGGACTTTAAAGAGGTTACCAGCATAGCCCATGAAAATAATACTCCAATTCTTGCCCAAATAGGCTTTGTCAACTGTAATGTAAATGGGAAACAGATGATGGAAGTCAATGATTTGACTTTGGAGGATATAAGGACAATTCAGGCGGATTATATTGTTGCAGCAAAAAAGATAATGTTTGCAGGATTTGATGGAATAGAATTATGCATAGGCAATAATTTTTATTTATCACGTGTCATGAATCCTTTTGAAAATACACGCAGTGACAATTATGGTGGAAATACTTACAATCGTGTGAGAATGGTTTTGGAGATAATTAAATTGATTAAAAAAACAACAGGATTGCATGTTCACTGTAAGGTTAATTTGTATCAGGATGAAGAGGATTCTCTGGAAATTTGCAAAATTCTTGCTGAAAACGGTGCAGATAGCTTACAGATTACTAAATTCTTATCTCCACAATACTTTAGAAAAGGTCAATCAAATCAAGACATGTTAGTGAGCTTTGCGGATAAAGTTGCAAAGAATGTTTCCATCCCCGTTGTTTTAGGTGGGGGAAGGTCAGATATGGATAAAATCATCGAATTGTTAAATAATACTGATATTGACTTTATTTCAATGCAAAGACCCTTTGTAAAAGATCCTACTTTTTTAACTCAATGGAAAATTGATGGATATGGCAAATCTGAATGTAAAACTTGTAACAACTGCTATTGGAAAAAACAGAGTGTTTGTTTGATAGAATATAGTGATTAATCATCATTTTTTTTTTAAAGATATCTGCAATTAAAATAGTTTCATGAAATTTGGTCTAATGAGAGTATTATCGCATCTAAAAATTATTATGTTGCAAAATGAGAGTGTCGAAACTTTTTTATAAGTTTCATACGAATTGTTCGTAGTTTTTTCAAAATAATTTGTCTAATTAATTAAATTTTGTTGGTAATGTACGGTGTATGCTATGTTTCCAAT
>NZ_JBGUPC010000024.1:0-97078 GCF_045130115.1 Methanobrevibacter sp.
AACAACAATTAAAATCACATTTAATTGAATAATATCTCATTTATAATTAATCCTATATAAAAAATGAGAGAGAGCATTTGAAAAGTATTCGAATAACGAACTCAGAGCAATTTTTCAAACCCAAAACAATTTTTCATACTCCAAGCAATTATTAAAAATCCATAAAAAAGTATACTGAACAAAAATTCAAGAGCCAAAATAGCCACCAAAAAACACAAAATAAAATTAAACACGATAAAATTAATTAAAAAAGATAGTACACCCAATAGTGCAATTCATCCATGACCTTGAAGAGGTCATGGTATTCTTGCATCATTTAGATAAAGCCTATCATTTTCGATGAGAATATAATCAGGAGACTCATTGATGCATCCATCAGGCTTATGAAATCCAATGACTGCCAGTTTGTCAAAATCCAGAGGGGATTGGATTTCGGCATAGATTTTGTTTTCGAAAAGGCACACAGGTATTTCAGGACAACTTATGTCTGCGCCTACAATCCAGGATACATGGGACCTCTTGCCTTTGAAGAGTTTGACATCAGACATACTCATGATAAACTTCTGGCCGATTCACGCTTTAAAAAGTCTATTAGGGACATGGAGGAGAATACAGGGTTCACTTTCAGGGATTGTTCCGGAGGATATGGAGCAAAGCTGGATTACAGCTCAGGAGGATTCACCTTCAATGATGAGATTGATGTCAATGTTAACTTCGATATGGGTGACGGCAGGATTGCAGTTTTTAAGATTGACTTGGAAAATATGGAATTGAGCCGGGAACACCTTGTTTTTTGATGTTTTATTTTTTTTTAGAGATTTCCATAGAAAGATTTATATTGATGCAAAATAATATAACAATTGTTAATTTTTTTGGGAATTTATATATTCAAAAAAGAAATATGTTAACCCAATCGTAGAAGTGATATTATGAGTTTCAATTTAAAATTTAAGGACATTGATGAAGTTAGGGAATTGAATGATGATAATTATACAATTAACGACCTTTTGAAGGAACTGGGTTTATCTGCTCAGACCATCGTCGCAAAACAGAACGGTGAACTGGCCCTGGAGGAGAGCAGAATAGATGACGGTGATGAGATAAGACTGGTTCAAATCATCTATGGAGGATAACCGGCATTTGCCGATTTTGAGGTGATTTCATGGCTGATGATAATGTCTATACTCTTTTGATAACAAAGGGAAACGATCCCGATGACCAATATGGATTCTATAAGGAGAGAATTGACAGCCAAAGGGACTTCTCATATATAGAATACAATACACAGGACGATGAACTGACCGATGAGCTATTTGGAGAGATTGATGTTATAGTTCTGCTGTTTGGCCTATACCACAACAATCAGGAGATGTTTGATGATTTGTTTGAAAAATCCAGGGAATTTGATGTTCCAATACTTCTGGTCAGGTTTTTCGGGATGGAATATGTCCTGAAGGAACTGGAAGAGAAATCCGATGCGGTTGTCGGCTGGAATCCTCACTGTATAGTGGATGCAATCGAGACTCTTGTAAAAGGCAAGGATTGGGTCAAGCCGTGCGATGTAGCGGATGAATCCTAATCATTCGCTTAAAAGCCAAATTGGTTTGTAAAACAAGTAATATCTATTGAAATAAAAATAAAATAATGGAAAATCATTTGATTTCCCATTTGCTCATGGAGCTTTAAATGTATGAGTGGTCATAGTCTCCATAACCGAAGGTTTGGATTCCAGCACTTGGGGATAGGTAGACTTCCTTTGAAGCGAGGAGGTTATGGTTTGTGTTGTAAATGTTGACTTTCGCATGATCCGGAAAGAGGCTGTATGCGTCTGCGCTTCTGACATTGGCGTATCCGTCGTGGGTCACGGTTATCGGAACCAGGTTCCCGTTGTTGAGTATTGATCCGTCACGAGAGTACCAGATTTGTATGATTACACTATCTCCACCGTATTCCCTTCCAACATCAACGGAAGCGTAGGTCAAATCGTCAAGGCCACCATTTGTAGAAAATGCGCCTCCATATATCTGCATTGCCGCAGCAAATGACATGCTGCTGAGTGCAATCAAAGCGATTGCCAGTAGAATAAATATCCTTTTTGTTGAATTCATTTTTTTCACCTTGGTTAATATGATATAATATTTAATCCTATGATAGATATATTTTAGTAATAATTTCTCTTGAGACATTTCAAAAAAAGGATGTTGTCATTGTGGATGATGGGATTTTAAATATTCCAATTTGATTAAAAAAAAAGAAATCGTTAGGTGAAATCAGTCACCCAACACTAATATTCAATTCAATAGATTCGGTCTATTTGCCTATTACTTCTTCAATCAATTTTTCTTCAGGGGCATTAATTTGTACAAATTGATTGTTGTCTGAATATACAAAGATGAAGCGTCCATCAACTTCTTTGAAGAGACCTTCAGTGCCACTGATGTTTTTCATTCCGAAGCCATTACCTTCATTTAAGGTAATTTCTGCGTGTGGGAAGAAAGTATCAACAGTGATGTTTTTATCACCGTTTACCATTACAGCACGGTTGTAGTCACATGCAACACCAAAGAGTTCTGCGGATTGGTTAGCAATGGATTGAGATTCATCAAGTTCATATCCGTCAGGCAAATTGACTTCACTTTGTACAGCAGCTGCCATTCCTATTGCGGCAATTGCTGCAACTAAAATCAAACAAGCTATTAATATCTTTTTCATATTTTTTCACCAAAAATTTTAACAATATTACATTGTCACTTTAATATTGCATTTTATGATTTAAATTATTTACTTTTTATAATTGCCTGGAAGTGGGTTGAATCAGTCAAAACTCCCAATTTGGTGTTTTAGAATGCAACAGCTTCAACATTGTTGTTTTTGTTGAATTCGTTTAATGTTGAAAGCAATTTGGATGAGTCCATGTTGCTTGAATCTTTTGCCCAAACAGTAACTATGTATTGTTCGCCGCTAGCATTGATTACTTCTGAAACCCCGTGTGTTGCATGTTCTAAATCTGTGAAGTTTGCGATGTGGTCTGATCCTACATTAAGGCTTAAGTCTTCATCAGGAACGATGTATTCCCTTCCGTCATGATGGATGATTCCTTCAAGAATGTCATCGTTTTCCATGTCATCGTAAACATCGTCATTCACGTTTTTGTAAATTGAAATTCCACAGTCTTGGTTGCCGTTTGCATATACTGAATAGTACTCGCCGTTATATACGCTTTTGTATGTGTCATCTATTTTAAAGTCGTTTACACTTGCCGCACATGCTCCGCCAATGAGCAGTGAGGTTACGATTAATGCGAAAAATATTTTTTTTATGTCCATAATATTCACCTTTTTTTTGGAACTGTGAAAAAGGGGTTTTGCGTTTGAGCCTCTTCAAAGTACAGTTAATGTATATGAAACAGGCCATATATAAAGTTTTTCGCATGTAAGTGGTTACTTGCATCGTTTTTCACTATATTAAGGAAGAAATAAATGTCATTTTGAGAATAAGTTCAATATTCGTCCTTAATGGACCATCGCCGGCAATATGAATTCATGCAGCGAAAACAATTCAATGAAATGAAATTTTTCCATCTGCCCACATTATCACAATTTATAAATATTTTGTAGTTATAAAGTATTTACATAGGAGGAATATAATGGAAAATAGAAATATAATTATTATAATGTTGGTAATAATTGTTATTCTTGCAGCCGCAATCGGATTTGTGCTGTTCAATTCCGTATTTGCAAAGGATCCTAGTGTTGTCAAGATAACAAGCGACAAAAAGATGAACGAAGGTGGGGACCTTTCAATTAAGCTGACCGACCTTAGCGATAATCCGATAGACAAGGAAGTTGTCAATGTCACAATCACCGATAAGAAGGGTGATGTTGTTGTAGATAATGTGGTCAAGACCAATTCAAAAGGTAAGGCAAAATTAAAAATTGATTTGAAGAAGGGCAAATATGATGTCACCGTGACTTTTGCAGGAAACAGCAAGTATCAGGGCGACAATGCAACACAAAAACTTACCATTGAGGAAAAGGAAGTTGAGGAAGCAGAATCCAGCAGTTCTTCATCTTCATCACAACCTTCCGCATACGCATACAAGTCTGACGGAACTCCAATGTACAGCCAGGCTGAGGTTGACCAGTACATGTACAACAAGTATGGTTCTGTAAACTACCACCTTCAGGACAACGGATACGTAAACCTGGATGAGCCTGGATTCGACGATGCAGGACATTGGGTCGGACGTTATTAAATGATAAAGTAGGTGCATCTGCATCTACAATCTCTTTTTTTTTTACACTTGCATTTAGATGAAATTATTTTTTAATAAAATGAATTTAATTTGATGGAGAAAAATTTCATGCACAGCATGTGCGGTTTTTATAACTAACTGTAATCTCCAAATGCTAAGATTGTAATTGGAAAAACCAAATTCAAAGTAATTGCTTCGGCAATACATTCTTTTTTTTTAAAATGAGCGTCCGATAAATTAAATTTTGGATGAGTTTTGATTTTTAATATTTAAAGTAGGTGCAGCATCACCTGTTTAAATCTTTTTTCTAAAAAATGAATTCTTATTTTACTTTAAGAATCCTTTAATTATTCATTATTTCTTTTTCAAAAAACCGTTTTTAATTAAGCATAATTTCAATATTGTCATGTTGTATTAATAAATAAATTAAATCATATTGAGTCGTATAGATGAAGTCAGTAAATTGTGTCGGAATTGTTATATACATGGCATTACACAATTTTTATTATAGAAAAAAATATGGGAGATATTATGGAAAATAGAAATATAATCATTATTCTGCTTGTTATTATTGTCATTCTTGCGGCTGTAATCGGATTTATATTTTTAAATCCCTTCAATGCTAAAGAGCCTTGCAAGATCAAGATTACAAGCGATAAGGAACAATATGAAAATGATGGGGAACTTTCAATAAAATTAACTGATTTTAATAAGACTCCAATCTCTAAAGAGATAGTTAATGTTACAATAACCAACAAGAAGGGCAAGGTTGTTGTTGACGAGGTTGTCAAAACCGATTCCAAGGGCAAGGCTAAGCTTGATTTGAACTTGAAGAAGGGAAAATATGTGGTAAATGTAACTTATGGCGGTAATGAAAACTATACTGGGAACAATACGACACAGAACTTGAAAATCAAGGAAGAGGAAAAAGTTGTAGCCGAACAGCCTACCACTCAAAGCGACACTTATGTTGAAAGAACAGAAGGTAGTCTGCAATATGGTTATAAAGATGGAAGATATGGTTTTTGGACCCCTACCGGAAATTTCATAGAGGATAAAAGTCGTGCGCTAAGTGGTGAGGATCCAGTTGAGCCGTTCATGAGAGACGGTGATTTTTATTCATAGATATAGCTGAGGGATTTGAATGGAAAACAGGAACATAATTATAATATTGGTCGCTGTAGTTATCGTTCTTGCAGTGGTTGCAGGGGCTATGTTTCTGCAGTCAGGCAATGCTAAGGAACCGACCAAAATAAAAATTACAAGCGATAAGGAACAATATGAGGGCGGAAAACTTAAGGTGCAATTGACTGACTTGAACAAGACCGCACTCTCAAAGCAGAAGGTTAATGTCATTGTAAAAAATAAAAAAGGGAAAGTCGTTGTCAATGAAACTGTCAAAACCAACTCCAAGGGCAAGGCAAATCTTGATTTGGATTTGAAAAAGGGAAATTACCAAGTCAAGGTTATCTACAAAGGCAATGAAAACTATACAGGGAACAACACTACACAGAAATTGAAAATCAAGGAGGAAGTCAAAGAGGAAGCGAGCACAACTTCTTCATCGTCTTCAAATTCATATGTGGATAGAATTTTAAATGACCCTAGCTGTACAGTTGTTAAAGATCCATATGATATATGTCCAATACATGGCGTACCATATTGGCAAGATAATTACTGTGACTGGTTTATAAATCCATTATAAGAATTGATGGGTTCATGGAAATTATGTTGGAATTGTATATGCTATGAGGTTCATTAAAAAAACAGTTGAAGAGAGGGAATTATTATTATAAACCCTTTGGACAAGATTCATTAAGGTCGCGCTACTGCTACTTGTAAACTCAACAGGATAATGATTTAAGTCAGCATGGACAGATATATTAACATATTATATTTGGAGGTATTTAATGGAAAACAGGAATATCATAATTGTTCTCGGCATTATAGTCGTGATTTTAGCTATTGTCCTATCATTGTTTGTTCTTGATGTTAATCCTTTTGACCCGTATAAGGATGTTGATGAAAATTATGTTTATGCGCCGATTGGTGGTGAAAAAGTTAGGTTTACAGGAACATACCTTGGTCCGGATGATGGATTGTTTAATTTCGATGAGAACCGTGGAGTGATACAGGTTGGAAATTCCTATGCGGTTATAAATACTGATAAGGTTCAGGGCATGGAAGGCCAAACAGTAACTGTTGAGGGATATTTTGTCAATGACAAAACGGATGCAACAACGGTGCCTATTAATGATGAATATGTTACAGGAGAGAATTTCTGTATAGAAAACGTTGTTAAATAAGCTAATCAATAAAATAATATCTAAAACAACATTATTTTTAAAAGTAGATAAGCACGTTTCTGAGGGCATGGGACTGTCGAAATGTGCTTGTTTTTAATATTTCAGCGCTGTGGAATCAGCTTTTGCCGGATAATGGGTCTGGGTTTCAATTTCATATTGAAAAAAATCCATTGTATATTATCACTATTTTTTCTTAGTTATCTATAAAATATTCAGCATTTGGATTTTTTTCATAACTAATATATACTAAATTAAACATAATATATATTATTCATATTATTAATTTGGGGGAAATATTTTGTTTAATAAAAAATTAATGCTTCTGTCAATAGTTATTGTTTTATTATTGGCCGTTTCTGCAGTCAGTGCAGCCGATAATGAAACTAGTGATATTGTTGCTGTTGAAGAAACGTCTGATGAAGTTGTTAATCAGGATTCTTCTGTTGAAATTGCGGAGGATACTTTGGAAAATTCGCAGGATGAGGAAAATTTATTATCTTCAGTTGATGGGGATATCGTTTCTTTTGAAGAGAATGATGATGTTTTAGGCGATTCACCGCCATATTATGCATATAGTGCAAGCGTTGATGATACCACTAAATATTATGGATCTACTGGAACTATTTCAATTTCCATCAAACCATCAACTTCAAGTAGTTATTCTTATCGATATGATTTTTATCTGAAAATTTATGATTCAGACAATACGGAAAAGATTAGTAAACGATATGCTGGTAATAGTTATACTTATTCAGAAACTTACACTGTTGGTGCTACATCTTTGGCCATAGGAACCTATACAATGAAATTAGTAAATTATGCCGATAATCGTGTTATGAAAACTGCTAAACTAACTGTATCAACGGTGCCTTCAAGTGCTTATTCGGTTAGTGTTTCGGATACTGCCATAAAATATGAAACAAGTGGAACAATTACTATGACAATTCGCAGTTCCAGTTCCAGTTATTATTACAAATATGATTTTTATTTGAAGGTATATGATTCAAAGAATAATGAAAAGATTAGTAAACGATATTATAGTACTTCTTCTTCTTCAAAACTAACTTATAGTATAGGAGCAACTGTTTTGAGCCCTGGAACCTATACAATTAAAATTATAAATAACGCGGATAATGTGCTTATGTCCACAGCTAAATTATCAGTTTATGCCTTAACTTATAATGTGTATTCTGTTAGTGTTTCCAGTGTTACAATGGATTATGAATCATCTGGAAAAATTACCATGACTATTAATCCTGCTTCTTCAAATTATTACTATAAATATAATTTTTATTTGAAAATTTATGACTCTAACAATAATGAAAAGCTTAGTCAAAGATATTACAGTACTGCTGCTTCCTCTAAAGTAACACAAACTTATAGCGTCAGTCCAAATCTATTCGGATGGGGCACATTTGATATTAAGATTTTAAATAGTTATGATCAAAAAGTAATGAGTACAGCAAAATTAAATATAAAAAAGATTAACATCGAATCTAATGATTTAGACATTACTTATAAGGACAATATTGAATATAAAGTTAGGGTTTCACTAAATGACAATTATGAATCTGGTTTGAATGTAATTTTTAATTGCAATGGAAAGGAATATCAGGTTACTACAGACGATGATGGTTATGCAACCCTGAATATTCATTTAAAAGCAGGAACCTATCAGATAACAATTAAATGTGAAAATGTTGTCAATGAAAATTTTATCAACATTAATCCTGTGTATGTAGCAAATAAGTATAAGGATGTATATGTAAAATCTTTAAATGGTTATTATGGTAAGAATAATATTGATTTCAGTTGGAAAGGCAATTTCAAGGGTTTCTTTAAGATTTATAAAGGAAATAAGTTACTGTATAAAACCAAATTAAATTCTAATGGTTATGTTGATGATTATTTCAAATATACAGGACATAATAATCATTATGCCGGTTCAGCAATAAAAAATATTGGAACATATAAGGCAATGATTACTGATGAGAAAGGAAATGTATTGGCTAAAGCCACAATAAAAATTAAAAAATCACCAACAAAAATCAAATGCAAATCATTAAAAATAAAAGTCGGATCAAAACGAACCATAAAGGCATATATTGTTGATAAACAGGGTTCCAGAAAAAATGTTAATGGTATTGCTAAATTTAAAATTAAAGGGAAAACATATAAAGTTAAAGTAAAAAACGGTAAAGCCATTGTTAAAAAGGTAAAGTTTTCAAATAAAGTAAAAACTTATAAATGCAGCGTTAAATTCTTGGGAGGAAAAAATCACAAGGCAAGCTACAAAAAATTTAAAATTAAAGTCATGAAATTAAAGTCTTATATAGGCACATATGCTCCGGCCACTAAAGTCGGAACCAAATCTGTCATATATGCATGGATTGCTGTAAAAAATTTAGATGGCAGAGTTTCAAGGGCTAAATCCGGTACTGTTAAATTCAAGATTGCTGGCGGAACATACTATGCAAAAGTAAAAAATGGTAATGCTAAAATAAAGATTGTAGCTCCATCAAACGGCAAACTCTATAAGGGTAAAGCGGTTTATTTGGGAAATAAATATATCAAACAGAGTTCTGACACAATATATCTTCATGTAAAAAAACCGGTATCCAAATATAAGATCATAACAACCAATGCTAAATATCATTGGATTACTAAAAGATCAGGTCAATTCACCGTAAAAACTATAATTTGGGATATGACTGCAGGTTTCAGAGCTCCGGGCAAATATATTGATACCACTTTGTATAAAAACGGAAGACAGGTTTATAATTCAAAATACTCTGTAAAATATAAAATCAACGGCAGATGGACTGGTTGGACTAAATATGGAACAACATCAACGGCCCATCATAGGTATTTTGTATGGGATAGTGATTATGTAGGAAAAATTAAAGTAAAAGTTAAACGGAATGTGGATTCGTATATGTATTAATTGGAGGTTTGGATGGATAATAATAAAATTATCATAATTTTGTTATGCGTCATCATTGCTATTCTTATTGTTGGGGTTGCAGTGTTTTCAGAAATGGCAAAGGAGGATTCAAATCTGGCAATTGCCGATAAAAAAATCAATGTTGGAGATTCATTGGTCGTTAAATTGACCGACAGCAAGGGCAATGCCATTGCAGGTCAAACAATAAACATTAAGATCAAAGACAAAGACGGAACAGTAATTGATGAGGACATAACAACCAACTCCAAGGGAAAGGCTACATTCAAGATGGAAGAAACGGGAAAATATTCCGTTGAATGTAAATTTAATGGAAACGGCCAATATTCATCAAGTTCAGCTCAAGGAAATGTCAGCGTTAAAAAGGCCACTACTGAAGAGATAAGCGAAGAAAAAACCAGTAATTATGATTCGGTATCTGGTCTTAGTGATGATGGATATTCATATTATCCGGATAGCGGGCCTGCTGTGGACTCAGTTGGTCAGACCCGTGAATATGCAAAGGCCAATAATATGCGTTATATTCCTCAAACAATTGACGGAATGGATGCAGGAGTTTATGCGCCTTATGATTCAAAGGCAGGATGTTACCATACATGATAGGTGGATATAAATGGAAAACAAAAACATTATCATAATATTGGTCGCTGTAGTTATCGTTCTTGCAGTGGTTGCAGGAGCTATGTTTCTGCAGTCCGGCAATGCTAAAGAGCCTTGCAAGATTAAGATTACAAGTGACAAGGAGCAGTATGAAGGTGGGGAACTTTCAATCAAGTTGACTGATTTCAACAAGACTCCAATATCTAAGGAAATTGTCAATATTACAATAACCAACAAAAAGGGCAAGGTTGTTGTTGATGAGGTTGTCAAAACCGATTCCAAGGGTAAGGCTAAGCTTGATTTGGACTTGAAGAAAGGCAAGTACACTGTTAATGTCACTTATGCTGGAAATGATAATTACACAGGAAACAATACAACACAGAAATTAACTATTAAAGAAGAGGAAGTTGTTGAAAGTCAACCTGTCCAGCAGTCAAGCTCAACATCAGATGACAGTAATTATTATAATGGATATTCTAGAAGCTCTTTTAGTGAAGGAGAACAAGCAGCTATAGATGATGCTAGGGCTCATGGATATGATAGTCCCGCAGCTTATTATCAAGCTACTGGTAAAAATGCAGGGCAAGATTATATTGATTCTCATCCAAGGGATATGAGTTAATAATTTTTAAGGAAATTTATTTAAAATGTAGGTGAATCTTCATCTACAACTCTTTTTTTTTATTTTACTATATAAATTTCGCCATTAAAATATTTTAAATTAAACTCATTTATTTACTATTTTCTTTTCAAAAATCATCTTTTAATTAATTCTCATTTAAATAAAATTATATTTCATAGTCAAATTAATCTAATCTTCTTTATACGTATAGATATGTGACGGAATTGTTATATACAGATGATTATACAATGTTAATTAAGCAAAACATTAGGAATGATATTATGGAAAACAGAAATCTGATGATAATATTACTTGCGGTGATTGTTGTTATTGCAGTTGTTGCCGGAGTGATGTTATTGAATCCAATAAATGCAAAAGAACCAACAAAAATTAAAATTACAAGTGATAATGAACAATATGAAAATGAGGGGGAACTGTCAATAAAATTAACCGATTTGAACAAAACACCGATATCAAAAGAGATAGTTAATATCACCATCACAAACAAAAAGGGCAAGGTCGTTGTTGATGAGGTTGTAAAAACCAATTCCAAAGGCAAAGCAAAATTGGATCTTAATTTAAAGAAAGGAAAATACAAAGTCAATGTTTCTTATGATGGCAATGGAAATTTCACTGGAAATAATACAACACAAAAATTAACTATAAAAGAAAAAGAAGTTATTGAATCTGAATCCTCATCATCGTCAGGTGGTTCAAGTAGTGATGATTATGTCTACTCTTCTCAAAAGGGTGATTATGTTAAAGCTTCAGGTCAGATGGAAACAGATAGTCATGGAAACTCTGTTTATACCTACCAAGGTAGTGATGGTGTAATATACGAAAAATACTATGATTCAAATGGTAAAGAAATAAGTACGGAGGATTATTATCGATAATCTATTTTCAAAAAAATAAATAATTCATTTAGAATTAATATTCAGATACTTTATCAAATCTATTATTCTCCATGAAAAATTTTTGAATTATGCTCTAATAATATTGTTAATACATTATTTTATCTTGGGGATTTTAAATTTAGACATAACTTATAAATCAGATAATAACATAAATAATATATTAATGGAGGTAATTTATCATGAATTCGAAAGAAGTAATATTGATTTTAAGTATTGTTGTACTTGTTTTAGCATCTGCTACTGCTGTATCTGCGGGTCTTTTTGATGGAAATGATGATAAAGCAAATATTAAAACACATGAATTTAATTATGCAAATAAAGCTACATTCAATTTAAGTGATGAATTGACAGATAAGGATGGAGTAGAAAGTATTATATTTGGAGAAGGGGTTTCTTATGAATATCCTGCAAAAGATGGTAGTAAGGATGGTTTAGTCAATATGCTTGGGGGTTTAGCTTCATATGGTGGTAGTGATACAGTTGAAAGTAAACAAAATACTGCTTATTATGAAGAAATTGAAAGCGAGCCTACTTCTCAAGGATATGATTCCTATATTTTTAAATATGATGATTTTGATGAATATGAGGTATATATTGACTTAAAGAATATAACTATTGTTGAACCAGATGGATTTGAAAGTCAATATGATTATTTCAGTGGAACTTTCCAAAGTTTAGACGAAGCAAAAATATTCATTGAAACATTTAAAATCAATGAAGATGTTATAAAAGATGGAACTTAATGTTATTCTCAATACTTAATTTGTAATGAAGCACAATGTTGCGGGATATACTGAATGATATTATTGTTTCATTCTAAAACACATTCCTGCTTGATTGTGAAATTTAATGCACAATTAAAAATTTGTTCGAAATTATAAAACAAATAAGTTGAAATAATATCTTCACTATTTTTTTATTTAGTATTGGGATATTGAAGAGTGAATTCTTCCAATTTCAAATTTCAATCCCAATTTTTTTTCTTTAATTTTCCATATTGTCAAAATAATTGATTAAATGTATATGTGATGGGATACAGATTAGTAATCAAGGTGAAAATTATGAAGGGCATTTTAAAGATTTTAATTGTAGCATCAGTGCTTCTGATTGTAGGTGTTGGTGTTGTGGCTGCGGGAGACATGTCTGATTTTCAGGCACCTTCCGATTTGGAGAAAGGAAGCGGAAACTATTTCGAAAATGATGATTTTGAACTATCCATAAATTCCTATAATAAGGAATCTGATTATGACACCTTATTTAAGGATGATGTTGATTATTCCGTCACAGTCATGGGTGATACAGCAGAATATAAGGATACTCTTGTCGATCAAGTGGGAGTATTGGAAATAGTGGAAATTGATGGGAAATACTATGTTGTAGAATGCTATTTCGATGGAAATGACGATTCTAAATTGAGCGAATGCAATGATTACCTATCTGAGTTCAATGAATTGAACAGTTTGGAACCTATATCCATTGATTGAACTATCTGAATTAGATGATTGACAAATAAACAGGCGACATCTGATAATTCTAATATTGGGGTGGGGCTCGCCTCCCATCCTCAAATGAATATTTCAGTGAAATTTTATTTTATTTGATAACTATTTTTGAAAATTATTTCAATTTTTATAAATTTCTATAAATTATGTTTAATCAATATAGTTGAACATTGGAAATCTCACTAATGATTTCATGATTTTATACTTAATTGACCAAAAGATTTATATATGTGTAAAAATATATAATAAATTGTGTACTAAAGACATCCACCAAATGTTTTTAGGACAGATTTTTTTTAAAACAAACTAAAAGGAGCCATTACCATGAAAAAGATTAAACTCGAAAAACAAAATGAACCTAAGTTTGACGAACTTTCCGAAATGCTTTTGGGCATGAAGGATTTCCTTGCTGAGGAAGCTGATTTCAATGACAAGCAATGGATTGAAAACCTCAATGCCCTCATTGATTTCCAGGATGGCGACGGAAGCTTCAACCTATTCGACTCCTTTAACATCCCAAGCGATGCTAGAGTCGAATTCTGCTACCTTCCGACATACCTCGCTACAGCGACCCTCATGAAGGCATACCTGACAGATTCTGAATCCTTCACAATTAAGGAAACATCTGCCCTTTCAAATGGCCTTAATATGTCCACCGCAAGAAATCTGACAGGCCACGGATATGAAGGTCTCAAGGGCCAGATTGAAGCCGTGAACATATTCATGAAGGCGGGACTCAACGAGTTCCTTGATCTCCACGCAGACCTTTGCCCGGAATTCAGCGAAATGATTGGTGAAATCATCGCCAAGTTCGAGGACATGGAAGCCCAGGGCAAGTTCACAGGACCATGGGGCGAAAGCTATGAGGATGAAATCAGAGCGATAAACCACTACTTCCTCCAAAGAAAAGTCTTTGTCTACGGAACCCTCATGAAGGGCGAGACAAACCACGGCTTTCTTCGCAACAGCACATTCCTCGCCAAGACCTCCATTGAAGGCTATGAGATGTATGACTGCGGATGGTATCCCGCTATCATTGCCGGTGACGGACTTATCATAGGGGAGCTGTACAGCGTTCCTCTTGAGGACATTCCATCAATAGACTCACTTGAAGGCGAAGGAAGCCTTTATGTGAAAAAGTGCGAAAGGATAATCCTGAACGGAGATGCCACATTCGCATTCCTCTATGTCTATCTTGGGGACTGTTCAGGCCTTGAAAGGATTGCCTCCTGGAAGGAGCATGTGTGGTACGTTTCCTACGGAAGCAACATGCTTTACGAAAGCTTCATGAGATATATCCTGGGAGGATCATACGGCACCAGCGCCTACCGTGAATCCTGCAAGGATACTTCACTTCCTGCAGCGGTCAGGACCATTGAAATACCATTTGACATGTATTTCGGAAACCTGAGCTCCTGGGGAGGGGGCGTCTCATTTCTCGACACCACCAAAAAGGGAAAATCCCTTGGAGTTGCATATCTCATAACCCGTGAGCAGTTCGAGCATGTCTCATGTGAGGAAAACGGAGGCCGCTGTCCGGGCGACGGCGAATGGTATGAGGACATCATTGACCTTGAAGCTATGGACGGCTTTAAGGTGAAGACAATCACCAATAATGACCTTCGCCCATACAATGAGCCTTCACAGTCATATCTGGACACCCTGTTTGAGGGGATAAAAAAGAACTGGCCGGAAATGTCAGAAAATGACATCTGGCATTATCTCGGCAACTGCATGAGATAATCCGGTTTCCTATTTTTTTAAAATAAGAGGAATTGAAAAAAAAGAAAAAGAGCTTATCGTATAGATAAGCTAAAATAGTGATGGGAGCAGTCCTGCTGTAATAAGGATTATGCTGATAATCCATACGGCTATCGCAAAGATTATTATATACTTTCCATGCTTGTTGTAGAAAGGATTTTCCTTTTGTGTGAAGAACAGCACTGCACCTATGATTGCACCGATAAGTGGGGATACGAGTGAGACAAGGTATCCTACAATTACAATCACCAGCTCTTTTGTTTCCGCCATATTGTCACCTCTTGATTTTAATTCAATTCCTTGCTTTTGCCATGTTTTAGTGTAATGGCCATTTATAAGCAATGAATTGAATATATTTATGTTTTGTTCACTTTTAAATTTTTGTTGAAAAGTGATTCAATAGGGGTCATGTAAATCTATGAAAAATTTTTAGTTTCCAATGCTTTTTTGTGATTTAGTGTAAAATATTATATACTAACATAATAATAATTGTGGGTGTCGCAAGACGCTCCAAAAAATAAATTTAAACTTTTTTTCTTTTTTTATTCTTTTTTCCAAGCAATCATCTATCATAATAATTGAATCTAGGTTAAATCATTATATGCTTTTTATCGACAAGTCCTTTAATAAATTATCATTTCTTTTATATGGAAAATGGAGCTGTTGAAATGTCTGACTGTGAATTCATGTCCAATTCATCTCATGGAAGCGGCAGTGTGACCTATAGTGAATGCGGAAAACTGCTTGCTGAAAATTCAGGATTCAAATCAAACAAATCGCCCAGGGGCGGGGTCTTCAGCTGCGCAGAGGGAAATTTTGAAAACTGCATTTTTGAGGACAATTACTCCAAGTTTGGCGGAGCGGTTATTTCGGATTGGGCGCATGACCCTCCTTCACTGGGCTTTACTTTTAAGGGCTGTGAATTTTGTGATAATTCGGTGGATTATGAATTGGCTTATTCATCTTTTGATGCAGATAAAATCCATTTTGAAAACTGTAAGATTTCGGAGGAATTGTTTGAATCCGAATATGTCAGGGATAAGACTTTAAAAAAAGTTATGAAATGAAATTTATAGTTATTTGAATGATTTTTAAAAATTGATAATGGGAAAATTATTTAAACAAATATCATATAACTTATTAATATGGATAAAAGGTCTGCTATTTTCATCATAGTCAGTTTTATAATTTTAATAGTAATGTTCCATTTCATTGGAATTGAAAATGTTTTGGATGCTTTAAAAAAAGCTAACTTAGGTTTAATAGCTTTGGCTATTCTTATCCAGATATTCACTTATTTTTTATACACTCTGCGTTGGAAACTGGTCAATGATGCGGTAAATATCAAGGTCAGCTTCAGAAGGCTGTTTCCTATGATGATGGTAGGGCTTGCGGTTAACAACATCACTCCTTCAGGTCGTGGAGGTGGAGAACCTGTCCGGGCTTATATTTTGTCTAGGGAAGGTGGCTATGATTTGAAAGATACTTTTGCAGGTGTTGTGGCTGATAGGGTTTTGGATACATTTCCATTCATTGTTCTTGCAGCAATAACAATTGTGGCAATGATTTTGTACTTTGAGATTCCCACCTGGCTGGTTGTTGTTTTGGTATTGTCCGTAATAGGCATTCTTGTGGTTTTGGGAATTCTTGTCTATTTATGTATAAAACCGAATTTTGGAAGCGCCCTTGAAAAATTTATTTTCAGAATCGTTAGAAGATTCTATAAAAAAAGTTCTGAAGATCTGGAAAAAAAGATTCATGACAATATCTTCGGTTTTCAGGAAACCATGTCTGTGCTGATTTTAAACAGAAAGCTTTTGTATTACACTATTCCTTTGTCCTTTTTGATTTGGATTTTTGAGATTTTAAGGGTATATGTCGTATTTTTGGCATTTGGAGCCTCTTTGAATGTGATCGTCATCGGTGAGGTATTCATTATCGCTTCTCTTGTCGGTATGATTCCGCTTCTTCCTGGTGGTCTTGGGGCTGTTGATGGTATTATGATTGGTTTTTATTCAAAAGCGGGCATTTCACTTTCACTTGCAGGGCCTGTAACATTGATTGAAAGATTGATTTCATTCTGGATGGCTACAATTATAGGTCTGGTAATTCTGCCTTATTACGGTTCATCCGTTTTGGAAAAGATATCTCTGCGTTCATCAGCTGAACAGCTTGATGAGTCCACAAGTGATGAAGATTAATTTTTCATAATTGAAATAGTAAGTGAAAATAGACTTTTCTGATATATTTTTGAATCGCATGCATGCAAAAAATTAATTACTATTATCAGCAAATAGTTGTTCATGAACATTAAGGCACCAATAATAATGGAGTTAATTTTCATCGTTATTTCCGTTTTGGTATATATTACAACTTCCAACACATTTTTCATATTCAATTTCCTCTATATCGGAACTGCAATAGCTGTTGGACTGTTCATGATGGCTAAAAATTACAGATACGCAAGAAACCTGATTATGCTTGCAGTTGGATGTTACCTGTTTTTTTATGTTGGCATTTTAGGTCATGAAAACTTGTCCCTGTCCGGATTTTGGTATTATTTAAGTTTAGGTGTATTTGAAGGTGCCGTTATTCATTTTCTAATTGCAAAAATCCTTGGGCCATTACTGTTTGGCCGTGGATGGTGCGGCTATGCCTGCTGGACAGCGATGATATTGGATCTGCTGCCTTATAAAACCCCTCAAAACGAAAGGAAAAACTGGGGATATGTCAGATACATATTATTTTTAGCAATATCATGCGGTGTATGTTCACTATTCGTTTTTAAAGTTGCCAATCTTGATTCAATAATGTTTTACCTGTTTATTTTAGGAAATGCGGTTTACTATATTCTCGGAATTGCTCTGGCATTTTATCTAAAAGACAATCGTGCATTTTGCAAATATGTCTGTCCGATTACTGTATTTTTAAAGATTTCAAGCTACTTTTCACTTTTAAGAGTTAAAGTCAATGAAAATGAGTGCATCAGTTGCGGCAAATGTGTAAGGGCATGTCCGATGGATGTTGAAATGTTAAACAATTCCAGAAAAAGAGAAAACGGTACGGAATGCATATTGTGCCTTAATTGTGTTCACAATTGTCCGAATGATGCTCTGAAATTATGATTTGAGAAGCAGGTTTAATTTGAAAAATGAGCCTGTTTTTCCATATTCCATGTTGAACCACCCCACCCTCTTTTAGGGTGGGTGGTTCAATTCATCATTTCATCAAATATTTTAATCTTATCCTTAATAATACCATCACTTTGTCTTTTTGCACCATTTTTTCTGAATTTAAAGTTAACTATGCTTTGACCTGTCAACTCTGTCAATGAATACTCATCTTCATGTACAGTGAGGATTGTGAATTTCAAATAATAAAAAAGGATATTAGAGCTTGTTTAAGAATAAAGATATGGGAGAATTTAATAATCTTTAAGAGACAGCCGCTCCCTTAAATGAAATCTCCCTTTGGCCTTGCCTCAATCCCGAAGGACTCATACATCGCCCGGGTTTTCGGATTGGACTCGATTGCAAGGTACCTGTCAGGGTCATATCCATGTTTTGGCATGACTTCCTTTTCAAGCCAGTACTTTTTTAGTTCATGGGGACGTTTGCCGAAGTTCCAGTATGATTCATTAATGTTCAAATCTGTGTTTTCCTTGATATGCTTCAGGGAGTCTTCTGAGGTATAGTCTGGACTTGCAGTTATCAGGATGACGTAGTTGTCCTTTATTAGGTCAACCAGCTCATGCTCATACTTCCTTTTGCTGATTTTTTCGGGCAGCTTTTCATACCTTATTGCCCAGGAATTGGATATGAGGGTATAGTTCAAATCGAGAAGAATAATCTTGTCTTTTGGAATCTGCAGTTTATCGTTTAATATTTCGTCCTTCTGGTCATCTTCAATCAGTTTCTGACCGCAATTTAAGCAATATTCCTCTTTTGTGTTGTTTTTAGTGCTGCAGGCAGGACAGACTTTCATGTTATCACACTTCTGCTCATAGACCTGCCTGAATAGATTCATGAAATAATCGATATCGTCAGGTTTGCATTTGAGCTTATAGTTTGCGTTTCCTCCGGTTGACTTTTCGCAGATGTTGACTGCTTTTTCTGCATCATCAAGGTTTTCCCCATAGAGGAAGATGTTGAATGACGATTTGAGAAAGACAACCACACAGATAAGATTATTGCCGGCCTTGAATGAAAACTGATCTACCATATATTTGATGGAGACATCATCATATTCATTCAGAACCCTATTTTTCAAATCATTGTATAAATCAAGCATTTCCGGAGATTTGCCTTCAAGAAGCATTTCCTCTGTAATTTTCAGCTCATCCAACTTTATGTCCAGCCTTTTATTGAAATCACCGTTGATTTGACGATATGTAATGAAGCCGTTTTTCCCATCACACTTGTATAATGTGGCCCGGTAAAGCTCAAAGGGATATTCGGGATTTTCACTTCTTTTGATTTGCTCTTTGGTGAACTTGGGGCCGATAATCATCACTTTCGCTTTTTTAAAATCAAAATCCTCCTCACTGAGGCAGGTGTTGAATTCCTCGTTAAATCTGTCGATGTATATTTGGCGATTGTCCTGAAGCAGATTGTAATATGTTTCTGACTGATTTAAAACCTCAAAGTCAATCTTGTTTTTGTATTCGATGATGACAAACGCTTTTTCCTTTTCATCATATGCAAGCCCGTCAAGCCTGAAGTCGTGGAATTGAAATTCGGCCGTGATGAGCTTCAAGTCAAAAAGCTCACTCAGATGACCATTTGTTATTGTCTGAAGATAATATTCCTTTTCAAATTCGATTATTTCGGTCATGTTTAAAAGTTTATTAATCACATTATATATACTATCTATATGAAAATCATAACTTGGAACTGCAACGGCAAATTTCAGGAATCTTTTAAGGAAATAATTAAGGAAAATGCGGACATTTATGTTATTCAAGAATGTGGAAATCCTTCAGAATCAAAATCAGATGATTATAGGCAATTTGCATCTAATTATTTTTGGGTTGGAGCAAATAAGCACAGGGGATTAGGAATATTTGCCCGTGACGAAGTGAATATGGAATTGGTTGACCTGGACGATGAGGGACTTAGATATTTCATACCTGTTAAGGTGAATGATGACTTTAATCTTTTAGGCATATGGACCAATCCGGATATGGAAGGTACAAAAGTGGTTCATTATCCAAAAGAGGTCACCAAATATTATGAGGAACATAAGGACTCAGGGTTTTTCAATGAAGACATGATTATGTGTGGGGATTTCAATTGCGATGTACGACTTGTAAACAAGACTCATGGAAAAAATGTCTATGAAATGATGGATAAACTGTCTGAAGTGGGTCTTGTAGATGTTTATCATTATCTGAATGATGAGATTCAAGGTGAGGAAAGCAAGTCAACATTTTTCATGAACAGGAAGTTAGAAAAACCGTTTCATTTGGATCATGTTTTTGCATCACCCGATAAGATTAAGGATTTAGAGATTCCGGAACCTGAATACTGGATGAATTTCAGTGATCATGTGCCTATAATTTTTGAAATTTAATTAAAAGTTTGAATGAAAGAACATGTTATCTTGATAGTTCGAAGGGAAGTGTGTTTATGGAAAATTTTGATATGAAAGGAATTATGGATAAATTGAGCAATGAAAGAAAGCTTTTTCATTCCGAAGCAGATTTTCAATTAGCTTTAGCTTGGATAATAAAAGAAAACTATCCTGATTATGAGATTTTTTTAGAATGGCGCGATAAAATTGGGAATAAATATAGATATTTTGATATAGTTTTAGAGAAAGATGAAAAAATTATTCCAATAGAGTTAAAATATAAGACAAAGAAACTAGAATTCCATTCATTTAATTTAAAAACTCAAAGTGCAAACGATTTGGCCTGTTATGATTATTTAAAGGATATTCAACGAGTGGAAAGTTTAATGAAAAGTCCAAAATTTGAAAAAGGATATACTATTTTTTTAACTAATGATTTAGGATATTTAAAAGAACCGAATCCGAATGCAGGCTATAAGGAATTCTCTATTCATGATGGCAGAAAAATTAATGAGGAATGCAGTTTAAATTGGGGAGAATCAAGTGGCAAGGGCACTAGAAAAGGTCGGGAAGATCCCATAACTTTAAAGTTTGATTATCACTTTAAATGGAAAGATTACTCTAATCTAAATTCACAGCTTCGCAATGATGAATTCAAATATTTATTGTGTGAAATAAATGGAATAAGAAGAGAAATATTTACTAAGGAAAGATTCATGTTAGCTCCTAGTGGAGTATTTGTACGAGATATGAAACATTTGAAATCATATGGGACTATTGATGAGATAATAGACTTAATGAATAGTGTTAACGAATCAGATAATCGTGCTGTTGAGATTATTAAAAAAGAACTTGAAAAACAAGATGATAAAAATGTTAAAAGAGTTTTAATGGAAATATTAGATTCAATTAAACATTAACATCAAATATTAGCTATTCAAAACTTACTTTAAATATACTTGTGAAAAATCAAAAAGTTAAAGTAAAATTTGATTTTATGTTATAAATGTTAATTCTAACTTTATGATAAAAAACTGCTATATTAAATGAAAATATACGTAAATTCTTTTAGAATATTTTGTTCATTCAGATAACAATGATTATAGACTCCAGTATAATAGTCAAGTTTGTAAAGTAAGGTTAGTTTGATTTTTGAGAAAGGATGTTTTCAATGAATCTTTTAATTCTTTCTATTTTTTCTTCACCAGGAATTAAACCGAAGCCCCCAACAGATTCAACTTTCCCATAATCTTCATAATATAATCTATCGTTACTTCCAGGATATAGGACATATGCTCCAATCGTGTTTTTAATTGCATCCTTATATGCATGCATCTTTACAATATCCTCATTTTTGAATGTTTCGGAATCAACATACATTTTGTATTTCGCATCAAAATGGATGAAGTAAATTTCATCACCATAAATCTTTAAGGTATAATCTGGTCTCAATTCAACAGAATAGGTCTTGTAGTCATCACCAAATCGGTTAAATGTTTTGTTATATAACAAATCAATATCGATTCCATTGTAATTAAATCTTTTGAATATGCCTTCTCTAAGCTCAATGGAAAGTCCATCATCACTGATTTTGAATATGTCTTCAAAGTTAACTTTTGTTTGACACAATTCATTCATAATTTCAATTAATTTAAAATAACACCAGTATTCATATAGTTCATAGAGTTTTTTCTCATGCCCTTTGAATTTGTCAGATAAATCCTTCCAGTTTAACTTAAAACCAAATTCAAACATCAAATAATATGATAAAAGATCTCTGTAACCCTCCTTTTTCTGTAAAACCTGTGAATTTAGAGGAATATAATCCAAACGCGAAATATCTCTAAAATATTTTTGAGATAAGTAATAATCCAATTCCTTTTCGTAGGTTTTTAATTTATCATACACATAGCCTTCATCGATTTTGGTGAGCAACTCTTCAATCAAATTGCTGATTTGTTCTAAAAAGTGTTTGTAGAATCTGTTTTCAGCAACATCAATTGTATCTTCATATTTGGTTTCATTAACTCTTAGTGGAATGTTGTTGTATAATTCTTCAGAGTCAAGTATTGCATCAATCAAATCATCTGGATTGATGTTTGCCGCAAATGAAATAGGAACCTCTTCTTCAACGTTCTCCAATGTTGAATATAGGTTTCTTGAGAGATACTCAACAATTGAAGGTAGGTGTTCTTCCCTTAATATATACTCCAAAAGCATGAATTTCTCATAAGGGCTTTGATTTTCATTTTCAAGGATAAATTCTTGATAAATTGGGGAGTTTAACTCAAAAATTATTCCGGAAGAATATTTGGATAAATCACCAATCATCTGTGGGTAGTGTTTGTTGTAATTGAGTTTTCTGGATTGGATTTCAATCGGCAGTGAGAATACACACTCTTCATTTTTATAAATATCCAGAAATGTCTTTCCCACATAACTGGAAAACTGCAGATAGCCTTTGTAGTTGTCTTCAAATTCCATTATGGTTAATGGGGAATCATCTTTAAAATTTTTAAGAGTTTTGAATGCTTGGATATCTTTATGTGTGGTTTCAAAAGAAATGTCATATCTTAACTCTTCTAAAAGACAGATGTTGGCGAATTCATTTGCTTTATTAAAGATAATTGGTATTGTTTGGGTATGATTATATTGGATTGGAACATTATTCAGCGAAAGGTTATCAATTTGTGTTATATTGTTTTGCGAGTATTTGCTTTCGCTTGACAGTGTAATTGTGCCATAATCAGTATCAATTTTAAGAATCTGTTTCATTTTAAAACCTAATTAATAAAGGATACATACCTTTGTTTGTCTAAAACATCAATCATCTCTTCAAGCTTCGCTTTTGAAGTAGGATAGTTTTCACAGGCTTCTAAAAGCTCATCCAATGTTTCGCCAATTACTTTTTGTGATCCATGCAGCTTTGGAAGCATCTTCTGTTTGATTTGGGCATCAAAATACCTTTTCCAATTAGCCCAGTTTTGAGGGGAGTTTTCGTATTTATATGCAACAGCCATAAATCTCACGATTTCATTGATTACTCTAAAACCAAAGTCAAAACCGGATTTTTTAAGAATTTCCTGGAATTTGAATATTTCATCTGAAAGTTCATTCCAGAATTGGTAATTGTTGAAGATTTTTTCAAGTTCTTCAATAGCCATATCTTTAATTTCATGGTCTTGCAATATGTCTTCCAGATATTCAACATTGCCTTTCGGTGCTTTAAGGTAAAATTTGCCAGTCATATAATCTTTGGCAGAAAATGTTTCAAATTCAATGGTATTGGCACGGTCCAAAACCTTTGGAGAAAACATATATGTTGTTTCATCAACATTGACGGTACCGACAATGTATAGATTATCAGGTATTTCAAGCTCTTCCTTTTCATGCAATGGAATTGCCTCTTTACTTTCAATTGCTGATAAAAAGTCTGCAAAATATCTTTCAACATGAGAAAGGTTCATTTCATCTAAAATAAGAAAATGTGGGTTTGAATGCTGTTGTGAATGTTTGATTAAATCATATGCAGGAGTGTATTGTGCTTCATTCTTAATGATGTTAAAGTATCCAATGATATGCCTATTTTCAGTCCAGTTTGCACCAACAGGGATGATTCTGTAATTGTCTTGTTGATTTAAGTATTGAGCAAACAATTGGGAAAGTTTGGTTTTACCTGTTCCAGAATTGCCAGTTAAAATTACAAACGGTTTGATTTTAAGGGATAGAAGGTAATTTTCAATAGTTTCTCTTTCAAAATAGTATCCTTTGTCAAGCAGATAGTCATAAAAGGAATCGTATTTTTTTTCTTCAAATAATTTTTTAATAATCTCCAAATAGGATTTCTCTGTAATATCTGTCAATGTTTTTTGAGGGAGTGTACCTTCATATTCCCAATTTCCTTTATGGGTCCAATTAATTTTTCTGAATTTAGGATAAGGTTTGGAAGAATCATATTTATAATTTGATTCAATTATGCCTCTTCCAATGATATTATTAATTCCATGTTTGACAAACACAACATCCCCTATTTGAATATCATGGGCAAATTGCCAGCAGGCATTCACAATATTTTTATAAGATCTATTATCATTATTTGCTTTTTGTAAGTCACGTCGTATTTCATCAGGTGTTTTATATAGATTTATATCCTTAGTGCCCGGAAAATTAATACCAACTTCGTTTTTTTGTTGGAAATCATCCCACCAGATTGAATCTTCACCTGCTGATATTATCCAATATCGAATCGGTTCGGAACCTATTTCAGTTACTTTGGAAGTAGAATTTTTAGGTAACATGTCTATTTCAATCCTATCTAATCTTCTTGTTTTATCATATTTTTCTAAAGCTTCAATCAATTCATCTCTAATTGTAAAATAGAATAATCTTCTGTTATCTTCATGATTTTTAAACTCTCCATAAAATAATCTGGACCACCATTCTTCTTTATCGTCTTTATTATATAATGCATCTTTATTGAAATGCTTTTTTAATCTTTTTGAGGTATAAATAATCGGGGAATTATATGTCATAGGTTTTTCATCAATATATCCTAATTTATGCCTTTCTTTAGCGATATCATCAAAACATGCAGTATGATCTTCAAAATTATACATTATTTCCAAAACATTGAGCATTCTTGTATCAATCAGATTTTCATCTTCCAAGGCCTCAATCCATTCATCAACAGTCAGATACATGTTATCGGAGTAGTTATTTAGAACTATTTCAAACATGTCTAAAAAGTTGGATAAGTCATTTTCAAGAATTTCATCAGAGGGAATATCTGATTTTTCATAAAATTTGGAATAGATTGTTCCTTGGACATAAAGGTTTGCAGTGTTTGTATTGCTCAATAAATCAATTGTTTCTTGATACTCTTCTGTGTTTATTCCATATGATTTAATAAAATTTCTAATATTTCTAGATTTTGTTTTTAAGTAATTTGGTAAGTATTTTCCATATTTTCTTTCAATTTCTGAATTATGGAAAGCTCTTAATACAATATAAACTCCACTCATATCGGATTTAAATAAATAAGCTACATCAATGTTGTTTTTGTTTATGACCTCTTTTATTCCAAATGCGATTCTAGGTATCTCTGCAAGATTGCCTTTACCTGCTGAAGAGCCGCAGAAATGTTTATCAGAATCTATGATTTCATTTATATGTATTGGAATATCATTTGTAATGAAGTGAGCTATTGGAGCACTGGTTGTGCCAATACTTTCTTTTGCATCCAGATATTCATCTAAAACTTTTTGGAAATCTTTTCTTATACTTATTTTATTTTTATCAACGGAATCTGTTGAAGATTTTAGATTATACCTACATTCTTTAAACAGGGGGCATTGGTCACATTTGGGATTTTCAGGACGACAATACTGTCTACCAATATCAAAGCATGTTGAATCGATGATTCCTGGAAATTCAGGATTTATTTCTCTTGCTTTGTTTTTTATTTGTTCATCTGTTGCATCGTCATCAAAAAACAATCTTTTCATAACTCTTACAACATGAACATCAAGAGAAACATCAATTGATGAGTATTCACTCATTTCAATTTTAAACTGTGTTGCAAGTATTTTAGCAGCCATTGCGGCAATATTTGGACCAACCCCTTTGAATTCTAGAAATCTTGATACTACTTCTTTACTGCTAGGATTATCGGACCATATTTTTGAAGCATTCCCCTCATAATCATTTTTAATTTTATGCACGGCTTCATAGAAATCTTCCGCACATTTATCATTGAATCTGTGGTATTTTTTCTCATTAAACAGCTTTTTATATTCCTCTAATGAAACATTGGCAAGAAAATCAATATCAAAGCGACCGAATTCAACAGATATATTATATGGGATTGCCCATGCTCTATGAGCAGGTATCTGCTTGTCCATCACACACCCAAGCACGAATGCATGAGGATATTCATCTAAATTATTCAATAAGTTGTTTATATTTTGATCATCTGTAAACTTAACAAAAGTATTTGTATCATCATCTTTTGTTTTAGCTAGTTTTAATAATTCACTTTCCATTATTATCCCCATAATTTTTTATTTAAATTTTAAAAATGTCCAGATTTAATGTTTTAATTTATAAGATAAATTATTTATTTAAAATGTAATAAAATTATGTATATAAATTAAAGGATTGTTAATAATGGCAAACATGTGGATCGTTCGCGCAGGTGAAAAAGCGTTTTTAATTGATGATTTTAAAAAACAAAATATTGTAGTTATTGGTTGGGAACTAAATGATTTATCTGGAAAAAATCCTGATGAGATTAAGCAACTTATGCAGGAAAGATATCCTGAAGCCAGTAAAACCTCCTTGGGGTTAAATTCTGCTCAAGTAATCAAATTTGTTTGTGAATTCGAAATTGGGGATTATGTAATCTCATATGATCCTCATAGTAGAATATATCATGTGGGCAAAATCATTTCTGATTACTATTACTCTGATGAATTGGCTAAAAAATACAATACTCATGATGCCTATTGCCATTTTAGGGATGTTGAATGGGTTGGTGAGACAAAAAGAGATGATTTGACACAAACTTCGCTAAAGCCACTAAAGTCAGTAATGACTTTATTTAAAATTAACGATGCTGCCAAAAATGAGATATTGACAAGAATGAGCAATGATAAAATAGAATGGACAGAATTTTATATGGAATTTGCCGATAAACTATTGGAATACCAAAATGATCGGAAAGAACTAATTAATAAAATCCAAAAAGTTTATTCTAATTTAAAAATGGATTTGCCAAGTCTGGAAGGGGATAATGAAGGCAATTATAAAATTCCATATGATATAGATCCGTTTACCGTATTTGCCCTTTTTAATAAAAGCATCACTTCTGAAAATCGTATAAACATATTAACTCAAATTAAAAAGGAATTTTCAATCGATTCTGAGGTTCCACAAACATTTCATGGAGTTGCATTGGTAAATAATCTTAAGGCAACTTTTTATCGATTTGAGGAAAATCGTGGAAAAGATGATATAAATAATATTTGGAACCTATTTGAAGAGGCAATTAACTTTTCGGAGGACAATCGTGAAAGATTCATGGATTGTTACGATAGAATATTGCCTCAGGGAGGCATTCGATGGAACATTACTATGGCATTAAACTGGATCCAGCCTTTTACCTTTATTAATTTGGATTCAAATAACAGAAATGTTTTGTCATCAGATGAAATATTTTCTGAAGAGTTTAAAGAAGAAATCAAATCTCTGAAAGAACCTCCTAAGGCTGAACAATACTTGCATATTTGTGAAGAATGTAGAAAGGCAATCAACAGCACAGATAAATATTCTAGTTTCCCAGAATTGTCTCATGGAGCATATCTTTCAAAATCGGATGATGAATCTGATGATGGAATTGGAGATGGTGATGTTAGACAAACTCATTACTGGTTAATTTCACCAGGTATTGGAGCAATATATTGGGATGAATTTTATGATAAAGGATATATGGGCATTGGATTTGGAGAAACCGGTGATTTAAACCAATATAAATCCAAAGAAGAATTGAAACTTAAAATTCAGGAACTTCATGGGGATAATTCTTCCCACAGACATGACGTAAATGCATGCTGGCAATTTGTACATGATATTCAAATCGGTGATGTGGTATTTGCTAAGAAAGGTATGGGGGAGATTATTGGAAGGGGTGTTGTCCAATCAGACTATGAATATGATGAAAACAATACATTTAAAAAAATTAGAAAGGTTAACTGGACCAATAAGGGCAATTGGGAATATGAGCATGGAAAATTGCCTATGAAGACATTAACTGACATTACAGTTTATCAGGAAATGGTTGATAACATTAAAGAATTCTTTGTTGATGATGATTCGGATGATGATGAAGAGTCACAATATCCTGAATATGGTGTAGATAAGTTCCTTGAAGAGGTATACATTAACGAAAAAGATTATAACACTCTGGTTGACTTGGTTAAAAACAAGAAAAACATCATTGTTCAAGGTGCTCCTGGAGTTGGAAAGACATTCATGGCCAAAAGATTGGCATATTCCATAATGGGTGTTAAAGATGTTAATAAGGTAATGATGGTTCAATTCCACCAAAGCTATTCCTATGAGGACTTTGTAATGGGTTTTAGGCCTTCAAAAGAAGGTTTTGAGCTAAGACACGGAACATTCTATAAATTCTGTAAAGAAGCCCAGGAGGATGATGAAAATGATTACTTCTTCATCATTGATGAAATTAATAGGGGAAACTTAAGTAAAATCTTTGGTGAACTATTTATGTTAATTGAAAATGATAAGAGGGGAGAAAAAAATAAAATTCAGCTCCTTTATTCAGATGAATCATTTTTTATACCAAAAAATATCCACATTATCGGTTTGATGAATACTGCTGACAGATCATTGGCAATGATTGACTATGCTTTAAGGCGCAGATTTGCATTCTTTGATTTGAAGCCAGGATTTGAATCGAGTGGATTTAAAAGATACAAGGATAAATTAGAAAACACCAAATTCAATAGATTAATTGAAGTCATGAAAGAATTAAACCATGACATCAATGATGATGAATCATTAGGGGAAGGATTTAGAATAGGTCATAGCTATTTATGCAACATAAAATCTGATGATGTTGATGATAAATTAAATTATATTGTAGAATATGAACTTATTCCCCTTTTAAAGGAATACTGGTTTGATGAGTCTGAAAAAGTCAATAACTGGTCCGCCAGATTGAGAAGTGTACTTGATGATAGTTAAGGAGACCATCTATATCAAAAATATCTATTATATGCTCTCTTATGCGTTCAAGGTCTTGAATGAGAGGGAATATAGAAAGATTGAATCTGAAAGCTTCGACAATGCAGCAGATTTGCTTTCGGAAATTCTTGTAATTGGTGTTTCCAAACAGATTAAGCAGGGTCTTGTGAAGGATTATATTGAAGTTACAGAGACCACCTCATCAATCAGGGGCAAGATCAACATTACCGAGTCAATAAATTCACAGAGCTTCATCAAAAGGCAGCTGAACTGCACCTATGATGAGTTTTCTCAAAACTGCTATCTGAACCAGATTTTAAAGTCAGCAATGAAACTTTTGGTAAAAGCTGATATTGCACGTGAGAGAAAGAAGAAACTGAAGAAAGTGCTGATGTATTTTGAGGATGTCGATTTGATTGATTTGAAATCAATCAACTGGAAGATACGCTTTGACAGGAACAATCAGACATATAAGATGCTCATAAATATCTGCTATTTAGTGATTAATGGATTGATTCACTCTGAAGTGAACGGACAGCAGAAACTGATGAGCTTCTTGGATGACCAGAGAATGAGCCATTTATATGAGAAATTTATCTTGAATTACTACATTAAGGAACATCCGGAGATTAAAGCTCATGCACCTCAAATAGACTGGCAAATCGATGATGGTTTGGATTTCCTGCTTCCAAAAATGCAGACCGATGTGACATTGGAGTATGAAAACAAGATTCTAATCATTGATGCCAAGTTCTATTCGCACAACATTTTGCAAAATTATGGAAAAGATATGCACCGCACAGGAAATTTATATCAAATTTTTGCTTATGTTAAAAATAAGGAAGTTGAGATGCAAGGAAAAGATGTGGAAGTTGGTGGAATGTTACTTTACGCCAAGACATCTGACAGCATCCAACCGGATAGTGACTATGTGATGAGTGGTAATAAGATTTCAGTGAAAACTCTTGATCTGAATCAGGAATTTAATGTGATCAAAGAGCAATTGGATTCTATCGTTAATACTTATTTAATAAAAGAAGAATATTCATTTTAATAATTATTATTTTAGTAAAATTTAATAATATATTTTTATAAACTAAAATTATCACAATATTGTTGTTAAGTTAGGATATTGCTTTCTAGGAGTTGGTTATTATCTCGTTTTATAATGAAGAGGCTTATGAAAAAGCATTAATGGAATTGTTTCAGAATTTAGGTTATAACAGTTTTTATGGTCCGGATATTGATAGAGAACATAAAAATCCTCTTTATATGGGAGATATCGATATATTATACAATATCAATGATCAATTAGATAAAGAAGCGGTTGATAAAGCCATTGAAGTAATTCAGGATTTTGATATAGGGTCTCTTGAGGAAAAAAATAATAAATTCATGAACTATATTCAGAATGGTGTTAATGTCAATTACTGGCATGATGGAAAAGAAGAATCCACACATGTTAAACTGATTGATTATGATAATTTAGATAATAATGCATTCACGGTTATTAACCAGTGGACAGTAGTTGATAAGGAGACTAAAATACCAGATATTGTCGTTTTTGTAAATGGTTTTCCATTAGTGGTATGTGAGCTAAAATCTCCATCAAGGGAAAATACAGACACATCTGAAGCTTATAACCAACTGAAGAAATATATGCAGGTTATTCCAACTCTTTTTAACTACAATGCCTTTTGCGTAATGAGTGACATGTCCATTTCAAAAGCAGGAACAATCACAGCTTCAGAAGACAGGTTCATGGAATGGAAAACAACCGATGGAAGTTATGAATCAACACAATGGGCTGATTTCACAACATTCTTTGAAGGAATATTCGATAAACAAAGATTCATAGACATATTAAAGAATTTCATAGTTTTTTCAAATGATTCAACAACCAGAATCAAAATACTCGGTGCATACCACCAATACTTCGCTGTCAACAAGGCAGTAAACTCAACAGTCAAAGCCATCAATAGTGATCACAAGGCAGGAGTGTTTTGGCACACTCAGGGAAGTGGAAAAAGTTTATCAATGGTTTTTTATGTTAATAAACTGCAACAGGTTCTTGAAAGCCCAACATTTGTAGTAATTACTGACCGTAATGATTTGGATGATCAGTTATATTCACAATTTGCCAAATGCAGTGACTTTTTAAGACAAACCCCAAAACAGGCCACCAGCATGAAAAACTTAAAGGAATTGCTGAATGACAGGAAAGCCAATGGAATATTCTTTTCAACAATGCAGAAATTCGATGACTATGAAGACTCCCTAACTGATAGGGAAGATGTTATTGTAATATCAGATGAAGCACACCGCAGCCAATATGGACTTGAAGAAAAGGTTGATCCAAAAACTGGTAGAATAAAAATCGGTGCAGCTAGAAGAATACATAATGCCCTTCCAAATGCAACATTCATCGGTTTTACAGGAACTCCAATCTCAATGGCAGATAAAAACACACGAGAAGTGTTTGGAGATTATATTGATATTTATGACATGACACAATCAGTGGAAGACGGTGCAACAGTACCCATATGCTATGAAAGCCGTATTGCTGATATAAATTTAGATGAAACAGTTTTACAAAAAATTGATGAAAAATACTGGGAGCTGCAAGAGGAAGCAGAAGAATACAATATTGAAAGAAGCAAAAAAGAGTTAAGCAGAATGGAAGAACTGCTTGGAGCACCTGAAATCATCAATGACATCTGCACAGATATTGTACACCACTATGAAGACAATCGTGCAAATCATTTAAGTGGAAAGGCAATGATTGTAGCATACTCGCGTGCAATTGCCATAAAAATGTATGAAAAAATATTGGAATTATGTCCGGATTGGAATGAAAAAGTTAAAGTGGTGATGAGCGGTTCCAATAAAGACCCTGAAGAATGGTATGAAATAATAGGAGATAAATCATATAAAAAAGAACTTGAAAATAAATTCAAGGATGATGAAGACCCAATGAAGATAGCTATTGTGGTTGATATGTGGCTTACAGGATTTGACGTACCTTCACTTTCAACAATGTATGTCTACAAGCCAATGAGGGGACATAACTTAATGCAGGCAATAGCTCGTGTAAACAGAGTATTCAAAGGAAAAGAAGGGGGACTCATTGTTGACTATATAGGTATTGCATCAGAGCTTAAAAAAGCAATGAGTGAATACACTGATAGGGACAAAAAGAAATATGGTGATCCTGATGTTGATAAGGTGGCATATCCTAAATTCCAGGAAAAATTAGAAATTTGTCAGGATTTGTTCTATGGATTTGATTACTCAAAATTCTTTGGAGACAGTGATTTGGAAAGGTCAAAGATCATTTCAAATGGTGTCAACTTCATGGAAGAGTTTTCACGCAAAGACATCAAAAAGGAATATTTAAAAGAGGCATTGCTTCTTAAAAAATGGCTGTCATTGTGCAGCAGCAGGGCTAAGGAACATGAAAGGTTTGAAGCGGCATTCTTTGAAGCTGTAAGGACAGTTCTTGTTAAAGTTACATCAGATGGAAAATTGTCTCTGCCGGAAATCAATAAACAGATTACAGAATTGCTAAATCAATCAATCAAAAGTACCGGGGTAATTAATGTCATTAATGTCAGTGAAGAAGTGTCATTATTTGACCCGGAATTCCTGGATAAGGTAAGGGCATTGGAATCCTCCAATTTAACCAGAACGATTTTAGAAAAATTGCTGGATGATGAAGTAAAAGTTTATACAAGAACAAACCTTGTTAAGGCTGAAGAATTTTCTGACCTTTTGAAAAAAACACGTAATGATTATATTAATGGCCATATTACAAATGATGAGGTTATTGAAGAGTTAATCAGAATCGCGCAACTTTTACGTGAAGCACATTTGGAAGGGGAAAAATTAGGATTGAGTGAAGAAGAGTTGGCATTTTACAATGCAATAGCTCTTCCGGAAAACATCCATGATTTTTATGATGATGAAACTTTAATCAAGATTACACAGGAGTTGACTGATTCTTTAAGAAGAAACAGGACTATCGATTGGCAGAAAAAAGAATCTGCGAGAGCAAATATGCGCAGAACTATAAAACGTTTGCTTAAAAAATATGATTATCCTCCAGCAGAGATGAAATCTGCATTAGATAAAGTTATTGCACAATGTGAATTATGGGTAGATGAAGCAGCATAGGTGATTTAATGGCAAAAGATAATATAAGTGAAATAGGATTTGAAAAACAGATATGGGATGCGGCTGATGAACTTAGAGGTTCAATGGATGCAGCTGAATATAAACATGTAGTATTAGGTTTAATTTTTTTAAAATATTTATCTGATAAATTTGAAGAAAGATATCAGGAGCTTGTTGAAGAAGGAGATGGCTTTGAAGAGGACATTGACGAATATACTTATAAAAATATATTTTTTGTTCCTCCGGAAGCTCGTTGGTCTGAAATTGCTAAAAAAGCGAATACTGAAGAAAATGGTTTAACAATCGATAATGCAATGAAAGCTATTGAAGACAATAACAAGTCACTCAAAGGAATATTGCCTAAAAACTTCTCAAGACCTGAACTGGATAAAAAGAAACTTGGTGCAGTAATAGATATTTTCACAAATGTGCAAATGTCTGATAAAGGGGATAAAAAAGATATTCTTGGACGTACATATGAATATTGTTTAAGTATGTTTGCTGAAACTGAAGGTAAAAAGGCAGGGGAGTTCTATACTCCTGCATGTGTTGTAAAAACATTAGTTTCAGTCCTAAAACCATATGATGGAAGAGTTTATGACCCATGTTGCGGATCCGGTGGAATGTTTGTCCAATCTAAAAACTTCATTGACAATCATAGTGGAAACATAAATAATTTATCCATTTATGGTCAGGAATCGAATCCAACAACTTGGAAAATGGCTAAAATGAATTTAGCCATTCGTGGTCTTGAAGCCGACCTTGGAGAACATCAGGAAGACACATTCTTAAATGATTTGCACAAAACACTTAAAGCTGATTTCGTAATGGCTAATCCACCATTCAACCTTAAAAAATGGGGACAAGAACAATTGCAAGATGATCCTAGGTGGAAATATGGAATTCCTCCGAAAGGAAATGCAAACTTTGCATGGATGCAGCATATGATTCATCATTTGTCACCAAAAGGAAAAATTGGTTTAGTTCTAGCTAACGGTTCTCTTTCATCTACAACATCCGGTGAAGGAAAAATCAGGCAAGCAATTGTTGAAGATGATTTAGTGGAGTGTATTGTAGCATTGCCTACACAATTATTCTATACAACAGGAATACCAGTTTGTTTATGGTTCTTAAACAGAGATAAGAAACAAAAAGGTAAAACATTGTTTATTGATGCGCGTGAAATGGGGACAATGGTTTCAAGGAAATTACGTGAGTTAACTGATGAAGACATAGATTTAATTGCCGACACTTTTTCTGATTTTGAAAGTGGAGTTTTAGAAGATGAGAAAGGGTTCTGCAAAGTCAGTGATTTAGAAGAAATTAAAAAACATGATTTTATTTTAACTCCGGGCCGTTATGTTGGATTTAAACCTGAAGAAGATGATGGAATACCATTTGAAGAAAAAATGAAAACATTAACTTCTGAGCTTGATGAGTTATTTAAAGAATCTAATGAACTTGAAGGAAAAATCCGTCAAAGTTTAAAGGAGATTGGTTTTGAATTCTGAACTTGAGTTTAGAATTTTTTTAAAAATTTTTAAAGGTGAGATAAATTTGAGTTTAGTTTTAAATGATGTTGCTAAGTTCATGACTTCAAAAATCGAAGTATCTGAAATTAATGAAACAAATTATATTTCTACTGAAAATATGATTTCAAATAAAGGTGGAATCACTATAGCTAGTTCATTGCCGGATACTAAGTCAGTTAGAAAATATTTGCCTAAGGATATATTAATCAACAACATACGTCCTTATTTTAAAAAAATATGGTATTCGGATATGGAAGGCGGATGTTCTAATGATGTATTTGTTATAAGATCAAAAGAAAACTATGATTCTAAGTTTTTGTATTATGTTTTATCATCTGATGACTTTTTTAGTTATGTAATGGCAAATGCAAAAGGAACAAAAATGCCAAGGGGAGATAAGAAAGCTATTCAAAATTATGAAGTTCCTAATTTTTCTATTGATGAACAAAAAAGAATATCATTTGTTTTAGGTGAAATAGATAAAAAAATTGAAATTAACAAAAAGATAAATATAAATTTAGAAGGGTTAGCTAAAGCTATTTATCGTTATCATTTTATTGATTTTAAACCTTATCTTCTTGGAGGTTATGTTGAAGAAAGTTCACTTGGTTTAATCCCTAAAGATTGGTCCGTACAATCAATTGAAGAATTTGTAGATGACATGAAGAATGGAGGCACTCCTAAACGTGGAGAATCAGATTATTGGGATAATGGTACAGTTCCTTGGTTAAAAACTGGTGAAATTAATAATAATATTATAATTAAAAGTGAAGAGCATATAACTGAATTAGGCTTAAAAAACAGTTCAGCAAAATTATTGCCAATTAATAGCATTATCATGGCATTATATGGAAAAGGAACTGCTGCACGTATTGGTTTACTAAAACTAGAAGCAACTACTAATCAAGCTTGTTGTGCAATGATTTGTAATGATTTTAATAAAACTCTGTTTTTATACTTGTTTTTATTATTTAATCAAAAAGAAATTGAAAATCTAGCTAGTGGATCAGTACAACAAAATTTAAGTAAAGATCTTATTGCTAATTTAGAATTAGTTGTGCCACCAATTGAAATAATTGAAAATTTACCATTTAAAGAGATTTATGATAAAATTGCTAACAATTATTTTGAAATTGAATATTTAACTAATTTACGAGATACATTACTTCCAAAATTAATGTCTGGTGAGATTGATGTCTCAAAGATAAATTGTGATTTAGAAAACTCAACAGGAAGGGGATAAATTTGAGTTTAAATTTTGAAACAGTTTCCTTAGGTGAACATCTTTACATCAAAGGTAGAATTGGTTGGAAAGGTCTAAAAAAAGAAGAATATTTGGATCAAGGAGATTATAGAATCATTAATGCTACTGCTTTAGAAGAAGAAGGTATTAACTGGGATGATTGTGGTTATATCTCAAAAGAAAGGTTTGAAGAATCTCCAGAAATAATTCTTAAAGATAAAGATATTTTAATTTCTAAAGATGGAACTATAGGCAAATTAGGATATGTGAAAAATTTAGAAATGGATTCAACTGTTGCATCAGGTATTTTTGTAGTTAGAAATCAAAATGAGGAATATATTGACACTGATTTTTTATATTATTATTTCAAATCTCCATTCTTTAAATGGTTTATAAAATCTGTTACTGAGGGTAGTGTAATACCTCATTTATATCAGAGGGATTTCACTGACATGGAATTTAATTTATTCGATTTAGATACTCAGAAGAAATGTTCTTCTATTCTAAATGCCATTGAAGAAAAAATTAATGTTAACCGGAAAATAAATAAAAATTTAGATAATCAAATGTATTTATTATTTAATAATTATTTTTTAAAATTTGTATCTTCTAATGAAAACAACGATTTGGATATTCCTGATGGTTGGAAGTTTAAAAAACTTTCAGAATTTGTAATAAAATCTAACACAGGGGCAGATGCAATTAAAAAAGCACCAATTGTTGATTATGACACAGGTATTAAATGTATTCGCACAGGAGATTTATCTAACAATAGATCTTTTGAAGAATGGGGATATGCCGATATTTCTGAAGGGAATTATGATAAATATAAATTATCTAAAGGAGATATTATTGTTGCTAGAACAGGAACAGCAAGTTTAGGTTTAAATAGATTTATAATGGAAGATTTAAATGCTGTTTATAATAATGGTTTGATTAGATTAAAAATTGATTATTCTAAGATTTCACATCTATTTTTATATGGTTATCTTAACTCATATATTTATAAAAAATATATTGAAGCAATAACTATTGAAACTTCTACTAGGCCCAATATGAAAATAAATTATTTGATTAATTTTAAAATGCTTTGTCCTCCTTATAATATTCAACAAAAATATGAAGGGCTTACGAAAAATATGCTTTTCTTAAAATACAAATTAGAAAAGGAAATCTTAAGTTTAAATAAATTGAGAGATGTTTTACTTCCTAAATTAATGTCTGGAGAAATTGATATCTCAAAGATAAATTGTGATTTCTAATTTTTTTATACTTATGTTTTAAATCCAAAAAATTACAAGTTGAAGGATATTGTCTCTCATATTATCTTTTAGGAATATCTATTCAATTAATTAGTATTGATTAATTTGTATAAAAAATGATAATCTATTAAGGTATGAATGAAATGAGGTTATTGATATTTTTCTCATTACTTTAATATTCCAGTATTTGTGATAACTTTTAAAGATGAAAAATAGCAATATTATTGGTTTTTATTATTAAACAAAAGTTATATTAAAAATTATACTAAACTAATACATAAGGAGTTATTAGTATGGACAAAACATTTTTGTCAAAATCCAAGTATTGCAACTGTGTGCAATGTATAAATATTCTTTGGTTAACTAAATATAAGCCTGAATGTGGAGAAATTGAAAGTAATGATTCCACTCTTGAAACCGGTAAAAAAGTAGGGGAACTTGCCAAATGTTTATTTGGAGATTATGAGGACGTTCCGGTTGATGAAAATATCAATATAAGAATTGAAAAGACAGAAGAGTTGCTTAAAGACAAACCAAACATCATTACTGAAGCGTCATTTATCTTTGATAACAATTTCTGCAGTGTGGATGTCCTTAAAAATGATTCAGACGGAGTGGAAATCTATGAAGTTAAAAGTTCCACTAAAATCAAGGACATTTACATTGATGATGTTTCATACCAATACTTTGTCTTATCCAATCTCGGTTTGAATGTTAAAAAAGCATGTATCGTTTACATAAACAATGAATATATAAGGGGTAAGGAATTGGACATTAACCAATTATTCAATATTGAAGATTTAACTGATATCGTTTTAGCAAAACAAGACGAAATAAAAGATAATATTAATAAAATCAATGAGTTTATGCAAGAACATGACAGCGATAATCCTCCTGAATCACATTTGGGAAAGAATTGTTTTGATCCATATTCATGTGCATTCTGGGATTACTGTACAAGGGATTTGCCTAAACCTAATGTTTTTGATATAAGCGGCATGTGGAAATCTGTACAGTTTAGAAAATACGATGAAGGAAAAATCTCATTTGAAGATTTGGAAAATGAGGACCTTAATCCAAAATACTCAGAACAGATCGATTTTGAATTATACGAAAGAGAACCTAAGATAAATAAGGATGCAATTAACAGTATTCTAGACGAACTTAACTTTCCGTTATATTTCATTGATTATGAATCCTGCCAGTATGCCATTCCTGAATTGGAAGGAACAAAGGCATATCAGCAGATTCCTTTCCAATACTCGTTACATATAATAAAAGAGGAAGGTGCACCAATAGAGCATAGGGAATTCTTAGTGGATGTGGATGATGAAAATATAATTAGAGCCTTTGCTGAAAGCATGATTAGGGATATGCCTGAAGATGGCAGTGTAATTGTCTATAATAAGGCTTTTGAAGCCACCCGCAACAAGGAAATTGGTGAAATGTGTCCTGATTTAAAACCTGAAATGGATAGGTTCAATGCCAATATGGTTGATTTGATGGTGCCGTTTAGAAATAGGGATTACTATACAAAAGAGATGGAAGGTTCCTATTCAATTAAAAAAGTATTGCCTGCATTATTCCCGAATGATCCGGAATTAGATTATAGTGAATTATCATTAATTCATAAAGGTGATGAGGCATCAAATGCATTTTTAAGCTTAAAAGATAATCCGCCTGAAAAACAGGAAATAATAACTGCTTTACTTGAGTATTGTAAACTTGATACATATGCTATGGTAAAAATATGGGAAAAATTCGTAGAAATAACAGAATGATGATAAATGGAGGATAAGTCATGTATTTGGAAATAAATGATTTTGGACAAATAAATAATGCTGAAATCAATATTAAAAAGATTAATGTGGTTGGTGGAGTCAACTCCAGCGGCAAATCAACAGTATCTAAAATATTATATTGTTATCTGAAATCAGAAATTGACGATGAATCAATAGATTACTTGCTTGACAGTGAAGAACTAACTGATTTAAATGATTCAAATGTTAAATTTGAAAATGATTTTATCCCTTCAGATATATTCTATCTGGATAATATTTCTGTTTTGGATTTAAAGGATTTGGAGATACTGAGATTGGATCATGTAATCCATGTTAAGGAAGCTTTAGAAGAAGATATTATCAATACGGACTCTGAAATTCTCTCAAAAATCCAAGACATTATTAAAAGTGACTGTCCGATGTCTCAGGAAAACTCATCAGGCATCAAGGAAATTGGAATAATTCAAATCTTACTTCAAAACAATAAATTGAAAGAAAACTCATTTTTAATCATTGATGAGCCTGAAGCAAGCCTTCATCCGCAATGGGAAATCAAATTTGCAGAAATTTTGGTTTTACTTGCAAAAGAGTTGAACATTCATATATATCTAAACTCCCATAGTCCGATGTTTATCGAGGCTATTTCACTTTACTCCCAATATTATGATTTATTAAGTGAGACCAATTTCTATCTGACACAAAAACAGGATAATAATAAATATAACTTCAAAAAAATTAACCCTAAAAACATGGGTGCGGTTTATGAAAATTTAACAAGTCCATATGATGAACTGGATAAGCTCAAAGCAAAAATATTGTTTAAGGAGTAAAAATGACATTAACAACTGAAGAAACCCTATTTGTGGAATTTCTCCAATCATTCCCGCAATTTTATAGAAAAGCCCATGAAATAGCTGAAAACACAAAGGGAATATCCATTCTTCCAATGGAAAATGGAGAAAATGACTTTAAAATGTATGCCTTAGATGATATTTGCCATTCATGTGATATTTTTAGGGATGGAAATCTATCAATAACTCCAAAAACAACTGATGCTATCTGGTATAAGAAGGTAGATGAGAATTTCTTTATCTTTCTAATTGAGTTTAAGGGAGATCTGCTCTGCAGAAACTCCAGTAAATGCACTCTGGTAGAAGTTGTTGATAACTTAAAAAATAAAAACTACAATGATGAATTGGAGCATGAACTTTTCCTATTGGATAAGATTCTTTCAAAATATTCAGATAGAATGTTAAATGGACTTGCGGCAAAGCCTTTAGAAACAGTAACAATTGCTCTGCCTCTGATTTATGAGGAATATTATGAGAAAAACAGAGATAATGTTGATTTTTTAGATATTCGTAAATTCTTAAGAAATTGTAGAATTGTTTATAGAGTTGTATCAATTTCAGAAGATTATGAACCGAATAGACAGAGAACACGTTCAAGATCTTACAGATGTTCTAATATAATTCCATCTGTTTGTAAAAAGCTTGCACGTGAAAGACACGACAAGGAATTGGAATCCTCTTACGAATCAAGCTTACAGACTTATCACAGAAGATACGAACGCGCAGGTATTGTTTATAGTGCAGGTTTTGTGGATAATATTGCTTTTAATAATTTCATTGAAAATTACTTAAAATAATTGTTAGATTAATCTAATTGTTTATAAAATTGTTGATATTACTATTATCATAACTTTTTTATACCATTATATTCATATATTATGCACGCTTACAACTATCAACTGTAAAGCACTTAAACGAGGAGTGTAAAATACATAAATAGGTGAAAAAATGATAACATGTAACGTTTGCGGACATCTGAACGACCCTTCAAGTGTAATCTGTGAAAATTGCGGTTCAGATCTTTCAGACAGTCCCGACTGGGAAATCTATGACGACGATGAATTCTGATGAGTGAGGAGATTTTATGAAGACTTGTCCAAGATGCGGCTCTGTCCTGTCGGATTTCGAGCCCTACTGTGAGAACTGCGGATTCGATCCGGACTTTGACTTTGACGACTGGGAAGAATAATTTGATAACTTGCAGTGTTTTAGGATATCTGAAGGCTTCTCAATGTTTGTCTTTATGTATGTTTCCATGTTGATATAGTTCAAGAGTAAGTGATATGTAAATGATTAATTGAATACTGATTTTTGCGATGGACATTGTGAATTATTTGAATATGCAGTTTGGAAAATGAAATGCTCTGATAAAGACTTACAGTATAGCAATTTCTCCAATTGAAAATTTGATATGATTCTTTTTGAAAAATAATAATCAATTTGGATTTTTATAATAATTTCAAAATAATTATATATTAATTTAAACACAAATATATATCAATTGAAAATTAATATTTTGGAGGAAATCTTTTGCTAAACAAAAAATTAATGATATTAGTAATCTTTATTATATCTATATCTGCTGTTTCGGTAGTAAATGCAGCAGATAACGCAACTATTGCTGTTGATAATCTAGACAATACTAACGATAATCTTGTAAATGCTAAAGAAGATATAAAAATAGATAACGATGATTCTTCTTATGAAAATGATGAAGTTTTAACATTATTTGAAGAGAATTCCGCCACTCCTGATGAAGATATTTTAAGCGGATTGCCTTATTATGATGATTATGAAGTGAGTGTGTCTGATATGTCTTATAATTATGGTAATACCGCATCTATTAAGATGTCTATTTCTCCAGCTGTGGGATTTGATAGGTATTATATGTTTGATTTGTATGTTATCGATTCAAATGATGTTACTGTAATTAATCAACATTATCTTGGTGAAAAATATAAAACTTCTGAAGTATATAGCATTAGTTCCGAGCAGTTAGAGCCTGGGACTTACACTATTAAAATCAGAAATTCCCTTGATAAAAGGTTGATGGATTCCGCTAAATTGACTGTAAAATCTGTTCCTTATTCTGCTTATTCAGTTAGTGTTTCTGATGTTTCAATGATTTATGGTTCTACTGGATCTATTAAAATGTCAATTTCATCTGCTTCTTCTTCTTATACTTATAGATACGATTTTTATTTGAAGGTTTTTGACTCCAATGATGAAGAAAAGATTTCTCAAAGGTATTATAGCCGTTCTTCATCTTCATCTAGAACATACAGTATTTCAAAAAATGAGTTGACTTCCGGATTATATACAATAAAAATCATAAATACCTATGATAAAAGGGTAATGGATATTGCAAAGTTGTCTATTTATTCTGTACCAAATTCAGCATATTCTGTTAGTGTTTCTGATACTTCTATGTATTATGGGAATAGTGGATCTATTAAAATGACAATTTCGCCTGCTTCTTCTTATAATTATAAGTATGATTTTTATTTGAAGGTTTATGATTCAAAGAATGTTGAAAAGATTAGTAAGAGGTATTATAGTACTACTGCGGCCACTTCAAAAACTTATACTATTGAAGCTAATGCTTTAAGTTTAGGAGTGTACACTATTAAAATCTTGAACAATGGTGATGATTATGTAATGAGTACTGCTACTTTGGCTGTGAAATCCGTTCCTTATTCTGCTTATTCTGTTCGTGTTTCTGATGTTTCATTGTTCTATGGCTCTAGTGGGTCTATTATAATGTCCATTACACCTGCTTCTAGTTATCCCTATAAATATGACTACTATTTGAAAGTATATGATTCTAATGATAATGAAAAAATTTCCCAGAGATATTATAGTACCAGCTCTGCCTATTCAAAAACTTACAATCTTAATGCCAGGTCATTGTATCAGGGAGTTTATACAATTAAAATCATCAATTATCAGGATAATCATGTTATGAGCACTGCCAAATTATATGTTACAAATATTATTCTTGAAACACAGGACATTACTGGAAATTGTGATGGGGATATAGTGTATAAAGTTCGTGTTTCTGATAATGGTATTTATAAAAGCGGTTTAAATGTAAGTTTCATTTGTAATGGTAATGAATATTTTGCCACCACTGATGATGATGGTTATGCTACCTTAAAAATTCATTTAAAAAGTGGATCTTATTCAATTACAACTAAATGTGGAAATGATGAGAAAAAAAATAATATTATTATTAACAGCGTGTATGTAGAAAATCAATTTAGGAATTTAAAGATCAACCCTGTGAATGCATATTATAAACAACATAAAAATATTTATTATAGTTTTGAAGGCAATTTACAAGGTTCATTTAAGATTTATAAAGGCAAATCCTTAAAATACAGCAAAGATTTCAATACAAATGGATACATTGGTGATTATTTCAAATATCCAAAGCATTCATATAGTTTTGCTATGAATAATCTTAAGGAAACTGGGGTATATACTATCAAAATTGTTGACAGCAAAGGTAAATTGCTAGCCAAATCCTCATTCAGAATAGATAAGGCTCCAACAATATCCCACAGTGAATCATATACTACATTAGGAGGATACAAAGATTCAATTTGGGCATATACTTTTGATAAAAATGGGCATAGAGAAGGCATTACTGGAAAAGCAAAGTTTAAAATCGGAAAGAAAGTGTATAAGACTAAAGTTAAAAATGGATTTGCAATAATTAAACTAAAACTACCATCAAAGAAAAAAACTTATAAATGCAGTTTCAAATTCTCAGGAGATAAAAATCACAAAAAAAGTACTTCAAAATTTAGGATTAAAGTAGTAAAAATTAAAAATCCTATAAAATTGGGCAAATATAAAATTAAGCTCACATCAAAGCAATATAAAAAATTGGCTAAGGCAATATTAAAAGAAAAATATCTTACTTTAAAAATAAAAACAGATTATACCCATAAAGTCAAAAAACCATATATAAAAACTGTTAAAAAATATAAGACCACAAAATCATGCAAAACATTTTATGGCGTAAGCTATTTGGCGACCATGAGAAAAATGTGGTATAACGGATGGCAAAAAGTATCTGAGTACACATATACTGTAAAAAATCCTCAAAACAGATATGGTATTGGATTGAGTGCATATACCTACGCAATAACAAAATGGGTAAAGGTTTCATATAAGAATGCCTATAAAACCAAGTACTATCCTGTCAAGGCAAAAATTGTCACACAAGGCGATTGGATGGCCAAACCTAAGATTAAGATTTATTCCCATGGCAAAACATTGCGCAGCGGATTTGTAAAATTCGGATAAACATAGGAAATAATCATGGATGAATGGCATGTTGGGGACCCTGAAGACTGGGGAGACCATGTGGGTGTCCCCGATATAGGTTATATGGGATATCTCAGGGACGATGAGAATGCGGATGATGGCAATCATCCCCATAAATCAGTTTCGGAGTCATTGAGGATGGAGGCCTGGAGGCTTCGAAACGACGGGAGGTACGATGAAGCCCTCGATAAGATCAACGAGGCTTTAAATTACAGCAAAAACTGGAGAATCTACAACGTCAAGGCAATCATCCTTGAGGACATGGGAGACTATAACCGGGCACTGCTTTATTATGACAAGGCATTGTCCCAGACAAGCTCCCAGCTAGTAAGGGACAACAAGGCAAGGCTTCTGGAAAGGATGGCAAATGCACAGCAATACTCGGGAAATCTCCAAAGGCCACTTGAGCAAATCAATCAAGCATTGAAACTCACAGGTGATGATGAGGACAGATGCGACTTTTTAAGAACAAAGGCAAGCATCCTTGAGAAGATGAAAAGGCCCCGTGAGGCATATGTCTGCATCAAGCTTGCAAACAGGCAGTTCGACAAGGTTGATGAATATGAAAGCCAGTCAGAAATGCTTAAAAACACCAGTGAAACCATTATCTGCATTGCGGGAAGGCAGTTCCATGACCATGTCTCATTGAGTGAAGGAATCATTCTTGATTTGGTAAAGGAGCCTTCAAACGAGCATGACGCCGATGCAATACGCATTGATTACAACGGAAAGACTGTCGGATATGTTGCAAACAGCACATACACCCTGATTGATGAGGCATCATCAGCATCCGACATCAAAAATATGTTCCAGGACCATGCAAAAGCGGAAATCCTGTTTCTTTTCATGGAGAGGCATCTTGTTGCCAAACTGATTGTGCAATAAGAAAATATTAATTATAGAATATCCCATACATATAAATATGGAACTCAAAAACATTTTCAAGAATTCCTCATTCGACACCCTGGACAGGAACAAGGAGCTTCTGGAGGAGCATGACCTTCTAAACATCATGGGCTCTCCGAACAAGGTATTTTTGAAGTTCCTCAAATCAAAAGACTTGGACATCAACGAGGATGAAATCACAGAGGAGCTCATTGAGGAGTTTGAGGATTCCGTGGATTCCATTAACCTTCGCCTTGAGGCAATCAGGAGGCAGAAGGAAATCATATTCACCGAGCGCAAGGTATGGATCAACATTAAAGACGAAGAGGACAAGACAATAGGAACCGACCTGATTCTTCACCATGACCGAATCGAGATAGAGGAAACCGGCATGGAAATCCCATACACCGACATGATTGACATCGATATCGAGGAGGGCAGCTGGTCCAAGAACAGCTTCACCATCACAACAAAGGAAAACGGTGAAATCGCATTTGAAATCAATGAAAACAGGGCCGTTCCGCTAAAGGAAATCATTGAGGACAACATATACAACCAGAACTATGATGAAATCGATGCCCTTCTGGAGCTGCAAAGCCTCTTTGAGGAAGGAAAGATTTCAGCCGAGGAGCTGGAGGCAAGAAAGGCGGTCATCTACAGCGATGACGTGTACTGCACAAACTGCGGTTCAAAAATAGATCCTGATTCACTTTTCTGTCAGGAATGCGGACATGAGGTTATCGACTAGTCTTTGTCGGGGTCAAAGCCTGTCTTTTCAAGCCTGTCAATTATCTCAAGACCCAATTCTGTGCACTGATAGATCCTTCCCTTTTTCACGGTTTCGTTCATGCACCGCACAATTTTCTTCTTTTTTAAATCATGCAGGGCTACGGACACCTGGGCAGGTGTGAGCCTGGTCTTTTTTGATATTTCAATGGGCATAAGATGGTCATTTCCAAGGCACTGCAGGGTCCTGTATCTTGAACGTGAAATTTTTATGAATCCTATCATTGCCCAAATCTCATCTTCTGTCGGCTTGCTTTTCATGTTATTTCTTTTTATTTGATATAATAGACTTTAATTATTTTGACATTATTTTCTCATGTTTTTCACATTATTGCATTTACTAACAAAATATTTATAAATACTTTAAGGGACAAAATAATATTGATGAGTGAAACAAACAAGTATCTGAAAGCATCAATAAAGGAAATCAGGAATTTTTTTGATAACAGCACCAATCCTCCGGAAGATATGTATCTTAATCTGATTCTGGAGCTTAAGGTTTCAAATCTTATGCTGCCTGCCATTTTTGACGGGGAGCACATCAGTTTTCCGCATGTGGAGATTGATGGCGAAACCACTCTTCTTCCATTGTTTACAAGCGAGGAGGAAATGGGAAAATATTCCAAGGATTTCTTTTCATTCAACAATGAAATCGCATATTTCGTCAAGATTGTCCAGGACTTCAAACTGGACGGGGTTCTCATAGACATGATGAGCGATGAGTTCTGCATAGACACGGAGCTTCTTGAAAAGATTCCAATTGCAACGGAAAAGATCACCGGCAAAGGCTTGGACGGAGCTAAATTAAGGGAGATTGCCTTTAAGGAAAAGAACAGGTCCCTCAAGAGGTTCATACGCAAGGATTCCAACTTCAACAAGTTCGACAAGCTCTCAAAGCTTCTTGTCAAGTCAGTGCTTTTGAACGTTGTCGTAAGCGACGAGGACATAAGCGGCCTTGCCAGGGACGGGGTAATCGACAGGCAGGAGTCAGACACATTCACCATGTTCACCACTAAAAGCGGAAGGGAACACTACGGCGCAGTATATACCGATATCGATGCAATTTCAGAGTTTCATGACACCCTTGACTATTTCTACTATGCCCAGGTGACCAACAAGTTCAGGGTATTCAATTTCATCCTTTCCCACGACCTGGACGGACTTATCATAAATCCGGGAACGGACGAGTATTACGTCCCGAGACAGGTCCTTCTTCACATGGCGGATGATGATTTGATGAATCCCGACTTTGAGGACGCCACCCGATATGCATTCCCGGTCAAATAATCACAACTTATATAATCTCTCAAGTCAAAAACTATTTTTAGGATATTATGTTGGAGTGGACTATCTGTACAAATTGCGGCAAGGTTTTGGACAACTCGAAGGTGACCTGCCCGAACTGCGGCTCAAAGACTGAAAAGATTGGAATGGACTATATGAAAAGTCACCTGTCAGGAATGCTATTTCTGATAAGGACATTGGACATTGATCTTTTAAGGGATTACTGTCCGCAGATAAAATCCCAGAACACCTCCCTTGAGGTGATTATTCTGGATGACCTTTTCAGGTATTTCAGCTTTCTGGGACTGGGCGACGGCGTGATCAGTGACAATGAACTTAATTTCATAAACGAGCTTCTCGTATCATATTATACAAGACAAGACATCATGAAGCTCACCGATGCCGAACTGGAGGACATGCCGGTGTCTTTCGAATGCCTTCATGAGCTTGACGAATTCGCCAGGAACTTCGACATGACCGGAGTGAAGGCATGCAACGAGCTTTTCTATACATACAGGTTTCTTGGAAAGTTCTTCCTCACTGTCGACGGGGATTTGAATCCTGATGTCTTTGAAAAGTACTCCGATTACATTGCCTCCCTTGAGGGCCGTCTTGGAGATTATCTCGTTGAGGATGACGGCACCGACTGTGTCATACCGAAGGAATTTGAGGACAAAAAGGAGGAAGAGGAAAGCCATTCCCTTGAGGAATACCTTGAAGAGCTGAACAAGCTCATAGGCCTTGAAAAGGTCAAGAAGGATGTCAATTCCCTTATTAATCTGGTTCAAATCAGAAAGCTCAGAGAGGAAAGGGGCATCACACAGCCTCCGATGAGCCTTCATCTTGTCTTCAGCGGAAACCCTGGAACAGGAAAGACAACCGTGGCAAGGCTCCTTTCAAAGATTTACCATGAAATCGGGCTTCTCTCAAAGGGTCACCTTATTGAAACCGACAGGTCAGGTCTTGTTGGAGGATATGTCGGCCAGACCGCAATAAAGACAAGCGGAGTCATAGATGAGGCAATGGGAGGGATACTCTTTATCGACGAGGCATATTCCCTTGCATCAACATCCGAAAACGACTACGGAAAGGAAGCGATAGACACCCTTTTAAAGGCTATGGAGGACCACAGGGATGATTTGATAGTCATCGTGGCAGGCTATCCTGCACTTATGGAAAGGTTCCTTCATTCAAATCCAGGCCTCGAGTCAAGATTCAACAAGTTCATATACTTCGAGGATTATACGGAAGAAGAGCTCTACGACATATTCATGCTCATGTGCAGCGAGGCCAACCTGAGCCTTGACGGGCCTGCAGATGAATATGTAAGGCAGTACTTTAAAAAGATGTGCGAGCACAAGTCAGACAACTTTGCAAACGGCAGGGCAGTGAGGAACTTCTTTGAAGAGGTCATAACCGCCCAGGCAAACAGGCTGGCTCCACAGAAGGACATCACCGATGAGGAACTTAACACACTTACCTATGAGGATTTTTTAGTTGAGGAATAACATGACAAAGATATGCAATAACTGCGGAAACGAGGTTTACGATGAGGCGAATTTCTGCCCGGAATGCAAATGCACTACATTCAGATATACAGGTGAGCTTGTAGAGCCGAAAGATGATGTGATTCACAGGATGTTTTACTGGAACTATCCTCAGGGAAGCATCCTTGCCAAATCAAAGCTTTCAGGAATTGTAATGTTCATATCCATGGCAGCCTTTGCATATGCCACATCACCCAGCATTCCCGTTGCGATAATTTTCGGAGCCATTTTCGGAGTAATCACATTCCTTCTGGGATTCATAATCCATAAGATTAAGGGCGAACCGCAGCCAAACAAGTTAATCTTTAACGACTATGGATTGATTAAGGACCTGAAGCATCTCTTTTTCTATTGGCAAACTCCAAACGGAGGATATGTGCAGTCAAAAACAAAAATATTTTCATTCTGCATATTCCTTGGGGCATTTGGCATAGGGCTTTTCACATTCAATAACCTGATTATCTTCAGCGCAATCCTCTTCGCACTGATATTTGAGGTTCCGGCATTTGCAATCGGATTCGGAATACACAAGATTACAAGCGACGACTCCAATGTCAAGCCAGAGCTTCCGAAAAGGCCTAAAAAGGAAATCGAAAAGAAAAAGAAAATTCCAAAGATTACTACCAGAAGGACAAAATCCGATATAATTCCGGAATACCTTGACTACCAGCTCCAGCTGGATGACCTGAACAAGAAGTTCACATCCAAGGAAAAGTCAACACGTGATCTCATTGCCAAGCGCTTCGAGCCGCCTCAACTGACATACACACGTTTCATCACAGGCGTCGACAAGTCATCCCAACTCTTCAAAAAGCACAGGGATTCCGCATATACCATGATAAGCCTTGCAGATGAATACTCACCAAGGATAGCATCTGAAATCGAGGCTAAAATAGGCATCCTAAAGGAGATTACAGAGAAGCTGGACAGCCTTTCAAACGAACTTATAGTCAAAGACAGTCTCACCACCACTGAGGAAGTCGACGATTTGATAGGTGAAATGGATAATCTCATCCACTCAGTCAAGGACTATGAATAGTTTTCAAATGCTCTCTCAATGTTTAAATACTAACCGTTAACTAAAATTAAATCAATGTGGGAATATAGCGATTATTCGAAGGTCAGCCCCGTAGCCGAAAGGAACTTTCCATTTAAAAGTCCAAGGCCGGACCAGCTTGAAACTGTATCTGAAATAATTTATGCAATCAGCCGGGGCTATCGATATATTGTCCTTGAGGCCGGAACTGGAACCGGAAAATCCGCAATCGCCGCCACACTGTCATCAGTTTACGGGTCTTCATATATACTGACCGTAACAAAACAGCTGCAGGACCAGTACCTTGAGGATTTCAATAACCTGTGCCTTGTGAAGGGAAGGGGAAACTTCCGATGCCGCAGGGATATGGAGCTTTCATGCGACGAGGGCAAATGCATCGGCGAAGGCGAGCCATGCGAAAATCCGAAAACAGACTGCGATTACTATATCCAAAAGCACACTGCACTGAATTCAAAGACTGTCATCTCCAACTATCATTACATGTTTCTGGAACTTAACTATGTAGGGGACTTCACAAAAAGGGAACTCCTTATCTGTGATGAGGCCCATAACCTTGAAAATGTCATAATGAGCCAGCTGAAGCTTGAGTTTTCAATAGATGACCTTTCAAGTTATCTTAAAATGGAGATAAGCGATGAGATGCTTTATGAGCTTGAAAACGGTGACTATGATGTATGGCTCATGTTCATCCATGAGGTGAGGGAGAAATATCTGGCCGAACTCGACAGGATAAAGGATGTGGAGAGGCCACACCTGACTGAAAAGATAGCGTTCATTAAAAGGGAAATAAGCGACTGCAACAGGTTCATCGAAAACATTGCATATGACCCATACAGATGGGTGTTCGACTACAATCCCGAATATGAAATCCTTGAATTCAAGCCCCTCAAGGTGGACAACTACGCCAAGAATACCCTTCTTGAATACGGGGAGGTCTGCATATTCATGAGCGCAACCATACTTGACTGGAAGTTCTTTTCCAAATGCCTTGGCATTGGTGAAGATGAGATATATCCGATAAGGCGAAAATCCCCATTCGACTTAAGCAGAAACCCGATCAGGACCATTGGAGAGTATGATTTGTCCCGCAAATGCATCGCCGATAATGCGCCGAAAACAATTGATGCTGTAAGATCCATTTTAAGCCGTCATGAAGGCGAAAAGGGTATAATCCACACGGTAAGCAAATCCTGCAAGGACTATCTGATTGACAATCTAAAGGACCCGAGGCTTATGGAGCACAACACCCAGAACCGTGCAGAGCAGCTTGAAAAGTTCAAGAGCTCTAAAGAGCCATTGGTGTTCGTTTCGCCATCCATGAATGAGGGAGTTGACCTTCCCGGAGAGCTCTGCCGATTTCAGATTATATATAAGCTGCCATATCCCGATTTGGGGGACAAGCAGATAATGATGAGGGCAAATGCCGATGCGGACTGGTATGACTACAAGACCTCGCTTGCACTGGTCCAGACTTACGGAAGGGGGATGAGGTTTGCAGATGACAGCTGCGTGACCTATTGCATAGATTCCAGAATCCCCGAATTCGTGAAAAATGACAGGTTCCTGCCGGATTCATTCAAGGGGCTTTTTGAAAAATAGTCGGTAAGTCAAAATAATAGAAAATCTCACAGCAAGGCCATTTGAAAATTTTAAATATTTCCTTGAACAATATACCTTTGATGACAAACCACAAACACCTAAGGACAGTAATAGAGGATATCTATTCAAACAACAATAAGCTGACAAAGGACCTGACATTGAGACTTATACATGAGTTCAGATATTCAAACCTTTATATTCCGGCAAAAAGGGATGATTTCACCCTTAATTTCATAATATATGAGGATGACAATGGATTGAGACTGACACCTCTTTTCACAGACCCTGATGAGTTCAGAAAGTTCTTCAAGGATGAGGAAGACATTGAGCTCATGCAGAACTCCTTCGAGCTATACCAGAATGTTTTAAAGACAAGCAACATCGAAGGCTATGTCTTGAATCCTGCAACCGAGAAGTATGTCTTCACAAAGGAATTCATCCTGGAAATCAAAAACATCCCTAAAACCAACTTCTACTCAACCAATGCATACACCGCTGAGGAGCTGAAGCAGCTTAAGGACACCATAAATGATGATCTTGAAAGATTCATTGAAAATCCCCAAAATATAGGGGATTATGAGGCCCTTTTTGAGCTGATGTCCAACTCAAGGCTTCTGACAATGATGGTAAGCGATATCGACCTTTCTCCAAAGGCAAAGGACGGCATCATATCCATGATGGACTCAGGCCCCCTGGCCCAGATGTATACCGACAATGTCGGAGGGACATATGCAACCCTGTTTTCAAGCGAGGAGAAGATGAAAAAGGTTGAAACTGACAAGTTCAGGTATTCACAGGTGGTCAACCTTGCGATGCTTGTCAATTTTGTCCTCTCGGAAGACATGGAAGGAATCATTCTAAATCCCCAAAGCGACAATGTCCTGATTACAAGGGTAACTCTCCTCAAGTATTCCATAGGATTTGAGAAGTTTGCCCATGACGAGAAGCTGTGCGATACTATATATTACATGTTTTTGTTGTCCTGATTTCAAAATTGAAACCATATTATGATATTATATTCCAATTGCAATATTGTACTGGCTTTAAATGACAAAATATATATGTTTTGAGGTTCATATTAAGATATGGGATTGTTGAAGGCAATCCCCATACTATTTGGTGATGGTTGAAAATGGACCTCATCGGCAATTGTGTTGTGTACTATTTTTTCATCGAGAGTTTGTGGCCGATGAGGGTCCTTTAAAAAATTTTAATAATTACTAATTTTAAATAGATTATCATGTCTGAACTAGCGGAACTGATAAGAATCAACAAAAACATTGAAAAGCAGAACAGGGAAATCATTCGCCTTTTGAAAATCATTGCAGGAGAAGCCGACTTTGTGGATAAGTCAGGCTATGTGATTCCTGAATTCGAGGAACCCGAAGAGGTCTATCCACAAGCCGATTCATTCACCTCACTTCTCGACGTCACATGTGAAGTCGGCGAGGTCTATTTCATAGACGGTGACATCTACAAATTATCTATCCAAAATAATGAAAAAGTGATTGATAATCTGATGGGTGGTGATGAAAGTACTAATTTTAATATAGCAGAACTCCTATCTGATGAATCCATCAATAGAAATCAAAATATTGATGACGCTACAGTAATACTCACTGACTCAAGTAAGGGAATGTTGCCACAAACATTGGAGCTGTGCTACAAGCAGGACGCAAAGAAAGTCTTCATTCCATGGGACCAGGCAATGGAACTTTTGGGAGCGCCTGATACCCTCCAAAGGGTGCTGAAGCTTAACTTTTATAAGTCAGAAGATGATCTGATTAATAAATTGTTTGCTGAAGAGTGATTTCATGACCAAATATTGTCCTTCATGCGGAGAGAAGCTTATAGATGAAGCCAGATTCTGCAAAAACTGTGGCATTGAGCTTGAAAACAATCAAGGCAATATTAATGCCCATCATGAAAACACCCAGCAGTTCAAAACGGCTACTGAGAAAAGCCACACTCTGGCAATAGTGGCTGGATATGTTCTGGCAATTCTGATTCCGCTCTTCGGTTTGATAATATCAATCTATCTTCTCACAAGGATGATTCGCCGAATGCCAAAAAGCATGGAAAATATGTGCTGATAGTTACTGTGATAGTCTGGTTTCTGTCATTCCTATCAATGTTTCACTGAAAAAAAAGAAAAAGTTATGATGATTTGAAATCATCAATAGCCATGTCAACTAATTTTAATACCGATTCGGCCAAGTCAGGGTATGAATCATTTATAGGCACAGGTATGTTGTCGCAGTAGACGACCTCAAGTCCGTGGGCAATTGCGTCCTTTGTTGCAACATCAACTGCAGCCGCCTTGAGTTCGGTGAGCATGACGTCTGCCTTGTCCATATATTTCTGCATGTCTTCCCGTAGAAGTGGCCTGTTTGAAAGGTGTGCTGTGGTTCCAACAACCTCACAGCCGAATTTTTCCTCAAGATAGTCCACCAGCTTGTCCTTTACCGCTTCTGGAGCTGTTGTTGCAAACAGCACCTTCTTGCCGCTTATGTCTCCAAGAGCCTTAGGCCTGAAGACTGTTGATATTACAGTGGCATCGGGATTTACTTCACTTACAAACTCCTCTATTTCTTTTACCTTATCTTCAGAGCACATTGGCTCCTCACACATTGTCAAAATGACCAGATCTCCAAGGCTTACCCTATATGGTCCGAAGTAGGTAGTGAGGTTTTCAATAGGCTGGTTTGCACCGATCAGGGCAATCTTCCTGTTTGTCTTGATAGGAGGTATTGCAGCACCGCTTCCCTCAAATATTGCGAATTTGGAGTCGACCTCATTTGCAAGCATTGCGCCCTTTTTCATGTTGGTCAAAAAGACTTCGCCGGCCATTCCTCCGCCGCAGCGTCTGCATCCTATTGTTAAAATCCTGCTCATGAGGGCATCTTCCCAGTGGTCGCTTGCAGCGTGAACTCCCTTTTCTGACTGTTCAAGCAAAAATTCCGCATTGATTTCAAGCTCCTCTCCATGCACTATTTCAGGCTCTTCAGGTCCTCCCCTTCCCATGGCGATTACGCATGGGTCATAGCCGTTTTTGTCGATGAGCCTTGAAACGAAACCTGACACTGCAGTCTTGCCTATTCTTTTTCCTGTTCCGAGAATTGTTATTGAAGGCTTTTCCATTATGTCATACTGTGTTGTAGGCTCGAACTTGAAGTCCGGCCCCTCATATGATATTCCTTCACCGAGTACCTTGCAGGCAATCTTGAACCTTTTCGAATAGTCAAGTATAGGCTCGTCGCTCAGGTCAAAGACAGTGTCTATGTCATATTCTCTAATCATTTCCACAATGATGTCATACGGGATGTCCTTGTCCTTTGCAAATTGCACGGGAATTCCAAGCTTTTCTGAGTATGATTCCTCTGAATCGTCCCTGAGCTTTTCGGTTCCTCCGATGAATACTGCTCCTTTGATATCAATGTGTTCCAAATTGTTTAATGTGTCTATTGCTTCTTGTGTGACTGGCAGATAGTGTTCACCGTCAACCAAACAGAGCATTTTAGTTAAGGATTTCATAATAATAGTATAGTTTTAATAAATAAAAGTTTAATTATAAATTATGGAAATAAACATCGACGAAACACACATCAGACTGAGGAGTGATGTGAAGGATCATGACTTGGAAAATTACATCCGTTCCATAAGGGCGGATTTAAGCTCACATATAGCTTTAAACCCCAATTTTCTTCACAGCTTCAATCCAATCAAATCCAGTGAGGAGAACCTGCCGATGATTGTATCCAAAATGTATGAATCCTCAAACCTCTGCGAAGTGGGACCTATGGCATGCGTTGCAGGCACCATCTCTGAGCTTTCGCTGGATTATCTGATGGCATTGAATTCAAAAAATTCTATTGTAGAAAACGGCGGGGACATTGCACTTGTCAACGACCGGACCCTTTTGTGCGGAATATATTCCGGAAATGACATTTTGGGCAATGATATCGCCTTTAGAATAAGGGAAAGGAAATCTCCATTGGGAATATGCACGTCATCCGGAAGAATCGGCCATTCCATAAGCTTTGGTGAATCCGACAGTGTTACAGTTATTTCAAAATCAGCATCAGTTGCTGACGGACTTGCAACAAGGATTGCCAATGATGCAAAGGGGCATGGCAGTGAGGAGAGGGTGGTGAATGCTGCCGAAACCGCCGAATGCTTCACCGAACTTTTTTATGGCGTTCTCATAATATGCGGCGGGAACGTTGCAACTGTCGGAAGGCTTCCGAAAATCGTCGAGACAGATAAGTTTGACATTAATAAAATTTAAGTCAAGTTGATTTTCCAATTAAAGTAATATATTTTTGAATGCAATATTTAAATATGATAATCATATAATATTATTGTATATAATTAAGGAGTTAATTTTTAACTAACTGAAATTAGTTAAATAAGGGTTAGATATCTATGTATAAAGACGAAATGATTCAAATGCATCAATTTTTAGTATATGTTTTAAAATATTTAGCAGAAGACGACCAAATCAAAAACGACTGTAGTGAATATATCACCCTGAAAATAAGCCCCCATCACATTCACAAGACAAAGGCAGAGCATAAGCATGCCATATTTGTCCTATGCAAGATTATTTCAGAAATCATCGCCGAAAGGGAGGACAACCCTATCCCTGAAAATGTCCGCAACTCACTCTCAGATTTGGTGAGAAGGTCTGAAGCTGAACTTCATGCCGAATAACCCTTTTTCTTTTTTTGTAATTTTTAGCAAAGTGTAAATATTATATATGACAATATAACTAACAATATTTTAAAGTAATTAAATAACACGTGTGATATCTTGAAATCCTTTGAATTTTTATCCAAAAAACGTGAAGAGAAACCTAGAAATTGTGGAATTACAATGGTTCTGGACAAGGGACTGGGTCTTGAAACCGCAGAAAGCCTCATGAACATATCCGGAGAATATGTGGACTATCTGAAATTCGGATGGGGAACATCCATCGTCCATGAGCAGGAAATAATAAAAGCCAAGGTTAAGATGTACAGGAACCATGACATAACCCCATACACCGGAGGAACCCTCTTTGAGCTTGCATACATGAACGATAAACTGGACGAATTTTTCACCGAAGCCCGTGAACTGGGCTTTCCGGCCATTGAAATATCAGACGGATCCACAAACATCAGCCATAATGACAAATTGGACTGCATCAAAAGAGCAAAGCAGGAAGGATTTGAGGTATTGTCTGAAGTCGGCAAGAAGAATCCTGAATTGGATAAGGAACTTTCCATCGATGAAAGGATAGAATGCATGCAGGAAGAGCTTGATGCCGGTTCCTCACTTGTTATAGTGGAAGCGAGGGAAGGCGGAAAGAACATTGGCATATTCGACAAGGCGGGAAATGCCAAGGAAGATGAAATAGACATGATTCTGGATAAGATTGATGCAGATAAGATATTATGGGAAGCTCCAAACAAGGACCAGCAGGTCTTTTTCATACTCAAGCTTGGAAACACTGTCAATTTGGGCAATGTTTCCAGTGATGACATTACCTCTCTTGAAACCCTGAGGCAGGGTTTGAGGGGAGATACAGTTGGCAAAATATAATTTGTATTTAACTCGGGCGTTGGCAGTTAAAACAATAAGGAGAGTAGAAAATTGACAACTAGAAGCATCAGCCAAATCAATCAAAAGATTGAGGATGGCGAAGCCAATATATATACGGCAGAAGAATTTAAAAAGCTCATAAAAAATGATGACGCTCCAAGCTTCGATGAAGTGGATGTGGTCACCTGCGGAACATGCGGAGTGATGAGCGGAACAGCGGCGATACTCAACTTCATAGTATCAGACCCTGGAGTTTTCATAAGGGCAAATGAGGTATACCTGAACGGCGTTCCGGCCTATGCAGGGCCATGCCCAAACGAATGGCTCGGTTCAGTTGACGTGATACTTCACGGAACAGCACACTCAATATATGACGGGTCATACGGCGGAGGCTTCCTTTTAAAGGAAATCCTTGAAGGCAATCCTATTGACGTCAGGGTTGAAAGTGCAGAGGGAAAGACCATAGAAAACACGATTACAATAGACGACATCACACGGGCACAGATAATAGGCGCCAGAATGGCATTCAAGAACTACACCGCATTCACCAATCCGGGAAGCGAAGAGGTCAAGTCCATATTTGCGGCAATACCTCTTGAAGGAAACCTTAAAGGCCTGACATTTTCAGGATGCGGAGACCTGAACCCTCTTCAGAATGACATATCTCATAATGTAATCAGTGAAGGAAAAAGAGTCCTTCTAAACGGTGCGGTAGGATACATATTGGGAGACGGAACCAGGTCAAGTGCAGAAAAGCCAAACCTTATGCTTTCAGCCGACCTGACAGAGATGGATCCGTATTACCTTGGAGGATTCAAGACATCACAGGGTGGAGAGGTATATGATACCGTAGCGATTCCAATACCTGTGCTTACAGAGGAAATCTACAATAATCTGCTCATTACAGATGATATGATTGACCTGCCTGTAGCGGACATCAAGGGACGCCACTTGCCCCTCGACAATACGGATTACGGCAAGATGTGGACAGGCCATGACTTGAGGCCTCGCTACATGAGCGACAAATGTTCAGCATGCGACAGCTGTACTGTGGAGAATATCTGTCCGACAAATGCGTTCAGGGACAGGAGAATCAATCTCGCATACTGTTTCGGATGCGGAATGTGTTCACACTACTGCAGGCATGACGCCTTTGACATGAATACCGGAAGCGTCGATCTGCACATAAACGATGAGGACGTTACAGTTCCAATTATATTAAGACAATCTGACAGGCTTAGGGCAAATAAGCTGTCATTAAAATTAAAACAGATGATTGAAAAAAGAGAGTTTATACTATGACCACTCAAAGGATTAATGATTCCCCCATTGATTTTGCCGAAAAGATCATAAGGGACGTCAAAAACTCAAAGGAGGATGGGGTGCTCAAATGCGTGCAGTGCGGAATGTGCACATCAACATGTCCTGCAGCAAGGCACTCCGACTATAATCCCCGTGACATAATAGAAAGGGTTCTTGAAGGCGATGAGACAATTCTGGATGATGACAACATCTGGAACTGCTTCTACTGTTATACATGCCACAGCGTATGTCCTGTGGGAAACAGCGTATGTGAAGTAAACCAGATATTGAAGCAAATCGCAATAGAATCCGAAAAAGGATATGACAAATTATACGAATATCTTGGCTTTGCCGATTCATACTTCACAGCGGCAATCGGAGCGATACCTGAAAGGTTCTTTGCAGACATCGACCGTGACGTGCCGGGATGGTGGCAGTTCAGGCAGAACCTTGATGAAATCAGAAAAGAACTGGAACTTGACCCGCCGCTGATGCCGTCTGAGGATGTCATCGACGAGGTCAGCAAGATATTGACAATCACAGGATTCAAGGACAAGATAGAAAGGATAAGACAAACCGAGGAGGATGACAATGAAGAATGTACCGACTAAGGACATACTCCTGTTCAGAAGCTGTCTTGTAAGCGTTGAATATCCCGGCGTTGAGGCATCAACCAAATTCGTCTTCGACAAGCTGGGAATAGACTATGAGATTTCACCAAAGCAGACCTGCTGCACAGGCCTTGGACATTATTCCGATGTGTTCAACCAGATTGACACAACAGCTATCGGCGCAAGGAACTTCAGGATTGCCAGGGATATGGGTAGGCCGAACCTTGTAATGATGTGTGCAACATGCTATGCAATCAACAAGAAATCGGTCAAGCTCCTCAACAGAAAGGATGAGCTGAGAAATCAGATTAATCAGCTATTCGATGAAAACGGCCTGTCTCATCTCAAATATGAAAAGGATGACCTTAATCCTACAGAAAACATATTCCATGTGGTGGACATATTATACGGCAGGAAGGATGAAATCAGAAAACACATCAAATATGATTTGAGCGGTTATAAGATTGCCGCCCACCACGGCTGCCATTACTGCAAGGTCCACTATGAGGACACAATCGGCGGAGTGAGGGATCCTAACATTATAGATGAGCTTATAGCCGAATGCGGATGTGAAACCATCGGATGGTATGACCACAAGAGGGCCACCTGCGGAACAGGCTTCCGCCAGAGGTATTCAAATCCCGAACTGTCTTTCACGGCCACCGCAGACAAGATGAATGCAATCTGCGATGAGGATGTGGACATTCTTGTTCACCTGTGCCCCAACTGCCATATCCAGTTTGACAGGTACCAGCATCTGATAGCTGAACGCGAAGGCAGAAAGTTCAAGGCAATACATCTGAACATTGCACAGTTCATTGCACTTGCAATGGGAGGAGACTTAGACAAGGTAATCGGCGCAAAGGCCCATACAGTACCAATTGATTCGATAATTAAGGATTTAAAGGAGGTTGCAAATGAGAGATGATTTAAAGGTTGGCGTTTTTTTATGTGAGTGCGGAGGCAATATCTCCGACATTATAGATTTGGATAAGGTTCGCGAGGAGCTTGATGTGGAATTTATAGGACAGTTTGAAAACTTATGTTCACTCAATGGTCGAAAGATTATACGTGATGCCATATTTGACCATGATCTGGATCGTGTGGTTGTGGCAGCATGCTCACCGATATCCCATGAAAAGACATTCCAGGATTACGTGAAGCCATTAAACCCTTATCTCATGGATATGGCAAACATCCGTGAACAGTGCTCATGGGTGCATGACAACAAGGAATTGGCAACCCACAAGGCGCTGACGCTGATAAACGCATCCATCGAGAAGGTCAAGCAGTCCGATGCGGTTGACCCTATCTACTGCCAGACTCCGGATGAGGTTGCTGTCATCGGCGGAGGGATAGCCGGCATGAATGCGGCGCTCTCCCTTGCAAAGCAGGGAACAAAGGTAACCCTCATTGAGCAGTCACCGTCAATCGGAGGGCACATGGCAAAGATAGGTAAGGTATTCTCCCCTGTTAAGATTGCGGAGGAATGCGGAATGTGTCTCTTGAATCCTATATTGAATGAACTGGTGTGGAACGAGAACATTGAGGTGCTGACAAACACAAAGGTCATCGAAGCCGAAAGGCGGGCCGGAACATATAACCTGATACTGGAGAAATCCCCAAGATATGTCGACACTGAAAGGTGCATCGCCTGCGGAAAATGCGCAGAGGCATGTGAAGTTGAGGTTCCCAACGACTGGAACGATAACCTGTCAATGCGCAAGGCCATCTACAGGCCATTCGGACAGTCCTATCCTGAAGCGTATGTAATAGATATGGACAACTGCGACAAATGCAGCAACTGCGTAAAGGCATGTACCATGAAAGCCATCAGGCTTAGGGGAAAGCCTGAAAGGATTCCTCTGCAGGTAGGTTCAATCGTTGTTGCAACAGGCCACAAGCTCTTTGACATGGAAAAGCGTCCGGAATACGGCTATACCAGATATGATGATGTCATAACACAGTCCGAATTGGGCCGTATCACAGGTGTCAACGGACCTACAAAGGGAAAGCTCCTTAAGGCAAATGGTGAAGTGCCTAAACGTGTAGTGATGATACAGTGTGTAGGGTCTAGGGATGAAAAGCCAGACGGCCACCGGTACTGCTCAAAGATCTGCTGCACAGTCGCCCTTAAAAACGCAAACATCATAAAGCACAAGTATCCGGATACCGACGTTCTGATATGTTATACCGATGTCAGGACCCCCGGTATGTTTGAGAAATATTATAAACACACCCAGGAAAATGAGGTCCGCTTCTTGAGGGGAAGGCCTGGAGAGGTCGTCAAGAAGGGAGACAACTTCATAGTCAGAACCGAAGATACCCTTAAGGGCGAATTCATTGAAATCGAAGCCGACATGGTTGTGCTGTCAACTGCAATGGAGCCGTCTGAAGGAACCTCAGAGATTGCTGAAATCCTCAATGTCGGAATAACCGAAGACGGATTCATCAAGGAATCCCATCCGAAGATTAAGCCTGTGGCGACAGATGTTCAGGGAATATTCGTTTGCGGAACCGCTCACGAACCGAAAGACATTACCGATTCAATCATGCAGGCGACAGCCGCAGCGGCAAAGGTTAACGAATACAACTATGGCGGTGTTGAAATCGAGCCTTTCATTGCTGAAATCGACACTGAAAAGTGCATAGTCTGCGGAGACTGTATAGATAGATGCAAATACAAGTCAATGAGCATACAGAATGACCAGATATATATTGATCCAATGAGCTGTACCGGATGCGGAAAGTGTCTTGTCGGATGTAACCAGAGGGCTATTCATGTAAATGGAAACATAGATGAGAAGATACTGGCCACAATCAAGGGAGTATTGTCCAAAAAGAGGGATGGCGAGCGCATGATACTGGTCTTCCTTGACAATATAGGATACACTGCAGCCGACAATATAGGCGTCAACAGGCTCAAGTATCCTGAATCCATACATATAATAAAGGTCATTTCGGTTAACCGTGTAAGTCCGAAGCATATACACTATGCCCTTGACAACGGTGCTGACGGAGTGTTCATAGGCGAGTTTCCGGGAGACCTCATGTATGATGAGGTTGAGCGCAAAATCCAAAGGGTCAAGGACAGGATTTCAGAGATGGGCGAAAATCCGGAAAGGATTACCTTCTCAAAAGTCTATATCCCATATTTCTCAGGCCTTGCCCGCAAGCTGACCGAATTCGACAATAAGATTGAACAGTTGGATGAAGTGGAATTATAATTTTTCCCCTTCAACTTTTTTTATATTTTTTGAATTAATTGTTAATATACAAAAAAATTCTTTTTTTTAAATAATATAGTAGATACATTAATTAATTAGTAATTACAAAAATATAATCCAATTTAGATGTTAGTCGCAAAATTGGATGATATATTATGAAGTACAAGAAGGGATTGATAATAATTTCAATGGTGGTTTGTGTTCTTTTCTTGATATCATGCGTTTCTGCAACGGCTGATATTGAATCGGACATGAACCAAACAGTTAGCGGTGATGAAAGTCAAGCAATTTTAGAAGAAGATAGTTTAGAAGATGAAACATTAGCCGTTGATGGAAATGAGGATGTTTTAGGAGCAACTTCTACAATCTATTTCGATGCATCCGCAAGATATGACGGTGACGGTTCACAGTCAAAGCCATATAAGTACTATGATACCGACAGGATTCCTTTCGGGTCAACCGTTTATTTCAGGGAAGGGGTTTATAATGTACAGAGTACCCTGTCAATCAGTTCATCCTTAAGCTATAAGACAACATTCATAGGCGAGGGCCAGAATACCATCCTCAAATCCTCAAGCAGCATCCTTGGTTTTAAGATAAGGGACAATTCCAATTTCGTGCTTCAGGGATTGACAATAGAAGGTGCCAGAATAAACAATAACGGTAATCTAGAAGCTAAAAATGTGCTTTTCAGGAATGCAGATAGTAAATACAGCCAGATTTATTCCATAAGTACTTCAGTAAGCCCAACCGTAAAGCTGACAAACTGTAATTTCCAGAACAATCATGCGACAGATTTGGGAGGGGCAGTCAGTCTTAATAAAGGAACTATCACAATTGAAAACTGTAACTTCTACAATTCCAGATCAGATATCTTCGGTGGAGCAATCAAGCTTCAGAAAGGTACCCTCACCATAAAGAATTCCCGATTCGAATCAACCAAATCAAAACATGGAGGGGCCGTCTATGCTAAAGATTCAACCGTGAACATAATCGGCACTACTTTCATCAACTGTAAATCAGATGTCTTTGGAGGTGCAGTTGCCTGTGAAAATTGCCAATTGACCGTTGATGGATCTGATTTCACCAATTGCAGATCATTTGAAGATGGTGGAGGTGCAATATATATTATGGACGGTAATGCCAATGTGAAAAATTCAGACTTTACCAACGACACCGCATACTTCGGTGGTGCAATCTGTAACCTGCATTGCAGCCTCAATGTCACATCCAATGATTTCATTGATAACTATGCAGATTATTACGGCGGTTCCATCTACAACATGTATGGAAACGTAAATCTGTTTGAAAACAGCTTCTACAACTCAAGGGCAAAAGTCAGCGGCGGTGCAATCATCACAAGATTTTCAGATTCATTCATAATCAATGCAAATAATTTCATAAAGACCTATGCAGAAAACGGTCCTGTAATATTCATTGACGGAGATGAGGATTCTATCACCATACTAAGCAACAATGTCTACAGGGACATTTACAAGTTTATGGTGGTCTACAGCGGAATATTGGACGGAAATAAAATCGAAGCTCAAAGCAATAATCTGACATTCTCAATTTCAAGTGATGGAAACTATCTGGATGCACATGGCGACCAATCTTCTCAAAGCAATCCTTATGTAGATCTGAATGTTTTATGTGGTGGCCAAAATAAGATTAACACAGCTTTAAATCATTTAAACATGATTCTATTTAACATCAATAAACTCAATTCAGACTTAATCAGTGAAAGCATTGAGATTTTCCTCCTCGATGAGGTCGGAAACCGCATCTCATTAGGAGACTATGAATTGGAAAACATTAATTATCTCAATGCAAATCTCTTCAATATAACATTTAACGATTATCTTTTAAAGATGGATTATGAAACCCTATATTCTCATCATCATTTTTCTGAAGTGCCTTGGTTGAATTTCACAGCACCAGTTGACCCAGGATCACTTCCTAAAGCATATGATTCAAGGGATTATGGATACATCACTCCCGTTAAAAGCCAAGGAACAGGAGGTAACTGCTGGGCATTCGGTGGAGTGGCAACCCTTGAGGCATGTCTTAAAAAGGCAACCGGAATCACATTTGACTTTTCAGAGGAAAACATCAAAAATCTCATGGCCGAATATTCCATGTTCGGCTGGGACCCTAATGGTGGAGGATATGATTCCCTGGTTTGGGCATATTTGGCAAGTTGGTTCGGTCCTGTATATGATGGAGACGACGTTTATGATGAATATTCCGCATTGTCAGTGATTTATAACCCTGCATTGCATATTCAGGATATACTTTCACTTCCTGATGTTGAATCAAGCAGCTCCAATTTCCATAATGCAAGAACTACAGTAAAAAAGGCAATCATGGAGTACGGTGCGGTCACAATGTCAACCGCCTGGACAACTACAGAAAACCACTGTATGAGCATTGTCGGATGGGATGACAATTACAAGGGTTATGACTACTTTGGAAGCTACACTCAAGGTGCATGGATAGTCAAAAACAGTTACGGTCCTGACTGGGAATATAACGGTTATCTGTATATCTCCTATTATAAAAGAATCTATGATTTGTACACCTTTGTTTTCGCACCGATAGCTAAGGAATATTCAGACATCTATCAATATGACTATGGAGGACTGTCAAGATATTTCGGTGTGCCTAACCAACCTAATTACTTTAAGAATAAGTTCACATCCAGAGACAGCAATATTTTATCTGCGGTTTCAACATACTTCCAAACAAGCACAGATTATACAATCAGAGTGTACATTAATGGCGTATTGAACAGCACTCAAAGCGGAACCGGCCATGGAGGATATAATGTTATTCATTTGGATAATGAGGTTCAATTGGCTAAAGGAGATGTGTTTGAAATTGAATTCCAAACTCAAAATTCATATATTCCTGTTTACACAGCAACTTACAACAATAAGGAAACATTCAGTCCAGGTTTGTCATTCTATAAAACCTCTTCAGGAGGAAGCTGGATGGACTTATACTCTTCATCCAGTCCTAGAGTTGCCTGTATCAAAGCATTCACAAGGCCTGCACACCTTGAAGAATTTGAAGTCAACTTTAAAAATACTTATGAAATAGTGCCGCTAGGTACTGAAATTCCATTTACAGTCACACTTCCTGCTAATGTTCACGGATTGGTGACATTCACAATAAACGGCCAAAATTATTATGTGGAAGCAGTAGATGGTAAAGCCACATTAAACATTGTATTTACTCAAACCGGTCAACATACTATAAGTGTACACTATGAATCCAGTGTGGCTGAATCAAATAACATATCCTTCCGTTTTACTGTGGATGCTTCAGTGCAATCAGTCATATCAATTAATACAGTGGATGTTGTAAAATATTATGGAGGATTCGGTAACTTCAATGCTACATTAACAGATTTCGGAATACCACTGTCAGGCAAGACTTTAACAGTTAAGGTGGACGGAAAAACATATACTCCAAAAACCGATGCCGATGGTGAAATCAGCATTGACTTGAACCTGCAGCCGGGTATATATACAGTATACACTTACTATGGCAACAAGGTCCAAACATCCAAATTCACAGTCATATCAACAATCGGTGCAGTCGATACAAGTGGAGAGTTCCTGAACACTTTCGTCAATGCTACCTTCATGGATTCCACTGGCCAGTTCCTTCAAAGAGGAAATGCGATATTCCATGTTGACGGTAAGGAATTCGTTGGAGCCATTAACGGAAGCGGCTTTTCATTAATCGAACTGGATTTGGATGCAGGAAACTATACCATGACAATTACAAATCCTGTCACCGGTGAGCAAACCGAAAGAAACCTGTTCATCGACAAGACAGCTCCTGGCTTCTTTACAATTTCCATCTATCAGTACGGATACCTCGTGTCAATCTATGCCGATTTGCCATTCAATGCAAACGGATACGTTACATTGGAATGTGGAGATCAAAGAACATACTCCCCAATCAACAAGAGCGGATACACAACATTGAAAATGGATCATCTTCCAGTTGGAAACCATGTATTGACCGCATATTATGAAGGGGACGACAACTATAGGGGTGTCTATAACATTAATAGGAATTTCACTGTCGAGGAAACAGACATTGAGATAACCGCATATGATTCATCATTCTATTATGATTATCTAAATCCAAGTGTGTACATTGTACATGTTAAAAACAATGGACTTCCAGTTCAAAACGGTGATGTTGTCATCACAATAGACAATCACACACGTAGCGCTCCATGTAAAGAGGGAATTGCATATATTCACTTATTTGAAAAACCTGGAATCTATCAGGCTGTCCTCGAATATGGTGGAGTCAATATTACTCGTGAAATACATGTCAAACAAACAATAATCGCCAATGCCACTTACAACTGTGAATATTCACAATCAAAAGTGTCTGCCGCATTCCTTGATGCCCACGGCAATTACATTAAGAATAGGGGTGTAACTTTCTATATAGGTGCAGATGAATATCATGCAACAACTGACGCAAACGGATTCATGACTATGAATGTTGCAGCAAGTGCAGGACTTCATGAAGTGCTTTTCATCAATCCGGTCACTATGGATGAATTCAAGGCTGTTCTGAATGTCAGCAAGATAACTCCTCAGCTTGATTATACAATTAAAGAGAATTCCGATTCATACTCATTAGCAGGCAAATTGTCTCAGGCAGCTACCGGAGGAAGTCTCATATATACTTTTGAAGGCAAGGATTATATTGTAAAGTATATCAGAGGATTTGCAGATTTCAAAGTCACCCCTCTACGTGAAGGCGACTTCAACATAAGCGTAAGATTCACAGGTGACCAAAACCTGAACCCTGTATCCAATTCATTTATGGTGCATATGAAAAACAAGGCCGATGTGTTTACAGTAACAGGACTTACAGCTGGTTACGGTCAAAATAACCGTGTTACAATCACCTTAAAGGATGCAAGCGGAAATTTAAAGGCCAACTCCAAAGTAACAGTGCTCGTCGATGGTAAAACTTCATATCTGACAACTGATTCCTATGGAAAGGCTTACTATACAGTTAACTTGAATGCCGGAACACACTCACTTAAGTTGACAAGCGACAATAACGGACATAAAGCCGTGAATGTTGTCGTCAAAAAGTCAACTCCTGTATTGAAGGCATCCGCTAAGACATTTAAGGTTAAGGTCAAAACCAAAAAATATACAGCCACATTCAATCTGCCTAAACGTCATTTAAATCATTATAAGCTTACATTAAAGGTTAAGGGCAAAACATATTCCGCATTTACCAACTCAAAAGGACAAGTGACCTTCAAGATTACCAATTTGAAAAAGAAAGGAACCTTCAAGGCTGTAATTTCATTCAGTGGTGACAAGAATCTTAATAAGGTTTCAAAATCCGTGAAAATTAAAGTCAAAAAATAATACATATGAAATTGAGTAAACTGTTTGCGGACAGCTCCGATTTTGATGAAAAATCGAAGGAGATTGACAGCATTTTAGATTTGGATATGTTAAAGGACATTGCCAGAAACGAATTCGATTATCGGCTTCGAATTAAGGCAGTCCGATATATATCCGATGACTATTTTTTAAAGCAAATCATATACGATGATTCTAACAGGAATGTCAAGATTGCTGCTTTGGACAACCTCACCAACCCTAAGTATATTGAAGGCATAGCTAAAAATCATCCTAACTGTCATGTGAGGATTGCTGCAATCGAAAAAATAGATGACAAATTCGTGTTGAATGATATTGCTGAAAACGATTCAAACAAGAGCGTTAAAAAAATAGCTTTAGAAAAAATTAAAAAGATTATGTAACGGGTTTGTTACATAATATGCTTTTCTTCTTTTGGCGGCTTATTACCTTTGAATATATCCACATCAACTGCTTTGTTTCTGAATGAAACGATTATTGTACAGATTGCATCGCCTGTAACGTTTACTGCTGTTCTGAACATGTCAATCAAGTGATCTATTCCGAAGATAATGCCTATTGCCTGTACCGGAAGTCCTACGGAATTGAATACCATTGTCAGGGTTACAAGTCCAACGGAAGGAACGCCTGCAGTTCCTATGGATGCCATCACCGCAGTGAATATTACTGTCAGCAGCGCTGAAGTGCCCAAGTCGATACCATATGCCTGGGCTGCAAACATTACCGCCACACCCTGCATGATTGCTGTTCCGTCCATGTTTATTGTAGCACCTAAAGGTATGGTGAATGAACTTACGTCACGTGAAACGCCCATTTCTGAAAGCTTTTCAATGTTCAGAGGTATGGTCGCATTTGATGTTGAAGATGAGAATGCGAAGAACATGACTGAAATAAACCTCTTGAAGAATTTAATAGGGTTTAAACGTGTGAATATGACCAGTAATGACGGATAGACAATGAATGCCTGTATTGCCAGACCGATGAGTACGCAGACAATATATTTTGCAAGAGGCAGCAATCCTTCAAATCCAAGGCTTCCGAATGTTTTTGCCATCAGACAGAAGACTCCGATAGGGGCGAATTTCATGACGATTGATGTCATCTCCATCATGATTGTGTTTCCTTCGGTGAATATCTTGTTCGTGGCTTCTGTCTTTTCCCTTAGCTTGGCCAGTATGATACCGATAAGCAGTCCGAATATGATTACTGGAAGCATGTCTCCTGATGCAAGTGAACTGAAGGGATTGTCCGGAACTATATTCAGGATGGTGTCGGTCATTGTCTGGTTGACAGTTACGTTTGTTGTTCCAGCTATTCCATTCATGTCAAGCTCTGCACCTGGTTGAATGAAAATACCTATTGCCAAAGCGATTGTAACGGCTATTGCTGTTGTTATCAGATAAATCAGGATTGTGGTCCCACCGATTGATCCGATTGTCCTCAAATCTGATATTGAGGCAACGCCGACAACGATGGAAAAGAAAACGAGTGGCACAACAAGCATCTTCATCAGTTTGATGAACAGGTTTCCGCCCAGATAGAACACGTTGTCCATTAGCACTATGTCCTTGATAAATGAATCTGTAACATAGAAATTCAATATCAGACCCACTATCATACCCAGTACCATTCCAATGAGTATCTTATTTCCTAGGCTTATAGATTTTAGTCTACTTAACATTTTATGCCTCAAGTTAAGTTTTGTAAAAAATTGTTTATAAATATATCTTTGCATACATTGAAAATATATTTTTGAATGGTGATTTTAGAATATTAAATAGTAATATAATAATTTAATGCATTAAAAAAACAAATGGCGATATAATCAATCATGAAGTTAATTAAATGGCATTGATGGTTATAGGTATTCAATTATCTTAAGACCTGACTCGCTACATTTGTATAACCTGCCCTTCTTTGCCTCCTCATTAAGGCAGACAACAAGATTTTTGCTTTTCAAATCACTGAGGGATGATGAAACCTGGCTGGTTTTGAAATTGGTTTCACGGGCAATTTCAGAGGGCATCTTATACGTATTGCCGATTGCTTTCAGCGTTCCGATTCGGTATTTTGAAACTTTAACAAAACCTAAGATGGAATATAGTTCTTTTTCATTCATGTTAATATTTGTTTAAATTAAAAAACAAATGTTTATATACGAGATAATTTGCATTTATGTCTGTTTTCTAATAAATTAAACACATATTAAACGAAAAATTAATATTTGTCAAACGATAATATTCAAATGAGTGATATCATGGCTGATGCAACCTATGAGGAACTGATTCTTGACATATTGTATGTTGATGGAAGGATTTCAAAGGCCAAGCTTATCGGCATATTGGCAGGCCTCGTTGTTTTCATCATCTATCTGATTTATATGATTCCATATTCTCTAAGGGCAGGTCCATTGCCGTTTCTAATTACAGTATCAATATGCTTTTTCCAGATTGTGCTCTATTACTGCATATGCAGATTTGGAGGATATCTGATCAGAAGATTTACCAATTAAATTGAACTCATGAACCTTTCCTTGATGGTAATAGGGTCCAAATCTATTATAGGCGCTTTTGAATTTCCCGGTTCTGTCCTATAGACAACAAAGCTTACATCATCGCTTCTGATGATATCCCTGAGATTTATATCCCTGAAATCAAAGCTGTTTTTAAACCCAACACCCTTTGCAACATCCACAAGATCTATCTTTTGGGCGTAGGTGTCCTGGTTTCCTGTTGAGCCGTAGGCACCGTTGTCGATGACAATCCATGTGAGGTTGGAAGGGTTGTTTGCAAATATTGTCACAAGTGAACCCATGTTCATCAGAAGTGACCCGTCCCCGTCAATGACAACAACATCCTTATGAGGCTTTGCCATTGCAAGCCCGAAACCGATTGATGAGGCAAGCCCCATTGATCCGATCATGTAGAAGTTCTCAGACCTGTCATCTATCTCATAGAGCTCCCTTGACGGAAATCCTATATTGCAGATTACAAGTTCATCTTCAATGCTTTCCATTATTTCCTGTATCGCTTCATATCTTGCCATATTATCACCAGTATTTAATCTCCAATAGAATGCTCACCGGCTTTCCCTCATCTTCTGACTGTTCCCAGGACAGTCTTATGTCATCATATGCCGCTTCAGGTGTGGCAGGTGTGAAGAAGCTGAATCCCATTCCTTCAAGAATCAAAGGAGTGGATTCACCCATAGGGACCTGTCCGCAGATGCTTTCACCTTCTGTTCCCCTGTGGCTCATAATCATCAAGAGTGGAAATTCATACAGTTCCATCAATGACTTGAGGGCGTTAATTGAGTTTCCAAGACCTGAATTCTGCATCAGGATGGCTGTCCTTTTGCCGCCAAGATATGCTCCTGCACATATTCCTATCCCTTCCTCTTCACGTGTAACCGGAATGTGGGTAATTTCCGGGTCATCATCAATCATGTTCAATAGCTTTGACAAATTGACGCAGGGAACGCTGACTATAAAGTCGATTCCCGCATCCTTGAGTCCATCATAAATAGCTTCCGTACTATCCATTTTATCACTTCATTCTTATTATAATATAATTATGTTTAAAAGGTATTTAAATTTAATTTATATGCTAAATCATATTAGTTTTAAATTATTATCAGTTTTAATTTCAATAGACTAATTTTTAATTAATAGTAACCTTTTTATTTATTTAAATCCAATATAAAATCATGTTTGATAAACTACCCGTTTCCCCTGAGACAGAAAAGATTCTGACAAAATCCCTTGATGAGGAGATTTCTGTTGAAGAGGCAAACCATTTGATGAATATAAAAGGGCATGATCTGTACCCTTTACTTGCAACTGCTGATTTTTTAAGACACCAAATCGTTGGGGACAACGTAACATTCATTAACAACTGTAACATCAACTTTACAAATATCTGTACAGTCAGATGTGGCTTTTGTGCATTCGGAAAGGATGCCGATGACCCTGAAGCATATATCCTGAATGACGAGCAGATACTTGCCAAGGCGGAAGGTGCCGTTGCAAACGGTGCACGGGAATTCACATTGATGGGAGGAGTTCATCCTGATGCTGACATTGACTACTATATTCATCTGCTAACATTATTGAAGGACAATTTCCCAAATGTTACAATTCATGGATTTTCACCGACCATGGTAAGGGACGCATGTCTTGCTTCAGGAATAGACATGGCAGAAGGTTTTGAAGCCCTTAAGGATGCCGGCCTAGACACACTTCCTGGAACAGCTGCAGAAATACTCACCGACAGGTCAAGGGAAATAATCTGTCCTGAAAAGGTAAGCGTTGCGGAGTGGATTGATGCTGTCAAGACCGCTCAGGAAGTCGGAATTGAAGGATCAGCAACAATAATGTACGGACATGTTGAGACTCTGGAGGAAAGGGTAGAGCATATTGATATAATTAGACAGATTCAACATGAAACCCACGGTTTTACCGAGTTCATCCCAATGACATTCATGCATGAATATTCACCGATATTTCTGGAAGGCCAGTCAAATCTGGGAGCTACCGGAACACAGGACCTGAAGCTCTATGCCGTTTCAAGGCTTATGCTTAGGGATGTGATTCCAAACATCCAGGTGTCATGGGTAAAAATGGGATTCAGGTTCGCACAGGTTTCACTTATAGCCGGTACAAATGACCTTGGAGGCACATTAGGCGGAGATGAACTCTCAGAAGCTTCAGGCGCGCCTGATGGAGTTAATGCATCAATCGATACATTGGCACGTATGGTCAGGGACCTTGGCAGACATCCGATTGAAAGGAATTCCAATTATACCGAGTTTTATGAAATAGAATGAATAGGTGCATTATGAAGAAATTTATAGTCATCGATGGATTGGACGGTTCAGGAAAAGACACACAGGTCAACCTTTTGGCAGAGGCCTATGAGAAAAAGGGCCGCAATGTTACTGTCCGCTCCCATCCGTGCAGCGACAATAAGTTCGGCCGCAAATCAAAGCAGGCACTTCTCAAAACAGGCAAATACAATAAGATTAAGGCTACAGTATACTTCGGGCTTGATGCGATAAGGTCAGTCCATATGTATTACTATAACAAGGATGTTGATGTGGTCATATTTTCAAGGTATATTCTGGCGGTGATGTATCTTCCGAATGTCGTGAATACGATTGTATACAAGATTGTGGCGTTCGTCCTTCCGACTTCGGACTGCATGTTCTTTTTGGACATCACTCCAGAAGAGTCTCTCAGAAGGATAGGTTCCCGTGATGAGGAAACCGAAATGTTTGAAAATATAGAATCATTAAGGGAAAACCGTGAAAAATCCCAGAAGTTCACATACAATTGGAATGTGGTTCCCGCAGATGATTCCCCCGAAGTGATTTCAGAAAAAATAGTGGCCAAGTGCTTCAGCACCGACTAGATTATAATACTTCTTTTATTCCGTCGCTTGTGATGATCATCAGTGAGTTGAGGTTTTCAAGAACAAGTGAAACGATTGGATGGGTCTGTATGTCCTTGTGCATGAATATTACCTCATTGCCGACAATATCAATCCAGTTAACATGATAGACAACCACGCCGTTGACGATAAGTCCCAGGTATTCGGGAACGAATCTGTTTTCATTTATCTCTTCAAAGTAAGGGTTCTTTCTCAATATCTCTCTTAAAACTTTATCCATAATCATACACCTTTTCTTTCATAAACGAATTTTGGAACCGCCTTGTCGAAGGGATCAAATCTTTCCCTGTCTTTGACCTCCATGCACTTCATGCTCACCTTTGAGTGAAGGGAGGATGGCAATCTCAAAATCCTTTTAAGGTCGATTGATACCTTTGCGTCAATGGTTGCAAGGTTCACCCTGGCCATGGCATCGACAAGGTTCCTGTATCTTCTAGGCCCTATGTCCTTTTTGAAAAGTCCCCAGTTGTCGTTTTCAAGGTGGTGTCTTGAAGCAATTATGTCCTTCATGAGCTTGGCATTGATTCCGTCAATCTTTTCGTTGCCCACAAGATGCTGGATGTTGAACTTGACGCGATTTGTGAATATCTTCTGGTATCCTACAGGTATTGTGAAATGCTCGAAGTTGAAGCTCTGGTTGGATATTTCAGAGTTCATGAACTGGGACTTTGGAACCTCAGCCCCTGCGGCATACTTTAAAACTTCAGAGCGAAGCTCGCTTCCCGCTGTCATCATGTCCTCATCCATTATCCTTATGTGATATCCTCTTCCGGAGTATATCAGATGGATGTTTTTCAATCCCAAATCGCCTTCAAGAGTATCAATCAGGTTGTTAACTATTTCCAAAGCCTCGCCAAGACAGATTTCACAAACCCCATTGCACTGGCATGACCTGATCGGTATGTCCTTTGCGTCAACGTCAAAGATGTATTCCGCCTTAAGCCAATCCTCACGACGGCGGGGGTTGTTGTAGAATGCAACGGAGATGTATGCAGCAAAGGGAGCCTTGTATCTGAGGAATTTTCTAAGGGACTCTGTTCCACCGAAGACCTTGTATCTGTCATTTGGCCCTCGTCCGTTATGGTCAAAACCGAACTCCCTTTTCTTGATGTCCTTGGATATGAACTCGGGAAGGTCCTTCGGGTCCCATTCCTCACGGTAGTATTGCCTTCTCTCCTTTATTGTAGCTTTGGAAAACATGATAATAGTTATATTTCATAAAGTATTTATTTATTCGCCAAGTGTGCTTTTGTGATTTTGCACACATTATATTAATCAGGACAGATATAATATTTTCATGGAAGAGATTGTTGAAGTAATAGGAGTGGAACATCTGAAGGCTGTCCTTTCAGGTCTGACTCCAGAAGAAATCGTGAAGCCGGCATATGACAATTGGATGGGTGGCATCAAGACAGGCCATACCATTTTGAACCTTGAAACAGGTAATGTCTATGGATTGGGCATTGATTTTAATCAACTTCCATTGGCGGATGAAATATATATTGAACTGTTTACAATCGAATCCCATGAAACTCCCGTCAGTGAGGAGGACTTCTTTTCAAAACATGAATATGAGGAGTTTCTGGACTTCAGCAGTGATGATCCATGCGAATATATTCCTGACATCATTACCGAATTCTGTGAAATGAAGGGCATTGACGAGTACGAAAGGACAATAGGCGTTCTTGCATATAACTTCGAGAAAACCGAACAGGGAAACTATAACATGTGGGAATCAAAGATTTTAAACAAATATTACGATGCCATTTATGAAAACCACAATCCCTTCGAATTTTCCCAATCAAGTTTGTAGGTTTTCTTATGTTGAGTTTTGATGAAAATAGGGATTTTCCATTTTACAATGAAATTCCAAGGATGCCACGAATCGGATGGTTTGTATTGCTAATCAGCATGGCTGTTTCTTATTTTGCTTATCAATATGTCTGGTCATTAACAAATGAGATTGTTGGGAGCATATTTTTCCTTGGGATAATGCTGATTCCTCTGCTTTATTTTTCAAATTGGGACTATTCACTATTCTTTAAAAAACCTACAAAAGACGAACTGATACTTGCCGCAGCAATGTTTGTAGCGTTTTTCATATATACAATGATTATGAGCAATTTTTTATATGCAAGCGGTCTGGCCAGCACCGGAAGTGGTGAGTGGAGCATTGCTACTATAGTGGCGCTGATATTTTCCATGATGGCCGAAGAGCTGATGAAGTTCATTCCATTGATGTTTTTACTGAGGATTTTCTTTAAATACACATCCAATCGCAGATTATCGCTTGGCGTATCCTGCGCAATCACATTGGTCTTTTTTGCATTGCTGCATATGGAACCGGGAGTTTCTATATTTTCATTGCTTCTGATTCAGGGTTTGGGTTCAGCATTCCATCTGTATGTATATCTGAAAACAAAAAATCTCCTTGCATCATACATATCCCATCTGATGACTGATGCAATTATTCTAATAATGGCCCTGTTCGGAATCTTTGGGGCTTAATTTAGGTTATTCCTTAGGTGATTCCTTGTCCAGCTGGAACTTTTTTCGTCCGTAGCATGAAAGCGGATTGTTTATTCCCTTGCAGGACTTGTCCGGATGGCAAAGGTTAGGCAGGTGAATCTTTATTTTCTCACAGCTCATAGGTGTGTACCATTTGGTTTCCCCTTCATGGTTGATGTCGACCCTTTCATGCATCCCGAAGCCCAGTTTTGATATGATGTTTATCTTTTCCTGAGGCTGGTCGTCGAATAATGGAGGGCTGCAGTTGTCTGCCGCATCAAAAATCAAAGGCAATATTTCATTTTCAGTGATTGACAAATCAGGGTCCATATCGGATACCTTGACTGTCTCATCGGATGCAAAAATTCTTGGATATAACCTTGCATATGAAGCAAATGATGTCAAAAGCAATACGATTGCATCGTTACGTCCACCTGATGAGACTCCCTCGACGGTTGCCTTGATGCATGGCGGGAAGGCTTCAGGGATAAGTTTTCCGGCTTCCACTGTACCGTATATTCCTCCGCTTCCTGCATAGTACTGGTTGTATTTGCTGATTTCCTCAGGTATGAATTCCTTTAAGTCCTCTGCTATTTTAGTTATTGCAGGGTGCATTTCAACTCTTGCGGACATTTCCTTGATGCGCGCAATGTATTCCTCGGTCTTCTGCATTATGAGCCTTGACAGGATCTGTTCCTTTACGCTGTCGCCGATGAGTATGTTGTACATTCTCTCAGGGCTTCTGTCTGTGAACTCATCGCCGAAACGGTAGAGGAAGTCATCCTGCTGGAGAACGATATCCCCCTGATCTATCAGCAGATCGGTAAGCTTTAGCTTTTTGGTTGCAATGACTTCACTTAGGGATTTCCAGGTGATTGCACCATCGACTTTTACCTCATCAAGAACCTCATCGATTATTTCGGCCCTTGACATTGGGGGAATTTTGGATAGCTTTTCTAAAATAAGTGTTCCCTGGGATTCAATGAACAGTCTGGTTTCACGTGAACCGAGGTTGAACTGTATGGCGATTGCCTGGCACAATATATGGAAGGCCACAACATCCTGAGCGTAGATGTCCTGATTGGTGAGGTATTCGAATTCAGATTGTGTAAAATTGGTGTTGTTCTTTTTCTCGATTGCCCAGAGCATTCGTTTCATACATAGGTCATATAATGATTTTGGAATCAGGGAGTCATCTGAAAACCTCTGGTTGGGTGTGCGGATACATATGTCTATCAGTGATTCGTTTTCATCGAATATCTGATTCAGATCTCCGTATTCCCTGATAATCAGTCTTCCTTCATCGGATAATGGATTTATGAATGAAACTTCTGCCATGCTTTTAACTTTTTATTTTATGTTTTAAATAGCTAACCTATTTTTAAAGTCAATATTGTATCCGGTTCGGATTCGGACAATTTGTGCAATATTAAAATTATCATTTTTTATGTTTAAATCTAATTTTCTTATTAAATAACATTGTTAAAAAATAACTATTATAATATATGAGCAACATAACTATACTATGTTTAAAATAGATAAGGGGATTAGATAAATGTCAAAGATTTTTATTTCATGCGCACTTCCTTATGCAAACGGACCATGTCATTTGGGCCATATCCGCTCAACATACCTTCCTGCGGATATCTATGCAAGATACAACAGGATGATCGGCAATGATGTGCTGATGGTCTGTGCAACCGATGAACATGGAACTCCGATTGCAGTTAAGGCGGACAAGGAAAAGAAAAAGCCGATAGAGATTTCAAAAAGATACCATGATATGATTGTAAAAGACGTTGAGTCAATGAACATATCACTGGACAATTTCACAAGGACCACAGATGAAGCCCACTACGAGCTGGCTCAAAACTTCTTCAAATCATTATATGACAATGGATACATCTACAGGGAAGACATCCAGCAATTATACTGTCCTAACTGTAACAAGTTCCTTCCGGACAGATACGTTGAAGGATTATGTCCTGTCTGCGGTTCCGAAGCAAGAGGAGACCACTGCGAAAAATGCGGAAAGGCCCTGAATCCAACCGAACTGGACGAGCCACACTGCATTACCTGCGGAACCACACCGATTATCAAGGACACCTTCCAGTATGCATTCAAGCTTTCAGAGCTTGAGGATGCTCTTAAGGAATATATCTCAACAAATGACAATCTTCCTGCAAACGTAAAGAACTATGCAACAAACTGGCTCAATGAAGGACTGACCGATTGGATTCTGACCCGTGACATGGACTGGGGAATACCTGTGCCGTTGGATGAGGCAAAAGGCAAGGTGTTATATGTATGGATTGAGGCTTTTCTCGGATACATATCCTCCGCAAGCCAATGGTCAAAGGTCTCAGGCAAGAAATGGGAAGAGTACTGGAACGATTATGTGGTTCATTTCATCGGAAAGGACATCATTTACCACCATTCCATATTCTGGCCGGGACTGCTGAAGGCATACGGCTGCAAGCTTCCTGACATGATATATGCAGGAGAATTCCTTTCCCTTGAAGGCGAAAAGATGTCAACCAGCAAGAACTGGGTCATATGGATAGCCGATTTCGTAAAGGACTATGAGCCGGACCTGCTCAGATACTACCTGACAATAAACGCTCCCCTCAACAGGGACTCAGACTTCTCATGGGATGACTTCCAGAGAAGAAACAATGACGAGCTGGCTGACGTGATAGGAAACTTCCTGCACAGGACATTCGTATTCACCAAAAAGCAATTCGACAGCAGAATACCTGAATATGTGAATCCGACAGAAGAGGATGAGGAATTCAGAAAGGCAATCGAAGAGCTTCCGGACAGTGCAGGTGCATATATAGCTGATTACGAATTCAGGGAAGCCCTTCTTGAAATATTCAAGGTGGCCAAGAAAGGAAATAAATACTTCAATGATGCGGAACCATGGAAGGCAATTAAAGAAGATCCTCAAAAGGCCGCAAACTGCTTATACTTATCTAATCAATTAGCTAAAACATTAGCTTACACCCTAAAACCTTTCCTTCCATCAAAAGCGGACAGGATTGCTGAAATAATGAACCTCGGTTCACTTGACAAATGGGAGGATGCAAAGATTTTTCTGGAATCCGGCCATGAGATAAACAAGGCAAAGCCATTATTCAAAAAGATTGAAGATAAGGAAATTGAAGCCCAAAAGGCAAAACTTAAAGAAAACCTAACTGAAAATGAGGATGATAACATGAGTGATTTAGTGACAATAGATCAATTTGATGAATTTGTAATAAAGATAGGAGAAGTTAAAGAGGCTGAAAAAATCGAAAAGTCCGACAAGTTATTGAAGCTGCAGGTCGACCTGGGTGAGGAAAAGCCTAGACAGATTGTTGCGGGATTAGCAAAATTCTATGATGCAGAAGATTTAATCGGAAGAAAAGTATGTGTAGTCGCCAACCTTCAGCCTGCAAAGCTATTCGGAACATTATCAGAAGGTATGATTTTGGCAACCGGAGCATCAGGAGCACTACTAAGTCCTGATGAAAATGCTGAAGTAGGCGAAAGAATTCAATAAATAGATAAAATGCCTGAATCTGTCCTAGTCAACAAAGCCGAGAACTACTTAAAAGAGATTGCAGAGGATTCAATCAGTCTGGATGACATTGAAGAGTTTGAATCCTTCAAGAATCTTTACTTTAAACTAGAGGACAGATTAAACTATTTGCAGAAGTTAAGGGAGGACATGGACCGACAGGGGTACACCACACCATTCACATCCCTAAGCAGATACGGAACAAAGACTGTATCTGAAGTACCTGCCGACGAGATACGTGAAACCAGCCGCCATAACCAGATATTCAGGACAACAGCCAACGCCAAAAAGAACATTCTGGACCGTGTGAAATCAGCCATTGACTCACATATGATTGCACTTGGAAACCTTGAGCAGTTCGGATATGTGAAATGCAACTCATGCTATAAGAAATATTCCATTAGTGAATTTAAAGGAATGGAAGGCCAATGCAAGAACTGTAAAAGCACATCATTTTCATTTAAGGTGAACAAGGAACTTACTCATAGGATTGATATAATACCTTACCTGCCACTTTCCGGAAACTATATGGTTCTGAAGAGTGAACTGTCACAGTATGCAAGGGAATCATACAAGCAGGTTTTGAACATCCTGAAGCAGGAGCGAAGAGGTCACGTCAAGACAATAACCCTTGTAATCAGATTCAAGGATGAAAACAACCGTCTGATTCGAAAAAGCATAACATTTGGCTCCGAATATGTTGACAATTATGAGGAAGAGGCAAGAAACCGGTATGGTAGAAATGTGCGCATAGAGGACATAAAGTTCCACAGGACAAAACCGGCAATCATTGACGACAATCATGCTAGAACTGCAATAGCACTGGCATATGTCGGTTATGCCCAGAAAATAATAACTGAAATTGAAGATGACATATTGAAGCGCAACCTGACTGACTTCAAAAGGATTAACAAATATGATGAAATCCTTGAGGAATATGAAAACCAGAGGCCTGATTTCATTGACGAGTATGACCATGATGAGATAGAGGCATGGAGAAAATCCAAAATCGAGAAGAGATTCAGAAGCCTTAACTATATCGACAGGTTCGGAAACATTACCCGGTCCCTCAGGCGTGACATAAAGGTCAGGGAAAACATCTACAGAAACATATTCCAGAACATCGCATACACCCTGATAGTCTGGGACATGTTCAAATATTACATGACAACCTCAAACAATGCCAGAAAAATCAAATTGGGACCATTTCCATATATACGCGTAGAGCTTGACCGTGAGCAGAGAAGAGCTTTCCAGACCACATACAATAAGGTCATCGAGATTCTCAACGACTTCACTGACATCAAGATTATTCCGATTCCAGAAATGGATTTGCTTTTATATGAAAAGTTCAAGTTCGAAAAGAAAATACTTAAATCCAACATCAAGTTCAACCATGTTGCACTGGGTGCCGCATTGATTACTCAGAACTCTGAAATCGAGCTTGAAAGCATAAGCTATGCATTCAACATCAACGAATCAAAAATCAAAAATGAAATCGAACTTATAGACCAGGTCTTGAATCCGAAAAGTGAAAGATCCAAGGAATTCCTTGAAATGATCAAAAAGTGATATTATGGACGAGAAAGTCATAACAATTCATATCACCAAGGCGATGTCCTCTTCCATGATTGTGAATTTGATGGATGAGTATCCAAACCTTGAGGAGATAACATGCGCTCCCAGCGTATACAAGAGAACCTCAAAAAAATATATCAAAGCACTGAAGACCTTGGGCATTGAGGTCAGGACCAAATACAAATGGGGAGCCGAATCAAGAAGCAACGGCATCGAGTTTTATGTAGCTAAACTGTCTGGTGAAGGACTGAGCGCAAGGCAGATTTCACAAAAGCTTGACATTCCGCTCAGCCGTGTATATTATCTGCTTAAAAAAAGCAAAACTAATTTTGACAACAGAAAAAGGAAACATGACCACACCGAAATCAAACGACTGAAAGAGGACGGATGGACTGCAAAGGAAATTGCCGAAAAGTTGGACATGCCCCTGAGAAGCGTCTATTATATCCTCAACAAAAAATAATTGTTATGATTAATTATTTTAATCAGTAATAAGATATATAATCTTATGATGATTTTACCTCAACTCCCATTATATGCAATTGCAATAATCTGCGGCTTATTGTCTTTTGTGGTAACAAGATTAGCAATGCCGAAAATTATATCCAAACTCGAAGCGGCAGACATTGTCGGAAAGGACATACACAAATCCTGGAGACCTGTCGTTGCCGAAATGGGCGGATTTGGAATATTGTTCGGTTTCATTATAGGAATGTTTTCCGGAATATACATGCACGATATCCTTACATTCCCATTGGTGATTGTACTTGTGGTCATTCTGCTTGTAGGAATGATAGGTATTGTTGATGACCTTCTTGCACTCTCATCAAAGGAAAAGTTCTTTTTACTCTTTCTTGCAGGCCTTCCACTGATATGGGCTGCACCGCCTAATGTAGGCCTTTTGTATCTGATTACAATCCCTATTGCATTGTCAATAGGATCCAACCTGACCAACATGCTTGCCGGTTTGAACGGTATCGAATCAGGTTTGGGCGTCATTTCAATGACTTCACTTACAATAGCTTGTATCATTTTAGGAAAATACGATGTTACAATCATTTCAATGAGTATGCTCGGTGCACTGATTGCATTTCTTTATTTCAACAGATATCCTGCAAAAATTTTCCCTGGAGATACAGGTACACTCATCATTGGAGCCGCCGTTGTGTGCATTGCATTCATAGGTAGGGTAAAACTGATTGCATTCATTGTTCTTATGCCGAACATCATCGATGCTGCATTGAAGTTCTATTCAGCAGGAGTTATGAACAGGCAACAGCAAAAGCCTACACAGCTGAATGATGAGGGGAAACTTGTCCGTCCCGAACAGGGCTTCAAGTCATTGATAAGACTGGTCTTAAGAAGGCCTATTGCAGAAAAGGATGCAGTTAAGATAATCTGGGCAATCGGAATAATCTTCGGACTTATAGGAATAGCCATTGCTTTGGTGATGCCTGGAATGCTTGAAAACAAGACACTTATGAACTTCCTTCAAATCAAGGAAATGTTCTATCATATATAGGTGATTGTATGAGGCCTTATGTAATATTGAATGCTGCAATGACATTGGACGGTAAAATCGCAACAGAATCAGGCAGTTCAAACATTTCCGGTAAAAAGGACCTTGAAAGGGTCCATGAAATCAGAAAGGAATGTGATGGAATAATGGTAGGTATAGGAACAGTCATTGCAGACGATCCGAGGCTTACGGTTCACAAGATTGATGCAAAGCCTGAAGACAATCCGGTTAGGGTGGTTGTTGACAGCAAATGCAGAACACCATCTGATGCCAGAATTACAAATTCAGATGCAAAAACCATAATCGCCGGAGCCAACGAATACAAGGAAGATTTCATGAAAAGCGAAACCTACGAGACTTTGAAGGACCGTGGCGTCAAGTTCTTCTTTTCAGGCGACAAAAGGGTTGACCTGAAGGCACTTATGAACTATCTTCATGAGGAAGGCATCGAAAAGCTGATGCTTGAAGGCGGAGCAACACTTAATTTTTCAATGATAAAGGCCGGACTGATTGATGAAATCAGCATTTGTGTGGCACCAATGGTAGTTGGCGGTGCCAATGCAAAGACATTTTTCGATGGCGATGGATTTAATACAATGGATGAATCAGTAAAGTTGGAGTTGATTGATTACTATCCATTAGATAAGGACTTCATTTTAAATTATAAGGTCTTGAATGACTGACCGGATATTATATTATACCATATGAAATCATCACTGGCAAAAATGCTTATCAATACTGATGCCAGTGTAGTCATGACAAATATAAGAAATACCTCTGCAGGTGTCAGGGCAAAGAAAAGCACAAGCAAAATAATTTCGCCTATTATGAATATCCTTAACGGATTTCCTGTTTTTACATAGCTTAAAAGACCCAAAAGCACAGGGGTCATGATTATAGCCAAAATATATAAAATTGAGTCATATAGTCCTACAAGGTTCATTACCGGCAGGTTAAGTATGTTCATAAACAGATACATCTCAATGACTGTCAGGAAGAATCCCTGAACCCCTCCGCAGATTGCCTGGGACAGGGTATGTTTTTTTAAAAGAACCCTTGACCAGATAAGGACAGGATATATCAGACCGAAAATAGCTCCAAAGGGACCCAACAGCAATATCAATGCACCTACAGGACCTGACAGTCCAGTGGTATGCACGCTTATTTTCCATTTTGTAGTAAACAGAAGCACAACACCGGTGTTTATTGAATAGCACAGAAGCAGACATGTAAGGAAGTTGTCCAAAGAGAATATGTAGCAGATGAGAAATCCTATGAAATATGAAACGATTCCGACAATTAGAGGCATGTACCTGTCTGATCTGTTTGAAATGTCGCTGTCGGTATTCAGCTTTTTAGCCCAGAACAGTATGATTGCCATCGGCAATACTGAAGCGAATATCAGTGAAACCACTTCAAGAACAATGAATTTTCCAAAATCAAATCCGTCTGCGGTAAATGATAATGTCAGGCATATTATCAGAAATAGGGGTATGCAGATAATCGGAGGATTCGTAAATGCTGAAATATTTTTTGCTATTTTAAGTCTGTTCATATTTTATATTATATGATTTCATAATATATAATCATGAAAGTCAATGTCAAAAACCATACGATGATGTATCCGGCTCCTGCCGTTGTTGCAAGCGCCTATGATGAGGAAGGAAATGCTGATGCATGCACTCTGGCCTTTGCTACAATGTGTTCCCATCATCCTCCTGCAGTCATGATTGCAATCAACTCAACCCTAAAGAGGAAAACCCTAAAAAGCATTCTCCATTCAAGGGAGTTCTGTCTGGCTTTTGGAAGCGTTGAACAGGTCGCTGAAGTTGACTATCTAGGCATCGAGTCAGGTTACCGCGAGGACAAGCTGTCAAAAATCGGTTTCACACACCAAAAAGGCCAAAAGGTCAATGCACCAATAATAAATGAGTTCAAATTGTCCCTTGAATGCAGGGTAATGCATATTGCCGAAGTGGGTTCCCACACCCAGATAACAGGCGAAATTGTCAATGTCCAGGCTGAAGAGGAGATTGTTGACGACAAAGGCAAAATAATTTTCGAAAAGCTTAATCCCATTGCATATGATGACATTACACACTCCTATTTCAGGCTAGGGGAAAAGATTGGCGATGCGTTTAAAGTCGGCCTGATTTTCAGAAAATAATTTAAATGTTAAAATAAATATACAATATTAATTATATTTTGAGGGATTTATTATGAAAATGGAAATCGAATTAACTGAGGAACAGGCTGAAAAAGTCAGGATTTTAAAGGAAAACGGCATAGAAGTGGGTGAGGCCATTGAAATGTTCTTTGATATGAGAAATGTTGTATCAGAGTCCGGTAACCGTATTCTGGAAAAGAAAATTGAGGATGCCCAAAAGGAAAAGGCCTATCTTGAAGAAAAACTCGCAAAAGTCGACAAGGAGCTTACATATTTCGAAAAGATTAATGACAACTCTCTTGATATTACCCAAAAGCGTAAAGTATTGGAAAAGGAATATGGAATACAGCCTAAAACCTATGATGAAAAGGTTATGGACACAAAACACAAGATCCAGTGGTCAAACTTTTTCAAATCATAATTTCCATTTCTTTTTTTATTATTTTTTTAATTGTTGCAAAGTCAATAGTTGTTAATGCAACAGTTTATATACTAGAAAATATTAATAGTATGCTATGAAATCATTAGTAGCATATTATTCTAGATCAAATATTACAAAAAAACTTGCAGAAACTATCGCAGATAACGTTAATGCAGACATTGAAGAGATAATTCCTAAAGAGAATTATCAGGGAAAGCTTGGATATGCACGTGCAGGAAAGCATGCACTATCCGAAAAGATTATTGGCATTGAAGATTTGAAGTTCGACCCTGCCGACTATGATATGGTGTATATCGGAGCACCTGTCTGGGCGGGAAAAGTGGCGACACCTGCCCTTTCATACATAAAGAACAATGAGGGAAAGCTCAATAATGTCAAGTTATTCATGACCGCCGCAACCAGTGATTTCGACAAGTCATTCAAGCAAGTCGAAAAATACTCAGTAAAACCTGTTAAGACATTGGGCCTAACCACAAAGCAGGTCAAAAAAGATGACTTTAATTTGGATTCATTTTTAGAGTAGATAAGATGTCTCTTGATGAATTTAAAAACATGGACTGCTCAATAATTCCAATCAGCAACCTGATTGCCATGATAGCAAGAGGCCAGTCCATCTATATGAACAACAGACTGGGCGACTTGGGCATCAATGAAACCCAGCTTCATCTTCTCTTTGAAATATCACATCATGACAATCTCAATCAGGAAAAGATTGCAACAAGATGCAACATAAACAAAGGGGCTGTTGCAAGATCCATCAGGAAGCTTGAGGAGAAGGGATTTGTCCTAAGAACAATTGATGAAAACAACAGGCGCCAGAATATGGTTTCACTTACCGATAAAGGTGGAGAAACCCTATCAAAGGCAATCACAGTCCTGAAGGATTGGGAAGATGAAGTCATAAAGGAAAAAGGTTATGTTGACAAGGAACTATTGCAATTGGTTTTAAGGGAAATTGCTATTAAGACCATGGAGTTAAATGAAGGAGAATAAAAATGGCAAAAGAGAAAAGCAAAAATATTGAAATGATTACAGGAGATCCTAAAAAGGCTATCGTCAAACTGGCACTGCCGATGATGCTTTCAATGCTATTGATTATGCTTTATAATATAGCGGACAGTATCTGGGTGGCAGGGCTTGGTGCAGACGCGCTGGCTGCAATAGGATTCATCACACCGCTATTTATGGTATTGGTAGGATTGGGTAACGGTATAGGTGCAGGTGCAAATTCACTTATCGCAAGATACATCGGAGCAAACAACTACAAGCAGGCAAACAATGCTGCTCTGCACGGTATCGTATTGTCAATTATCGTATCAGTCATATTTACAGTGCTCATTGAAGCCTTTATGGTGCCTATCCTTCAGTTCATGGGTGCGGGAAAGACAATCCAGTATGCACTGGACTACAGCTACATCATCTTCGGATTCCTTTTCATATTCGTATACTCCGGAGTCGCATCAGCTATATTCAGGTCTGAAGGGGACATGAGAAGGGCAACAATAGCTATTGCGGTAACCGCAATCCTGAACATCATCCTTGACCCTATTTTCATTTATATCCTGAACTTTGGAATATCAGGTGCAGCATGGGCAACAGTCATTTCAGCTACAATGTCCTGTGTAGTCATGAGCTATTGGATCTGGGGTAAAAAGGACCTTTACCTTGACCTGTCTTTAAAGAACTTTGACTATCAGTCTTATATAATGCTTGACACCCTGCAGGTTGCCATTCCGTCAACATTGGAAAACATCGTATTTTCCGCCTTGGCGATAATCATCAACTCAATGCTGGTAATGGCTGACGGAACAACTGCGGTAGCTGTATATACCGCATCAATGAGGATTGTCCAATTGTCCATGATTCCACTGATAGGTATCGGAACAGCAGTATTGACAGTGACAGGTGTTGCATATGGGGCACACAACTACAAAAACCTGCAGACTGCACATTCCTATTCAATAAAATTAGGTTTTATTGTATCAATCGCCCTGGGAATCGTGATATACATATTCTCACCTCAAATTGCGGCAATGTTTGCATACACTTCAGCAAGCTCAACACTGGCTCCAGAAATTGCACATGCAATATCAGTGCTGACACTCTTCGTTCTTGCAATTCCTCATGGTATAATGTCATCCATGATGTTTCAGGGTGTCGGAAAGGGAGTCTACTCATTGCTGATTACCCTATTGAGGTCATTGATTCTTGAAAGTGTATTCGCATACATATTAGGATTCATATTCGGATGGGGCGTTGTTGGAATATATATTGGTATTATTCTTGGATGTTTCGTTGGAGGAACAGTGGGATACATCTGGGCAAAGCTGTTCATCAGAAGATTCAAGGCAATCTCAATCAAGAAATATACACCACAAAAAGAAGACTAGTTCTGATAACTAGTTTTTTATACTTTTTTTTACTAATAACTTAACATGGAATTCATAGTCAGCAACAAGAAATACTCGATACTGAACCACGAGCTGTATATCAACTACATTATGGTGAACGAATACTTCAGGCAGTATTCCAAATATGACTATGACATTAATTTCGATTTTTTAAATCCGATTCTAAGCAAGGAAAAGATTGATTTTGACGATATCCTGGAAGGCACAAAGGACCTTGAGGAGCTGATAGAAAAAGAGGAAATCAGTTTCATTCCGGCAGGGCTCAGAATCGACGAGCATCTCAATGAGAATTTCAAGATTACCTATCAGGACCTGGAATTCGTTAATGTTAACGTTGGAGAGGCAATTCCACTATTGATTGCCCTGACCACCCTTCTGAATCACAGGCCCATAGTATCATTATATCAAATAGAAGATGAGCTAAATCATTTTCTTGAGAAATTCAGAACCTACAGAAATGATTAGGGCCTTATTTTGCATGGCCTTATGTGGCATGTGCTTGTCTTTTTCCAGTAGCAGTTGTTGCATGTCTTGCAGAAGCTTTCTCCGTCACCTTCAACCTGCCAGTCCACAAGGAAACTTGGATCATGGACAAATGGCCTCTGCATGGATATGAAATCTATGTCTGTGGTGTTTAGGATGTCGTTTATCTGATTTTGACTGGTTGCACCCCCTCCCAGGATGACCGGAATGTCAACCCTTTTGATAATTTCCTGTGCCGCATCAATCAGCGGGTTCTTATCACTATTTTCACGGGTGAAAAACTGTGGGGAGCGTGGACGGGTAATCTGAAGGCTGTCAACACCATGCTTTTCAAGCAATTGACATATATTGATGGTTTCATTCAGTGTCATTCCGTTGGTGGTTCCGTCAAATGCATTCAAACGGCAGTTTATATGGAGCTTTGTAGTCTTCTTAATGACCTTAATCATCTCAAGGACTATTCTCAGACGGTTCAATGTGCTGCCGCCGTACTTGTCCTCACGGCTGTTGAAGGTCGGATTGATGAATCTGGCAAGGAAATAATAGTTTCCAAGTCCAAGTTGGATTCCATCAAAACCTCCATAATCGAACTTTTGAGCTGCCATGATAAAATCAGCTTGAATCTTTCGCATATCTTCAATGCTTACATCCTCAATCGGAATGTTCTGCTGGGTTTTCTTGTTGAACTGAACCATACCGAGCTGGGCAAAGATCGGGACATCATAGATATGGACAAGGTCTGTCAGGTCACGGGCCTCCCTCACAAAGCGGTTATAATTGACGGTATTCGAATACTTGGAAAATACATCCCTCGGATAAAGGGAGTACAGTTCACTTATTATCAATCCAACACCGCTTGCGGCCATATTTTCATATCTATTATATATTTCAGGAGTCATGTTTCCTGATTTTTCCCTTTGGGATTCCCAAAGTCCTGTTCTAACTATTCTGCTGTTGAGCGTAAAATCCCCGAATTTGCATACATCAAATAAGTCTTTCATACTTATTGTTATAATTGAAATGATATAAATAATTAACAAAAATGTAATTTTCAAAAAAGCCATTGCAATGTTATAGCCTAATTTTTAATTAAAAACATCATAATTTAAGTTTTTGATTTTTAAACATTTTTATTATAGGATATCTTATTTTCCTAAATATTATTGTCATTTCTTGTATTGGATGGAATTAAACTGATTGTCTGAGTTTGCAATATTTCCATGACCTTGTAAAATTGAATGGATTTAAAACTGCTTATTTTAAATATGGAGAATGTACAATACTTTTATTGGGAAATAACTTGAGTAATATTTCCCACAACCGACTGCGCGAAAGGTTAGGCGGGATTTAATCTTGCCTAATCTCCTCCATTAAAAAATAATTATAAATATAATAATCAACATATCATTAGTTAATGTCTTTTAATATTATTTCAACATTTCTAATCGCTGTTGCCCTTGCAATGGATGCATTCAGCGTATCCATGACTAAGGGATTTACACAAAAGCAATTGACAAAACTACAAATATTATATTATGGACTCTTTTTTGGAGGATTTCAGGCATTAATGCCCATTTTAGGATTCTTCTGTGGCAATGCAATTGCAAGCATTGTCGAATCCCTTGCATCAATAATCGGCTTTATCCTTCTCCTAGCCATCGGATTGAACATGATTCGCGAAAGCCTTAGCGGTGGCGATGAAGAGATTACAGATCATTTCTCCTTCAAGGAGGTCACACTTCTTGCAATTGCAACCAGTATTGATGCATTTGCAGTCGGAATTACAATTGCGCTCCTAAAAGACCCGATATGGATATCCTCAGCAATCATAGGAATTGTAGCGTTTCTGTTTAGCATTGCAGGCATATTCATTGGTAAAAAACTTGGAAACTATGTTGGAGACAAATTCCAAATTCTTGGTGGAGTCATCCTTATCATAATCGGAATAAAGATACTGTTGGGATTTTGATTCCAGCTCATATTTCAAATATAATATGAATTAACATGCATCATCCTCATTTTTTTAAAAAACATCCTGGCGAAACATAGATTATCAATAATATTCAATGATGAATTCACATTTGGACCTATATTTCCAACATTTATGACCCATAGAAATTTAAAAAAATTAATTTTTTAAAGAAAGTAGTGAATATGAACCAAGACATATAGATGGAGCCATTATTATTTGCATGTTTTGAAAGATGAGGAAAATCATGATAAAATGTGAAATCTGAAAAAAATAATAAATTTTATAAAATTTAATAAATTTCATTATCAAAAAGGAATCTCCTAAGGTGTTTAATCCAAATTAATTATAATATTTTATGATATATCATAAATTGGAGTTATATCCTTATTATTGATATATAAGATAATATCCATTCGTTATATTCTGAATAAAAGGCAAATATCGATTATTTTTACTAAAATTCTTGTTAGTGTAATATTACCATAGTCGGAATAGTATTTCCATATATAATCCTTAAACATGTATTAATGGTAAAGTATGTAAAAATAGTTATAATATATATTTATCTATATTACCCACAATAAGTAGTAATAGTTATTTACATATTGTACTTATATAAGTATTATATGGATATACCCTACTTCTGTATTTCCATATATACAGAAATACAGAAATATATACTATCCATATATACAGATTATAGTAATTGTACTTATTTTACCACTACTACTCAAGTAATATTTAGAAAATGCTATAAATCAATAGCTCCATATATATCAAGCTAATGAAATATGGTATTTTCTTTAAATTTTGTTGTTTTTTAATAAATTTAATGAAATTTAATAAATTTCAGCGCTTATTACGATATTTAATAAATCTTACAAATCTCATTACAATGAAGAACAATATTCCGACAAAAAATACAAATCCTACAATGAGCAGCAGTATGAATAAATTATCAAAATTGGATCTGGTTTTATCAAATGTCACAGATCCGATCTTTTCATATTTTGGACCAATAGGAAGGTCTGATCCCTTAAATTGAGTATTATTAAAGAAAACATCATCAAAACAATCCGTATTATTCATGTCTACGAAATGCCCATCATCATTTGAAAGGTAAATATCAGTAACATTTCCGTTTTCACCATTATAAAAATCATAGGTAAAGACATCACGCCTATTAAGACCATATGAATCAGTTTGGGCCAATTCAACCATTGATTTTATATTATCAGTTGAATTTGAAGTAATATTGCCTTTTCTGGAAAACTCATATTTATTCGGCATTGAGATGTACTCTCCAGGTTTGAGCTTCCCTATTTTCAACATATCGTTAGTGGCAAAACCATAATTTCCATTAGGTGCCTTGATAATGATATGTCCTCGCTTATAAGGCTTTTTAATTTTCTGAATCTTTTGTAAAGCGTATTTTGAGATGCTATAATCGTCTGTAATCATTTCTGTGGCAATATTCTCACACTTCTGATTGTCTTCACCGTCATCAATTCCACCTAATCCAATTACCCAACCTTCTTTTGTAATAATTACATGATTAAAATAGCCATATTCAGTTTTATGCTGTTTAATCGAAGGATGGCCATGCCAATCTACCTGTTCGATGTAAACATCCGCGCTTAGATTAGCATCACGCCTATAAGACATAATGGTGTGATTGTCTTCTAGTTGCAAAATAACAGAACAACAGCCAAATTCATCGGTTTCATTAGAAATAACCGGCAATGCATCGGCATTTTGGTGAGACTGTATGGAATAAATTCCACATATCGAAATAAAAATTATAAAAATACTCAATACAAAAATTTTATTCTTTAAATTCATAGATATCAATAATTAAAATGTTTCATTAATATATTAGATTAATGTAGTATTTAAATTAGATTAATTTTGTATTGAGTTGAAAAAAATCAATTATGAAAATCTATTGGCATTTACCTTTAATTTATGTTTCATTTGTTCACGGTCAATGTGGATATATTTATCTGTTGTTTGAGAGTTGGAATGACCTGCAATTGACTGTACCTCAGCAACAGTCAATATTTCAGCATAATGGGACAGTGCAGTGTGTCTTAGGATGTGAACACTCACATTTTTTGTGTAGTTTATTGGGCAGTCGAATCCCTGAGTGCTTATCCTCTCATCACATTCACGGGCGTGTTTCTTGATGATATCCTGAACTGCACGTTTTCCTATACGCTTGCCTTTGATGTTTGTAAAGAGCTCTTCCCTTATTTTTTCTTCATCAGCCTTTTTTCGCTGAATGATGGGTCTATAAACTCCATTCGTATTTTTCCTAAGTTTTGTGGTGCGTTCCCTCATCATGTCATTCAGGCTTTCAAGTGTATCATAGGTAATGAATGTAGTACGGTCCTTCAGCTCACCTTTGGTAGTTTCTGCACGCAAATAAACATCAATAAACTCGTTGGTGTCTTCAGGCATTATGTAAAAACCGTTATCATCAAGAGGAACCTGAATATCGCTTTTGTTTAATAGGACCAGTTCCTTAAGCCTCATTCCAGAATCAATGAATGTCCTGCAAATTGCATAATCTCTAATATTTCCGCTTTGTTTGATGGTATCTAAAAAGAAATTGGATTGTTGCCATGTTAAAGAAATCTTTTCAATTCTTTTTTTAGCTGTTTCAGGATCTTCCGCCTTGACTTCAATGATATCCTTCATTTTGATTGTTTCGTGCTGGATTTCTTCCTGAACGTCTTCTGAGTTGATGAACTCCAAAATGTTCATCATATATGTCTTGACAGTGGTCCTCTTGTTGCCTCTCTGCTTCAGGCAGTGCCTACGGTAATGTCTTAATTGCTTTTTGACATTTTTGTCATTTAATTCATCTATTCCATTTGATTCCAAATATTCAATGAATTTGGATATATTGAATGTTTGTTTTTCGATTGTTTCCTTAGTTAAGTTTTTTACCTCTTGCTTTTCTTCCAAGTATTCATCTAGGTAGTCGTTTAGCTCATTGACTTCGATCATAAGCTTTTTGCCTCCTAAATTTCTTTACTCAAACCCTTGTTATACTATTGATTTTTTTAATATATAAAGACTTCGTATCTTTTCATTATTAACGTATATTATTACATAAAATATACGTTTTCTTTATATATAAAATTTGGATAATTTGGGAGTTTCAGAGGAAATGTTGAAAGTGAGGTAACACATATACATCAAGTGGTTTCAAAATGGTGATTTCTTCAGATTTTGATTTTGTAATAGAAATTTTAAAAAAAGTATTAAAAAAATATTTTGGAAATAATGTATAATATTTTTATCTCCTTCAACTATTTATCTTACCATGTATAACAACTACTACTTTTAATAGTGATAATTAAATATACCTCCTCAAATTATTGAATCCTTTACAATTAAATTGTAAACTATGAAACTAATCGTTGAAAAGATTCTCTCAATAAATATTTAAAGAAATTATGTAGTATTTAAAGCAATTTTTGAGAAAAATATTCAAAACTTAAATATTATCTTTTAACAAACTTCATAATACTTGAAACATCCACCATAATCAGTAAAAACTGATGATTTTCACTAGAAAAATATTAAAAACAACTCAATACTTAGATAAAAAATTATTTTTTTCATGAACTGCAGACTTTTTATTCAGTTCCGTTATATATTTATATATTCATTCATAGATTTTTAATTATATCTTGAATATTTTAAAAAAAATTGTTTTCAAGAATTTAATTCAATCTACACAAACAAATATTTATGGGGGAAAATTATGAAAAGAAAAATATTAATTTTATTCTTAACTATTTGCGTATTATTTACGCTTTCTAGTGTATGTGCTAATGAGCTAGATGACTCTAAGGTAAATAGTGTGGATGGAGATCAAATCGATGTTAAATCCTCTCAAGATGATAATTCACAATTATCCTTAGAAAAAAATAATGGAGATTCAATGTATCCTCAATATGAATCATCCGAAATTGATGATGAGGTTGATAATGACCTATCAAAAGACACTATTTTGGGCAAATCTAATGATGATGTGATCCGTTATAATATCGCTGAGTCATGGGATTATGAATTGATTAAAACTCCTAAGAATTATGGAGATAGGGAGCTTATTATAAAAGTAGTTGAAGAAAGAAACAGGTTGCCTATACCTAATGTAACAGTTAATTTTTATTGGAATAATAATCATAAAAGTGGAATAACAAATTCCGATGGTGAAGTTAAGTATATTCTTCCATTTGTTTATGGAACACATAAAATAGACATTACTATAAATGATAAAACTGATGGTGATGATCGTATTTCCTATGATTATTATGATGGAGGGTTTCCTACATCAGTGGCTTATTTAAAACTTTCAATTAAGGGAATTGATATTCCTACTAAATTGACAACATCTTTTCCTTCAGGAAAGTATTTCCAAGCAAAATTAGTTGATTATAATTTTAATAAACCTTTAAAAGATGTTAAACTTCTTTTAAAAATATTCACTGGTAAAACTTACAAAACTATAACTCTCACTACAGATTCAAATGGTGTTGCAAAATATGAATTATATAAATTAAGTGTTGGCAGCCATAAGCTGAAAGTCAGCATTAAGGATACTGTTCAATTTAAAGCAAATTCTAAATCCAGTTCAATTAAAATTTCCAAACCGTCATTAAAAGTTTCCGCTCCAAAAGTAAGGAATATTTATAAAAAGGGTGTTTTTAAAGTAACAGTTAAAAATAAAAAATTTGGAAATCCTATGAAAGGAGTTTTAGTTAAAATCAAAGTATATACAGGTAAAAAATACAAAATATATAAGATTAAAACAAACAGTAACGGAGTTGCTAGCTTAAAAACAAAATCTCTAAAAAAAGGTTCACATAAAGTTGTTGTTTCTATTAAAGGCAATTCCAAATATAAATCAGCATCAGTTAAAAGTAAGATTGTAATAGTTAAAAACAAAATTAAAACTAAATTCACTCGTGAAGGTCCAAATGGTCAGATGCTGGATTTCCTTAATCCTGGAGGAATATTTGCTGGAATTAAGATATATCCTAAATTAACTGATGCGAATGGTAAAGTTTTAAAAAAGAAAATTACTGTTAAAACTGCTTATAGAACAATTAACGGAAAATCTGGTGAAGGATTTTCCTTATCCACTTCCGAGTATTATGATGGTAAAGCAACAATTATATTTGCTGAAGACAATTACTATTGTGGCACAAAATTTGTTTATACTTTTTAATTGAGGAACCAATTTTTCCTCATATCCTTTTTTTAAAAAATTTTTTCATTTTAAGGAGAGTTGCAGATGATAAAGTATGTTGCATTACTATTAGTTATTTATAAAGACTACTATTTTTAATCATAGTAGTAAAATATAAAGACTATTACTTTTAATAATAATACATAATTCATATATATTTCTCCAAAATTTTTCTTTAATTTCAAATAACGGAATTGAAATTCCATATAAATTAATATATAGTATTATTTTTATCCTATTTAAGCTTAATCAAATTTTAGTAACTTTAAAAAATTGTTGCGACTTTAAAAAATTGCTTTCACTGAAACATAGTGTTTATAGCTACCTATCACATGAATGAAATAATTTAAACATTGAAAATATAACTTAACTCATGTACATGATAGCAAGTCTTGACTGCAGGTTCAAGACACACCAGAAAAATATTGAAAATATCCTCCAGCATTATGGACTTCGAAAGATTCAAAGCTCATTATATGCATGGGATTTAGCAATGGTGAAAAAAAAGATCACAGTGAGAATATCTCAAAAATCACTAGTGAAAACGACAGCATTGTGATTATTCCAATCTGTGAAAACTGCTATAGCAAAAAGTTAACTGCAGGGCGGGAAATGAAATTCAAGAATGATTTGTATAGTGTGTATTAGGATGAAACTGGTAATAGACGGATACACAAAGTCAATACATAAGAAAGACAACCGGATAGTTATACATGAAAAAAATCAAATAGTCGATTCTATCAGAGCAAGTGAAATAAATGACATAACAATTATCGGAAAGGGATACCTTACATTCGATGCCCTTAATTTGATGGCCGAAAACAACATTAAACTGATAGCAATCAATCCCCGGGGGCAACTCACATACACATTGGAATCACCTGACTGGCGAAACGTGAAACTTAAAAAAGAGCAGTATAGGTTAAGTGAAAATAGGCTAGGTCTTGAAATATCAAAGGAACTCATAATGTCAAAGATGAAAAACCAAAAGGCCACACTGACAACATTGAACAAGAATAGACATCTAAAAAGTGTGTATAATAATAGACAGAAAATTGAAGAGATTATAAGTCAATTGAATCAACTGCCCCTAAATGGAGACAATGAAACAGTGCGAATGAAGATTATGGGCCTTGAAGGAAAGGCATCAAATGAATACTGGAAAGGTGTGAAGTATTTCGTTCCAAAAGAAATTAATTTTAAGTCAAGAACAAAAAAACCATCAGATTTGCTTAATTCAATGCTTAACTACGGATATGCTATCCTCGCAAGCGAGATAACCAAAAGTATACTTGTTAACGGGTTGGATCCATACTGCGGACTGCTTCACTTTGACATGGACAATAGGACCAGCCTGACCTTTGACCTGATAGAGCCATTCAGGCAGCAGATTGTGGACAAGACTGTCATCAGTCTGGTCAACAGAAAGCAGGTAACTCTTGATGATATTGACAAAAGGAACAACACGATTAAATTGGAAGCTAGAAAATTAATCGTTGAAAAGATTCTCTCAAAAGTATACTCCACAATAACATATGGAGATGAAACTGTAAGCTATTCAGATTTGATTGTAAAACAAAGCGAGAACCTAGTGAATTCACTGTTGTATGGTGAAAAATTCAAGGGATTCTACTTGAGGTGGTGAGGAAACCTAAGGGATTTTTTGCCTGAAAAATGATGTCCTCAAAATTATTGAAAAATAACATTAGAATAATGATAATTTTCATTGATTTTGAGGAAACCTTATCCATAATTAAGTGTAAATAATGATGTCCTCACAAAGTTTTTTAAAGAGAAGATATAAACCTTTTAAATAGATATTTAAAGAAAAATTAAGTAGTGTTTAAATTGAATGTTTTCTAAGCAAATATTCAAAACCATTAGATGGGGATTAGATGAAATTATTTATAAAAATTTGGATGATAAAACTTTCAAAGAACATGGAAAAGATTTTTTAAACAATTT
>NZ_JBGUPC010000025.1:0-47416 GCF_045130115.1 Methanobrevibacter sp.
CATACAATAAGACAGTCACATTAGCAGGTCTAACACCATCCTGATTATCATTATCAGTCCAAACTTTAACAACAGTAACATTAACCAACTCAACAATATGAGTGTTATTAATGGTCCAATTACCATTACCATCAGAAATGATAACAGCAGTATAATTACGCACCTCAGTCTCATTTACACGATAAACGATCTCAGTACCATTACTGAACTTAGGTAAACCTACAAAAGTATGAGTCCAATTATTAGCATCATTCAAAACAATTCTAAAAATGTTCACATCATCAGCAAACAATAAGACAGTCACATTAGCAGGTCTGACACCATCCTGGTTATCATTATCAGTCCAAACTTTAACAACAGTAACATTAACCAGCTCAATATCATGAGTGTTATTAATTAAAAAGTTATTGTTATCTCTGGTAATGATAGCAGTATAATTACGCACCTCATTCTCATTAACACGATATTCAACTAAACTACCATCAGCTCTAAACTTAATTAGATCTTCGAAAGTGTGTGTCCAATTATTAGTTTCATTCAAAATTATTTCACCAACTTGTGAATCGTCAGCGAACAACATTACAGTCACATTACGAGGTCTGATACCATCTTGGTCTTCATTGTCTGTCCAAACTTTGACAACAGTTATATTAACTAATTCTGTGTTAGTAATAGTCCAATTATAAAGAGTGCTATTAGTTACAACACTAATATAACCAGTTACATTAATTTCTCTAATAGTATATTTAATTCTTTCAGTACCATTGAAGACAGTCAAGTTAGTGAATGAATAAGTCCAATTATTAGCAACATTCAAAGTAGCGTTAGCAACGCTTACGCCATCACCAAACAACTCAACAGTAATATATTCAGGTCTAGTATTATCAGCATTATTACCATCATTCCAAATTTTAGTAACATTCACACTAGTAACGTAAGTATTGTCAATCACGAAGTCAGTAATGTTAACTATGTAATTTTCAACAGTAACTTCGCTAATAGTATAATTAATCCTGTCATTACCATTGAAGACAGTCAAGTTAGTGAATGAATAAGTCCAATTATTAGCAGCATTCAAAGTACCGTTTGCGACACTTACGCCATCACCAAACAACTCAACAGTAATATATTCAGGTCTAGTATTATCAGCATTATTACCATCATGCCAGATTTTGGTAACGTTAATATCAGTAACCAAAGTATTCACAATAGTAAATATGCCAGCAGGACTTTCAGTAATGTTAACAATATAATTATCAACAGTTAACTCACCAATTGTATAAACAACCTTTTCAGTATCATTAAAGATTGTCAAATTAGTGAAAGACCAAGTCCAATTATTAGCAGCATTCAAAACAGCAGTATCGATAGCAGTACCATTAGCTAACAACACAACAGTAATATTATCAGGCCTGGTATTATCAGCATTATTGCCATCATTCCAAATTTTAGTAACATTCACACTAGTTAAAGGAATATGAATATTAGTAATAGTTAAATTAACGGAATGATCACCAGTTATATTGGTTATTACAGTTGCATAACCATCAATTGGCACTTCTTCAATGGTATAATTAATTAAATTAATACCATCTTCATCATAGATTAATAAACCTTCGAAGGAATATGTCCAATTATTCTCGTCGGATAAAACTGTTTGATTTATTAAACCTGTGTCATTATACAAGAGAACGGTTACATTAGACGGCCTAATACCATCAAAGTTGTCATTATCATCCCAAACCTTAGTAACATTGATTGAGGATACATCAATAATCCTAATCCATGTTTGGTTTAAGATTTCTGTATAATAAGTAGTTCTGTAATAAACTGCTTGAATCAGGTATCTTCCAACAGGCAAATCATTGCGGATAAAAGATATACTACCAGAAATATCAGTTATATCAGATGGGTCCGGATAATCTCCTGCACCGATTTTGGTTATGGTATAATATATCGGTTGATTATCTTCTAAATCATCAAGATATATTTTTTCACCGTCATCACTGTTTTCAAATCCGATAACAGGAATTTCATCAGTATTGCTTGTTGTTTTGATGGTACGATTTCCATGATTATAGAACTCATAAGTTATGTTATTTATTGTAACATTACTTTGAGCGTCCTTATTATGGATAGCATTAGCAATATTGTCCCCACCTATATGCCAAATAGTTACCTCAATAGGTTCACCTACCATGTAAGTTGTACCCTTTTCAGGAAGTATTGGCAATGCGTAAGAGAGCGCTAAGTTGTCAAAGAAGTTTGAGTCATGGACTCTTAACTTAGAGTCTTGCACATAGATTGCAGATCCGTTTCCGTATTCTGCAGTGTTGTTATAGAAATTACCATCAACAGTTGCATCTGCGATATTTGATATGAAGAAAGCACCACCCATACCATAACCGTCATTGATGTCTCCCAATGCATGGTTACTATCGAATGTTGAGTTTGAAACCACTAGATCAGGAGCGTCATTGATATCTGCAAAACCACCTTTTAGAGCGGTGTTATTGAATGCATAGATATGGTCTAGATATAAATCTTCATCTACACTATATATTCCACCACCCATATATTCAGCATGATTTGATGAAATGTTGTTGTAGGCGAAATAACTGATTTCATCGCCAGTTTCTCCACTTACATATATTGCTCCACCTAAAGAGTCAGCATGATTATATGTAATATTATTGTTGTCAAATAATGAATCTGATCCAGATACGGCGATTCCTCCACCGAAAACACCATCATTGTAGGATATATTGTTTTCTGAGAATTCACAATCGTTTCCGGTAACATAGATTCCACCACCCATATTTGCAGTGTTGGATAAAATGTCATTATTGGCGATGTAACCATCATCACCTGAAATATAGATAGCTCCACCACCAAACTCGGCTTCATTATCGATAAATTCAGAATTTTTAATAACAAAATCGTTACCATGAACAGATGTTGAACCACCGTAATAATCGGCGGTGTTATTTCTGGATGTAACCTTGTCGAATGATGAGAAATTTCCATTGATGAATACCGCACCACCTTCGTCACCAGATATACAGTTTGAAAGGTTTAAATTAGTGAAATTACAATTGTTACCTTCGACATATAATCCTCCACCATATACAGTAGCAATATTATTGTCCAAGTTACAATTCTCAACAACGGTATTGTTACCTGCAATATAAGAGGAACCACCAAAATCAGCAGTGTTGTGAATGGAAGTAACATTGTTGAAAGTATTATTATCACCTATAACGTAAACAGCACCACCAAAAGCAGAAGCATTACAATTGGAAAGAGCTATATTTTCAAAGGTACCATTGTGACCTGAAACGGCTAATCCACCACCATTTTCAGTAGCAAAGTTATTGTCCAAGTTACAATTCCTAACAGTTGTTTCGTTACCCTCAATATATGAGGAACCTCCTTCTTGAGCAGTGTTGTGAATGGAAGTAACATTATCGAATAATGCTTTATTACCATTAACGTAAACAGCACCACCTTTAGTGCCTGCTCTGTTGTTGGATGCACTTACATTGATTATTTGAGAGCCTTCACCCCCACCAATGTCTAAAGCTCCACCTCTTAATTCTGCGGAGTTGTTGTCCAGGTTGGAATTTTGAACGGTTACATTACTACCACGGATGAATGCGGCACCTCCAAGATAAGCAGTGTTATTATTAGAGATAACATCGTCGAAAAGGATATTGTTACCTACAATATCGAATGCACCACCTAAACCGGACTCATCAGGCCTACTTGCGTTGAAGATAGCCTTATTGTTGTTCAACTCTCCGCCTCTAACGGTGACACTAGTACCGTTAATGAATGCGGCACCACCACGTTCAGCAGCGTTATTATCAGCAGTAATATTAGTCAATGTAGTACCTTTGGAATTAACGTAAATACCACCACCCATAAGACCTGCCCTATTGTTGGACACGCTTACATTTTCGATATTACAGTCATCACCTGCAATGTTAATACCACCACCACGTAAGGTAGCAGAGTTATTATCAAGGTTACAGTTCATAACTGTTACATTATCACCACGGATAAATGAAGAACCTCCACGATAAGCGGAGTTGTTGTTAGTGTGAACACCATCTACAAGGATTTTGTCACCTACAATGTCGAATGCACCACCTAAACCAGAAGCATCAGGATTGCTTTCGTTGAAGATAGCTATATTATTGTTCAATTCACCGCCTCTAACGATAATGTTGGTACCGTTAATGAATGCGGCACCACCACGTTCAGCAGTGTTATTGTCCGCAATAATATTGGTCAATGTAGTACCATTTGAATTAACATAAATAGCACCACCCATAAGGCCCGCTTTATTGTTGGATACCTCAACATTTTCTATTTTACAATTGTCTCCTGCAACATTTATACCTCCACCACGGAGGGTAGCGGTGTTGTTGTCCAAGATACAATCTTGTACGAGGGTATTGTTACCACGTACAAATGTTGATCCTCCACGATATGCGGTGTTGTTTAGGGAAGTGACGTTGATGAATTTACAGTCATTACCGAATACATCGATTGCACCACCGATACCGGAATTGTCAGGGTCGCTTTCATTGAAAATAGCTTTGTTATTACTGAATGTTGAATTTGAAACAGTAATGTTATCTCCTTCAATGAATACTGATCCTCCACGGGCAGCGGTGTTGTTGACTGAGTCAATTTCGTAAATGTTTAAATCACTTGATTTGATGTATATTGCTCCACCTTCTCTGTCTGCATGGTTATTGGAAACTTCAAGGTCATATACTTTACATTCTTTTCCTGCGATGTCGATTCCACCACCTCTACCGGAACCTGCAGTTCCGTTATAGAGTGCTTGGTTGTTATCTAAAGTACAGTTGTGAACTTCAGCATTGTCCCCTATAATAAAGGTAGAACCTCCTCTGGAAGCGGTGTTGTTAATGGATGTTACATTTCTAAATGTTGCATCATTACCTCTAACGTATACAGCACCTCCTTCGGCACCTGCATAGTTATCGGATACTTCAACATTATAAACAGTACAATTTTCACCTAAAATGTTTAGACCTCCACCACGCAAAGTAGCGTTGTTTCCGTCAAAAGTACAATCGTGAACAACAATGTTGTCACCTTCAATAAAGGTTGATCCACCAAGATTTGCAGAGTTGTCAATAGAGATAATATCAAAAATATCTAAATCATCGGATTTGATATAAATTGCTCCACCTTCATTATCCGCATAGTTGTTGGATACATCAATATCATAAACATGACAATTAGTACCAGCAAGGTCTAATCCACCACCTCTACCGGAACCATCGGTTCCATTGGAAAGCGCTTTATTACCATCTAAAGTACAGTTGGTTACATAAATATTGTCACCTTTGATAAATGTGGAACCTCCTCTTCTAGCAGTGTTGTTAATGGATGTTACGCCAGTAAATGTAGCATCATTACCTACAACATATACAGCACCACCATCGGTACCTGCAAAGTTATCAGACACTTCTACATTGTCAACAGTACACTCGTCACCGTAAACATCCAATCCACCACCGCGTAAGGTAGCGGAGTTATCGTCAAAAGTGGAATTTCTGATAGTTGTACGGTAACCACGGATAAATCCGGCACCACCACAATTAGCAGTGTTGTTGTTACAGGTTACTGTTAAAAGAGTACAATAGTCACCAACAACATCTATAGCACCACCTAAACCTACATTAGGATCTGCAGTGTTATTAGTGAATTCTGAATTGGCAATGTAGGTATTTTCACCTATGACATAAATACCTGCACCATTGATTGCATCGTTGTTGGTAAAGGTTGAATTGATAACTCTTGTATTTGAACCTTCGATGTATACTGTACCATTGATTGCAGAGTTACTATCCAAGGTTGAATTTTCAAAATGAGTGCCCCAACCATGAATGAAAACAGCACCACCATCATTTGAAGCAGAATTGTCCTCAAAGACAGTATTGAAAATTTTGGTATTATTACCATACACATAAACTGCACCTGCATTACCTGTAGGACTAATCAAGCCAACATCGGTTTGAGAACTACTTTGACCATTAGTTCTTGCACGATTATTTTTAAAGGTACAATTATCAATAGTCATATTGTTCCCTTCAATATTGTAACCCAGGAATGCATCATGCAAATATCTGATTCCACCAACCATAATAGCGGCACCTTCCCCACCAGTGTTATTAATGAATTCACTGTTTCTTATAATAACATTGTTGTGGCTTATTCCAAGTGCACCACCATATTCGGCTGATGATGAACAATTAATAAACTTACAGTTATCAAGCACTTGAGGTTCTGTAATATGGCTATCCCCTTCGTATTGACTTCCTGTGTAATTTCCATGTATATAAACTGCAAACCATCGAGAAGTAACATTGATAAAATTACAATTAGTTAAACTACTTGCAACGCGTTCGCCACCACCGGTGTATTCGTCTGAAATACAGAAAGCACCACCGTGATTAGCAGAACTTGTACCAATAAAGTTACAATCAACCAGTTTAGCACCGAAGAGTACACCTAACTGACCATGACCGTCGTCCATATTATGGTCACCTGAACCAGTATAAGTCTGACGACAGTTAGTGAAATTAACATTAGTAAATGGTACTGGTGTACGACTTACATAACATCCATATACGAAGAAAAGGTGCTCATATGACTCCAGATTATTAAAAACAACATTTGTCAAAGATCCACTGTTGAAACGAAACATTCTTCCTGCTGACCTTATATTTTCAAAAACAACGTTTTGTAAAGCAATACCAGAACTATTAGTAAATCCGCTATGGCCATCAATAGGATCAGTAGCTCGGGAACCAGAGAAAGTAAGTGCAATACCAGTATCACTAAATGTAGCCATTTGATTTGGATTCTGCTCAGTTCCTCCAACAATCCTAATATTCGAAATAGTTCTAATTTGACCCGCAGGAGCAGTCAGAGTAGCCCCACCAGAATAGGTTCTACCATCAAGATAGATTACATCTCCAGAGCGAGCACTAGTGATTGCATTCATTACATCCTGCACAGTATTACCAGCCACGTGTATCGCATCACCCAGCACAGGCTCATCATTACTAGCAGCAAGAATGGTTAAATCATTTCCAGCACCAAGTATTTCTAAACCATTTTCATCATTACTGGCACCAAGAATATCTAAGGTATTCGCAGCGCCTAGTTTTTCTACACTTTTTTCGTTTTCTACATCATTACTAGAACGCAATAAATGACTTTCATTATTAACTAAATCATTATTTTCGTTTCCACTTGTCTGAACTAACAAATCATCATTAGCTTCGTCAATAAAATCTACATTCTCATTTACAGCATCGATTGGATTTAGATCTGACAGCGAACTAAGTTCACCAGCATTTTCATATGTTAGATTTTCATTTGCGCACACAAACGAAATCGAAAATATCGTTAAAAATAGCATTAAAGTTAAAAACATATATCGCTTAAAACGCATAACATTCTCCTTTTAAACAACTTAATGCTGTTTAACTTCAATTTAATGAAATGTATTTGCTTTAATAATATAAATATTGTTTAACTTTAAATAATGAAAACTTTTTGCCCTTAATAATACAAATATAGAAAAAAACTTGAAATTTTGATACAATAAAGCACTCAAATAAGAACTTTATGTACCAATTGATATTATGATTTTTTGCATATATAAATGTTTATATTACATCCTGAAAATGAGATTTGAATATATTGTAAATAGTTAAAAAAAAAAGTAAATAACTAAAATCAGCCATATGAAAACCAAAGCAGGTTGATTTAAAATAACTGATTTGACTGAAAGCCAATACTATTCGGATATATAGTAATTAGTTATTTATGATTACTTATCATAGGATAAGGCCTATAATTCTCCCTATTTGAATCCAATTAAATAGGAAGTATGTTGATCTTTTTTTAATAGGTATATGTCCTATAACTGAACCATAATTGCTCATGGTTAAGACATGTGTCGAAAGCCTTTCGATAGGTTCCTAAATCAATAGAAAACTATCTAATTTCTGTTTTTTCAAATATTTAATACTATTTTTAAACAAATTTTTCATTAACATACATGTCCTAATCATATCTTCTATAATCCAAACACATATGCATATTAATTTATGATATATTGTATAATATAAAGGTTACTATTTTTATTTTGTTTTTATATATTGAAACAAATTTTTATATGAATAAAAAAATAAAAATTAACTTTATAAATTAAACAATTAGATATATATTTAAAATTTTTTAATAATATCATGTAATTATTATATTACTTTTTTTGTTCAAAAAATTTGTAAAAAATATGTTACATATTAAACAATATGTAATATTTATATTACATATTCACTTGATGTAAATAATATATTACATCTAATGACATACTTTTATACCCAGGATATAATTTCAAAAAGAATTGTTATTTAATATAAAATATATAATTATTAACATGACCACATTGGAAAAGATGAAAATCTTAACAGATTCTGCACAGTATGACCTTTGCGATTATGTCAGTCATAACAAAAGTTCGCAGATTAATTTGCCTGGAATTTACGAAGCAACAGGCCATGATGGATGTAAGATTCCTCTTTTTAAGACTCTTTTAACAAACAAATGTAAAAATGACTGCAAATATTGCATAAACCAATCCAAAAGAAATTTCACACGATTGGAACTGTCACCCGAAGAGCTTGCAAAGGCATTTCTCGGATACTATAACAGGGGAATTGTCAACGGTCTGTTTTTAAGCTCAGGAATCACAGGCGATGTGGACTCAACAATGGAAAAGGAAATAGAAACCATCAGACTTTTGAGAAAAAAATATGGTTATGACGATTATATACACTTAAAAGTGGTTCCAGGCGCCAGCCGGGACTCAATCAAAAGGGCAATGGCCCTTGCAAATAGGGTTAGTATAAACATCGAAGCTGCAACACCATCAGGCCTTGCAGAACTATCCTCAACTAAGGACTACAACAAGGACATACTTAAAAGGTTATCATGGATCAACAGATACCAGCATAAAAGCACGACTTATCCCAATTCCACACATACAACCCAACTTATTGTCGGTGCGAATGATGAAAGTGACAGGGAAATACTCAGTAGAATGGAAAAAATCTACAAAAATTCGGAATTGAAACGAACTTATTTTTCAGCATTTACTCCAATTGAAGAAACAGAATTTGCAAATAAAGAGGCATGCTCAACTGACAGAACCTCAAAGTTATACAATGCCGACAGTCTGCTTAACGATTACCACTATAATGTCAAAGAGCTGGTATTTGACGATAATGACAATCTATTGTTGAATCAGGATCCTAAAATACTGGCCGCAAAAAATATGAATATATTTCCGGTAGAAATAAATTCAGCACCACTGATAGAATTGATACGGGTTCCAGGCATCGGTGTAAAATCTGCAAAGCAGATAATTTCTATTCGAAAAAAAACACCATTCTCAAATAAAGAACAGCTTAGGAAATTGGGTGTTGTAGTTGACAGAGCGGAACCATATATCAAAATAAGCGGTGAATATCAGACTACTTTTGATTTTTAAATTTTTTATAAGAGTAAATTATAATATAATGGATTATTGTTAAAATAAATATTCATGAAATCAATTAAAATAATAGAAAAAAATAGCATATCAAATATATATTGTAAAATATATTAAGTATAATTTCAAGTGAAAAATAGATTCTTGAGAACAATTTCAAGTGCAAAATAATATATTAAAAAAAGTGAATTATATTTGATAATATACTAGTCATCATCAAATAATGCCCAAATTTCAGGGTATTTTTTAGAAACGGCCTCATCAATCAAAATAGAAGCCTCTTTTGAAATACTGAATTCGGGTTCGGTTTTTCTTAAATATCTCAATACAGCTGAAGATCTTGAAGACCATAAAGTGATTCTTGGATTTTTGTCAACAATCTTTTTAACATCATCTATGTGTTCCTTCTGGATTTGGATTTCTGATGATGTTTGTACACTTTCTTCGCCACTTTCAACGCCAGATAACTCTTCGGATGAGTCATCAGTTTCCTCATTTTCCATGCCTTCTTCAACATCTGTATCATCACTTTCAGTTTCTTCTTCTGGAGTTAATTCATCTTCAACTTCAGTTTCCTCTTTAGAAGTTACATCATCAACAACGTCTTCAACAGTAGTCTCCTCTTCTTTTAACATATCCTCAAGGGACTGAGGGGAATTACTGTCAAAATCCTCATTATAAAAATCAGGCGGAATTAAAGAGTCTAACCCTTTTCCAAGACCTTTTCTAGGCATTATCTACCCCTCCCAGTCTTATTGGAATTTCTATTTAATTCAGCTTTAGCTTTAATATTTGTCTTGGCATCGCTCAAATTAACATTTTCATCCCTTTGGATAATTTCCTTTGCCAATTTAAGATAAGCTTTTGTTCCAGTACTTTCAGGATCATAAACAAGACAAGGCTTTCCATAACTAGGAGCCTCAGCCAATCTGATATTTCTTGGAATAACAGTTTTAAATAATAAGTTTGATTCGCCAAAGTAGCTTTTAAGCTCTTTGTAAACGTCTTTGCTAAGCCTAGTTCTCTTATCATATAGAGTGAGGAGAATTCCTTTAATTGGAGTGGGACTTCTAAGCCTTTGTTCGACTAACTTTATAGTATTAATCAAATCAGCTACGCCTTCTAGTGCATAATACTCAGCTTGGATAGGTATTAAAACGCTATCGGAAGCTACTAATGCATTGACTGTTATGACACCTAATGAAGGAGGTAAATCAATGAAAATGTAATCAAATAACGGTACGACATCCTTAAGAGTTTCCTTCAAGATAATATGGTAATTTTCTCTACTGGAAAGCTCCATACCGGCACCACTGAGGGATATATTACTTGGGATAATAAACAAATTTTTAATAAACGTAGGAATTGTTGCTTTTTTTACATTTATATCCCCAATGATGGCATCGTATATTGTATTTTCTATTTTAGTTTTATCAATGCCAAAGCTTGTAGTAGCATTGGCCTGAGGATCCATATCGACCACTAAAACAGACTTGCCCATTACCGCTAGAGATGTTGCAGTATTCACAACAGTTGTTGTTTTACCACAGCCCCCTTTTTGATTCATCACTGCAATTACTTCACTCATTAAAGAATTCTCCTATATCTGATAAGTTTTAAGTTACCAGTTATGAATTATAACTTAAAATTTCAAAGCTCTAAAGAATAACAATTAAGTTATCCAGTATAAGTTAAAAGGATTAAGTTATTCCTTTTAAATTAAAACTTAAAGGAAATAACTTATCAGTTCCAACTTCTAAGGGATAGGAAATAAGGTTTAAGTTAGAACTTCTAAATTATAAAAAATAAGTTTTAAGAAATAACTTATCATAACTAACTTTTAACAAATAAGTTATATTTTATAACTTCTTCCTTATAAAGTATTTGTTTTCACAAATAACTTATTAGTTATTTATTAACACTTATAACTTATAACTAATAATAAAAACATGATAAGTTATAACTTATAACTAAAAAAATTTAAAAAAAATAAGAAAGGATTATTTAGCATTTTGCATGGTTCCGTCAAAATAGCTAGCATATCCTTTTAAATCCAACATTCCATGACCAGAGAAGTTCAAGACAATAGTTTTCTCTTCGCCAGTCTGTTTACATTTCAATGCCTCATCTATTGCAGCCCTAATTGCATGAGTGGTCTCAGGAGCTGGAACAATACCCTGATTCCTAGCAAATGTGATACCAGCATCGAAACAGTCCTTCTGATGAACTGATCTAGGTTCAATATAACCTTCTTTGGTTAAAAGTGAAACAATAGGTGACATACCGTGGTATCTTAAGCCTCCTGCATGAACTGAAGGGGCAACAAAGTCATGTCCCAAGGTGAACATCTTAAGCATTGGAGTAAATCCGTTGGAATCTCCAAAATCATAATCGTAAGTTCCTTCTGTTAAGGTAGGACAAGCGCTAGGTTCAACTGCAATAAATTGGGTGTCTGAATTGCCGTCAATCTTGTCCTTGATGAATGGGAACAGTGATCCAGCAAAGTTACTTCCTCCACCTGCACAGGCAATCATTACATCCGGAGTCTCTTCAGCAATCTCAAGCTGTGTCTTCAATTCCTGACCGATGACGGTTTGGTGAAGCATAACATGATTCAGTACACTGCCTAAGGAATATTTCACTTCGTCATTTTGTAAAGCCTCTTCCATAGCTTCGGAAATTGCAACTCCCAATGAACCTGGATGGTCAGGATTGTCAGCAAGGACCTGGCGTCCGACTTCAGTATTTTCACTAGGGGAGGCAAATACATTAGAACCGTAAATGTCCATGATGTTTTTCCTGTCCGGCTTTTGGTTGAATGACACCTTAACCATATATACAGTACATTCGATGTCAAGCAAATTACATGCTAGGGACAATGCAGTACCCCATTGGCCTGCGCCGGTTTCGGTAGTCAATCTTTCAACACCTTCCTTTTTAGCAAAATAAGCTTGAGGAATAGCTGAATTCAACTTGTGTGAGCCGGTTGGTGAAGAGTCTTCCCTTTTGAAATAGATTTTTGCAGGAGTATTAAGATATTCCTCCAATTTATTGGCTCTGACCAATGGAGAAGGTCTTCCCATTTCCATATATAATTCTCTAACTTCTTTTGGTATAGTGACATAACGATCTGTTGCAAATTCCTGTTCAAGGCCAGCTTTGGTGAAAGCTAATTGTAAAGCTGAAATTTGGTCTTTTCCTTCACTGTTTTTAGGAGCAGGAAGTGGAACAGGCAAATCAGCAAGCATATTATACCATTGCTTTGGCACTTCATCTGATGATAATTCAATTTTGTAAGTCATAATAATACTTACATTAATGTACTATATAAAGCTTTGTTGTACAAAAATGTACACTTTAATTATTAATATCATAAAAAACAATTTAAAATCATGAGAATTTTAGCAATTGATGTCGGAACCGGAACACAGGACATAATGATATATGATACCGAAAAGGAACTGGAAAACTCAATCAAACTAGTTCTGCCCTCTCCACACCTATACATATCCCAACAGATAAGGGAAATCGAAAACGACCTTTACTTTACTGGAGAGATAATGGGCGGAGGAAAAATAAAGAAAAGCCTATTGGAACATATGGAAAAGGGATACAAGGTAGTGATGGAACCGACATGCGCAAAGACAATTCGAGACAATATCGAACAGGTCAAGTCCCTGGGTATAGAAATTGCAGATGAAAACAAAGACTACAAGGACTATACAAAAATAAAAATGGGCGACATCAATATAAAAAAGCTATCTGAATTTTTATTGGGTTATGACCTTGATTTTGATTTCGATGAAATAGCTATAGCGGTGCAGGATCACGGCTATAATGAAAACATGGGCGACAGGGACTTCAGATTTGAAAAGATAAGGGAAAAGGTGTCACACCCAATTTCTCCATTGGAATTCGGATTCAAGGAGGAGATGCCTGACTACTTTACAAGAATGCAGGCTGTCAGAAGGCAGATTAAGGATGAAGGCATAGAGAAGTTGCCGTTGGTAATGGATACCAAGTTCGCATCAATTGCAGGAATGTGCTATGACGAAGTGGCAAGCAAACTTAATAGCTTTATAGTAATTGATATCGGAAACGGCCACACAACAGCCGCATCAATAGAAAACGGAAAGATACAGGGAGTATTTGAACATCACACCTCAAGCCTCACCGGCGAATCACTTGAAAGATACATCAAAAGGTTGGCCTCCGGTGAGATTACCCATGAGGAAGTTCATGAAGACTTTGGACACGGAGCACATGTTCTAAACCCTATATCTGAAATAGAAAAGGTAATAGTCAGCGGCCCAAAAAGGGAACTGATTGAAAAGACCAATCTTGACTGGCATCATGCGGCTCCTGGAGGAGATGTGATGATGACAGGAACCATAGGATTAATCAAAACTATACAAGGATAGATAATATGCTTAAGATGGACTCCCACATTCACAGCGAATATTCCCCTGACTCACATTCAAAAATTGACGATATTTTAACAACAGCACAAAAAAGGGATATTGACATAATAGCCATAAGCGACCACAATACCGTAGACGGAACAACTGAAGTTTTAGCTAAAACAAGAAATACAGATATATTGGCAATACCATCTATAGAAATTTCATCAACACTTGGCCATATTCTTGGTTTTGGGTGTGAGGAAAATATACCTCGTGACCTTTCACCTCAAGATACTATCGACAGAATTCATGATTTAGGGGGTCTTGCAATTATACCTCACCCATTCTGTTTTTACCGCCACGGGCTCCTATGCAAAATTGATCCAAAGGAACTTAAAATCGATGCAATAGAGACAAAGAATGCAAGATTCATTATAGGATACTGTAACAATAAGGCAAAAAATTTAGCAAAAACTGAAAATATTCCCACATTAGGTGCAAGCGATGCACACTATTGGAAATTTGTTGGCGACTGCTTTAGTCTGATCGATTGTGAAAAGGATATTGACAGTATCCTAAAAGCAATACGCAAAGGAAAAGTAGAAGCAAAAGGAAAAGGAACATCAAATATATTGCTTTCCAAATACCTTTTTGATAAAAATGTTTTAAAGAAATTTGATTAAAAAGAGCTATTCACTCTTTTCAATTAAAATTTCTATAATAGAAACGTTTGTTTTTTCATTGTTGAAATTTTCAATTTCTTCAGTAGAAATTTGAATGTCAGTAACATCCGCTTCTGGAACAAACCTATTTCTTACAATTTCAGCAGCATCAACAGCACGACTGATAGCTTTTCCTCTAGCTCTTAAAAGAACGCTATCTGATCCCTCGTTAAATTGTGTAACAACTGCTAAAACATAATTCATAACAGGTTTGCTACCTACAAAAATTGTATTATTCTCCATGATAATTTCACCATATTAAACTTTAGATATTAATGTATATAAAATTTTACATAAAATTTGCATAATAAATATAAACAGTAAAATAAAAAAAATGGAATATATAAAAAATAAAAAAAGAAATAAATATAAAATATTGAACAATTAATATGCAAATAAAAAATAAATAAAAAAATAAATAATAAATAGAAAATCTACTAAACTTTTTCATAATATTTCAATTAATCTATAATAATAAAATAATAATTTGTAAAATAAAAATTACAAATAAACTAAAAAAATAAACAAAAAAGAAAATATTAAAAAAAATTTAATAATTTGTTCGATAAATTACCAACAATTTATTGATTGAATCCAAAACAGCCAATATACTTGCCATGACTATGTCCTGATTGATGGACCTTCCGGTAGATTTATTGCCATCAGGATCAGAACAAATCACAAATACGTCAGCCAGTGCATCGGTACCGCCGTTAATAGCCTCAAGATTATATTCTTCAAGCTCTATATGAAGAGTATCCTCAATCAAAGCACTAATAGCATTTAATGCAGCATCAACCGGCCCGACACCTGTACTTGCAGTTTCCTTTTCCACACCATCGATTGCAAGCTTAACTGTAGCGGTTGGAGAAACATTAGCACCCATTGAAATACTCATACCCCTAATTTCAATTGGGGTTTCACGAGCTGAAGCGAGTTCGGTAATGGCAATAGCCACCAAATCATCATCAGTGACACATTTACCACTGTCACCTAAAGATTTTATTTCATTGAAAACCTTATAGAATTGTTCATCAGTTAAATCAATGTGATATTCCTTTAATTTAGACTTTAAAGCGTTAGCGCCTGTATGTTTGCCCAACACGATACGTCTGGAATGGCCAACCATTTCAGGTGAAATCGGTTCATAAGTAGATGAGTTGTTCAGTATGCCATGAACATGAATTCCGGATTCATGAGCAAAAGCGTTATCCCCAACAATCGGCTTGTTGACAGGCATCTTTACACCAGTCAAACGGCCCACCAAATTGGACAGGCTATATAATCGGGTGGTATCCAAGCCCAAATCAACATTATAAGCTGACTTCAAAGTCATAACAAGCTCTTCAAGAGAACAGTTACCGGTCCTCTCACCCAAACCGTTGACTGTAACGTGTGCCTGATTGGCCCCGCATTCGATAGCTGTCAGAGTGTTTGCGGTAGCAAGTCCGAAATCATTATGGAAATGTACACTAATAGGAATTGAGAAGCTTTCCTTTATATCGGTTATTAATTCACGTGTCATGATTGGAGTCAAAATGCCGACAGTATCAGGAACGTCTAAAAAATCAGCCCCGGCATCAATTACCTGGCTGAAGACATCATATAGAAAACCCTTTTCGGTTCTGGTAGCGTCCTCAGCGGAAAACTCAACTGTCAATCCATGGTCTTTAGCATATTCCACAGTTTCAACTGCCTTTGTGATGATTTCTGATTTGGACATTTTCAGCTTATAATCACGATGCAAAGGAGAGGTTCCGATAAATGTATGTATATAGTCCAAATCCGCATCCAAAACAGCATCTACATCCACTGTCAAAGATCTTGAAAGTCCTACCAAAGTCGAATCCAAATCCAAAGCCTTGATTTTTCGGGCAGACTCTATTTCGCCTTTTGATGAAGCCGGAAAGCCGACTTCAATCTTGTCAACCCCTAAATTGTTGAGCTTTTGAGCAATCTGGATTTTTTCATCAACTGTCAGTGCTACACCGGGAGTCTGTTCACCATCCCTTAGAGTAGTGTCGAAAATATATATTTTTTCCGCTAGATTCATGTTTTCATTTCTTAAAGTTTCGATATTCTGCATCGCATCCCCCATTTAAGATTTAAAAAATAAGGTTAATAAGGTTAATTATTTGCGACCCTTAACCTTAAATACAACAACAATAGCTACAATCATAAGAACAATTAAAACTCCTAATGAATAATACAGTTGCATAGAGCCTGGAACTTCATATTTTTCAATATTCAATGAATATAGACTGCCTGAATCATCCCCGAACATCAGGGTGTTACCGTTTATAACCGGTGAGGATTTAATTGGGGAATTAAATAAAATAGTACCAGGATTGTATGTAAACTCTTCGGCACCGGTATACTTATTCAAAACATAGAGGTTACCGTTATTGGAGCCGAATGCAAGCAAATTGTCTTTTAGAGCAGCTGTTGTTTGAATCTTGTCACCTACCTGATGGGACCATTTTACGATACCGTCACGGATATCAAGACATGTTAAGTTTCCCTCATCACTGCCTATATAGACGCTGTTGTCATGCTCGTCAACAGTCGGGGAGGATATTACCTTATTGCTCAGGTCCTTTTTCCAGACCAGTCCTCCATCGGATTCTTTTAAGCAATAGATGTTGCCGTCGCTTGAACCGAAGATAACTGTTTCATTCACATAGCTTGGAGAGGATAATATTTCATCGCCGGTGGTGAACTCCCAGTTTGTAGACTTGTCGGTGTCTATGCTGTATAATTTGGAATTTGTTGAACCGATAAATATTGTATCGTTTACGACAATAGGAGATGATTTAAGCTCCCCATCAAGTTTTTTGTTGAATTCAACCTTTCCATCACTGTTAAGTCCATATAAATGTCCGTCGTCACTTCCAAAGTAAATAACATCATCATGATAAAATGGGGTTGATGCCACATTGTTGCAGTCATAATCCCAAATGATTTCGTGAGAGTTGATGTTTACCGCTTTCAGGCCGTCTTCACAGCCTATGTACAATCTGTTCTTATGTACAATAGGTGAGGAATTTGTAGGAGATCCCAAATCCAAATCCCATTCCTCTTCTCCTGTTTGCATATCAACGGCTTTTAGGATGCCGTCGGTTGATACGATATATACATAATCACCGTAGATTGCAGGGGATGAATGGATTGGAGATCCCATACTGTATGTCCACAGATTAGTTACGAAATCAGAATTTTCTTCCCTATAAGCATTATGGTCAACGTCTCCAGCAAATGAATCCCAATTTGCAGCGGCTATTGGAGACAGACACAAAAGCGCTATAATAAGCCCCATTAATAATTTTTTATACATTTCAAAACCTCCTATACATCCCTGTTAAATCGTTTTACTCCAATGATAAAGAATAAAACTGTAAATCCTAAAAGCACGACTAAATCGAGCCATACATCACCTAAAGTTTGGCCTTTAAGCATTATTCCCCTCATTGCATCATTCAAATATGTCAATGGGAAAATGTAAGCCAACTTCTGTAAAATCCAAGGCATTGTCTCAATCGGATAGAACACACCTGAAACAAACATCATAGGCATTGAGAACGGCAGGGATATCTGTGCATAATCCTCCTGGGTCTGTGTCCTTGCGGAAAGCATGATTCCAAATCCGACAAAACACAATGCCCCAATGACTAAAACGATGAATGTCTGAAGGAATCCTCCCTTGATGCTCACATTAAATAACAATACCGCCATGAATATCAGTATCAGCGCCCGTACAAGCTCAATCAATAGTTTTGCTGCAATCTTTCCTCCGATAACTGTGGAAACGGATGTCGGTGTCATGAACAGTCTTGCAAGCTCACCGGTTTCACGCTCACCTGCAATGGTTGCACCCATTCCCATCATACAGCTCATCATGATTGTCATTCCCAAAATTGCAGGAACCAAAAAGTCGATGTACTTGATATTTCCATAAATACGATTGATGTGAAGGCTTATGTCATCCTTGAAGTTGTCGAGGGAATGTGAAATGCTTGGCTCGATATTCGCATCCTGAGTGGAAACGCTAGTCTGTGAAGCAACCATATTTGAAATCCTGTAGAATATTCCCTGAGTTGATGATTCAATAATCTGTGAAGCCATCTGGTCTGACGAATCAATGTAAAGCGTTACTCCCTTCTGCTGAGTCGTATCCTTATCATAATCAGAAGGCAATATTATTGCTGCCTTAACTTCGCCCGATTCAACACGCTGCTTTCCCTCATCCAAACTGTCAATGACCTCAACGACATGATATGTTTCGGTTGACTTTATGGTGTCCAAAGTCAAATCGGTCAAGTCGCCGTCTGACTGTGACACTACAACAATAGGCAGGTCAGTCATTTCCCCACCCATTCCATAACCAAAGAGCAGAATCATGATTATCGGAAAGGCAAGGATAGAAACCAATCTTGCAGGGTGCCTTTTAAGTGAAATCAGTTCCTTTTTAATCATCCACCAGAATTTCTTAGGCTCGATCATCTTCATTCACCTCTGATGTTGATTTTATAAACACATCCTCCAATGACGGCTCTTCAGTGTAAATAGAAGTGATTATTCCGCCTGAGGAAATGATATCATTCAATACATTCTGAACGGCCATATCATCAAAGCTGTCAATTCTCAAATTAATACGGCCGTTGTGAGCCACTTCAACGCTTTTTACATTATCAGACTGGGAAATTGTCTCAATAATTTCCTCGTCCTGATTTTTCAAAAGCACTGACATCTTCTTTAAGCTGAGATTTTCCAAATCCTCTTTTTGTGAATCGGAATCCTCACTTTCATCGGAAATTTTGCTTAAGGCATCGGTGAGATCCTGCTTGTTGCTTTCCAGAAGAGCATCCTTAAGCCCTTGAGGAGTGTCGTAAGCGACTAAATTACCAGTATTGATGATTCCCACATTGTCACAAAGCATATCCACCTCATGCATGTCGTGGGAGCATAAAATTATTGTGTGACCGTTGTCGTTTAATTCTCTTATCAAATCCCAAAGGGTTCGTTTGGTGGTAGGGTCTAGCCCGATTGTTGGCTCATCCAGAAACAGGATGTCCGGCCTGTGAACGAGACTTGCCACAAGGGAAGCCTTTTGCTTTTGGCCTCCTGAAAGCTGACCGACACGCTTGTCCTTTGCATATTTGATGTCAACAAGCTCCATCAAATCTTCAATTCGTGAATCACGCTCGTCCTGAGGCACACCATAATAGTCTGCACACAACTGTGAGTTTTCCATTACTGTCAAATCCTTATACAGGCTAACCTGTTGAGGAACCATTCCCAGAAGGTTTCGCACCTCATCGGGATTTTCCTGAACGTCATATCCTCCAACAGTAGCTTTGCCGGAAGTGGGCTGAATCAAGCAAGTGAGCATCTTGATTGTGGTTGTCTTGCCTGCCCCATTCGGACCCAACATGCCAAAAATACTTCCTTTTGGAATTTCCAAGTTAAGAGAATTAACCGCAGTAAAGTTATTGTTGTAGACTTTTGTCAGATTTCTAGTTTCAATTGCGTTCATTGTTAATCTCCATTCCTGTCATGTCTTTGAAAAAATTCATCCAGGAGGGATTATCCAAGATAACATTCATATGAGCCTGCATTTCATTCAGGAACTGCTGCCCATCTTCGGTTATTGAATAATATTTTACCCTTTTGTTGTTTTCGTTGACTTTCCATTCCCCAATAATTAATCCTTGATCCTCCATTTTGGACAATATCGGATATATTTTGCTTGAATTGATTTTCATGTCACATTTGGAATTTTCAAAGCTGAAAAATTCATCCAGCTTTTTCATGATTCCATAGCCATGAATATTCTCCTTTGAAATAATCCACAAAATCAGCTTATGGATTATTCCATTGGTAAAATGCTTGAGGAACTTTTCATGAGTTTTTTCAAAATCTTTTTCGTCTGTCATATTTCACCATATGTCAATTTTTGATATATGTTAACATTTATTATATTTGCATTACCAATATTTAAATATGAAATTAGGTTTTACAACACTGGCTTTATTCATGGAACCTAACAATGACATCATCGATTTAGCTAAAAGACATGGATTTGAAATAATAGAAATTCTCGCAGAAGGCCCATTTTATGAAAAGGACAATGGTGAATTCAAGGATTGCGGCCTGGACATGAGAATGCATGCAGCAACAGTAGACATCAACATCGCAAGCCTGAACAGAGGAATAAGAGCTGAAAGCGTAAAACAGATGATCCATTGCGGACAGTATGCGGAAAGCATTAACGCAAATACGATTACAGTGCATCCTGGAATAATAGGTAGAAACGAACCGCATCTAAGGAAATGGGCATTGGAAATAGCTATTGAAAGCATAGGAGAAATCATAGACAACACAAATGTGGAAATTTCAGTAGAAAACATGCCTGTCCGTGGCAAATTTTTAGGAAACACCGTTGAGGAAATAGAGATGATACAGGAGGCAACCGGCTGCAGCCTGACAATCGACACCGGCCACGGAAATACATGCGGAAACCTTGAGGAGATGCTCAGCCTAAAAAACATCAGCTACTGTCACCTGAATGACAATGATGGGGTAAAAGACCAGCACATTACATTGGGTGAAGGTACAATGGACCTGAATCTGCTTAAAAAGATTGATACTGCAATCATCGAGTTGAACAACTTCGATAACATCCTCAAAAGCAAAGAGGTCATTGATAACTTATAAGTTATTATTATTTTTTTAGCTGTTATTAGTTATAAGTTATAACTTATAAGTTATGAGTTATAAAAAAAATTAACTAAAAATCAATCATCGTGACCTCGAAAATATCCTCAATAATGTAATCGGTCTTGTCCATCATCTTAGGGGACACCTCCTCCTGCTGTTCAATGGTAAGGACACTAACGTCAGCCTTTTTAAAGGCCAATATATCATTGAGTCCGTCACCAACCATCATGACCTTATAGCCGCTGTCCTTGAGGATAGACACCACCTCACATTTGCCACGGGTTGAAACTGTGCCGAAGGCATTGTCTTCGGGAACGTCCAACATGTTGGCCAGTCTGTTGATGGCTCCCTTCCTGTCTCCTGAAGCAATGTATATCTCAATTCCACGGGACTTTAACGTTTCGACGGTTTCAAATACCTTTGGGAAAAACTTGCCCGCTGAAGTTATTGTATAAGCAACAACGCCCAAGTCCATGTCAACAATGAGAGCGGACCCGTTGCAGAGCTCCATATGGGAAATCTTTTCGCGCAAAATGTCAAAACCGTCTGTTATGTCTGATATTGTTGTTGACTTTTCGTTGTCTAGAATTTCCTTGACCTCGGCTTTGGAAACCTGATTAGTTGAAAAGCTGACATCAAAGTCAATGTTATATTCTTTTATAACATCTGAAATCAAAGTGTCAGGGTCTAATTTCAGAAGTTTATTTGTATTGAACTGAAGAACTACCAGCGCCAGGGCATCAGCCTGGTCGATCAAATCAAGTGAATTGATATCGGTGAAAATGTTACCATTTATAACATCCTTAATGACCCTAAACCTTTCAATCAGTGTTCCGGAGTTATCAAATACTACTGCCCTTTTCATGATTAATAATAGAAATGAAAAAATATTTAAAACTTGTGAAACTAGTCATCATTCAATTTATCAATGAATTTCCTTTCACTGTCGTATATGTCCAAAACGCTTTCGCCGTTGATTTTTTGATGCTTGAGAAATTTGCAGTCATTGATTTGCAAGTCACAATTACATGAAATGATGTTCTCAGATTTTTCATTGAATGTAACATTGTCAAGTTTCAACTCCACATCATCTTTCGAATTGGATGTGTCTCTTAAAAGGACTTCAAAGTCATTTCCTTCAAAAGTTACATCATCTAAGCTAAGATGAATTGAAGAACAGTCAAAAAGATAATTTGAAACATTATTTTCAAAGGAACAATTTTTAACATTCCAATATTTATCTTTAACATAGATTTTAAATAGGCTTGATTCAAAAAGTGGGAGATGATTAAGAACTTTAGAACCGTTATTTATGAAATGACAATTTTCCAGTCTGACAATTGAATTAATGACAGTGCTGTATGTATTATCAATAAGATAGGAACTGTTGTTTTCAAACAGACAATCTGTTATATTAATCCTGGAGCTGTGAATGCTGATTATGTCTTTGCAACGTCTGAAAGTGCAGTTTTCAATGTCCAGATCTTCACTTGTTCTAATTACCCTGCCTTCACTATCTTCAAAAAGACAATTTTTAATAATGCCTTTCTTGCTAACATTGACATTCCATTTGTTGGATGAATCTTCGAAAAAAATGCCAAAACTTAAAAAGCCTTTATTCTTTATAGTTCCTCCATCTAAACGTGCCGAATTTCTTTTAAAAAAGCAATTATCAGCCATTAAATATTTATCGCTGAAAATTGCACCCCCATTATTTTCAGAATGATTATTAATGAAATTTGAATTAAAAATCATTGAAATGAATTTGTTTAAAATTGCTCCTCCGTCGCCAAGATGATAAGTGGTAGAATTGTTTTCAAAATTGCATTTGTCAACAACTAAAAATCCTTCATTATATATGGCGCCGCCGTTTAAAGCCTTGCAGTCAGAAAAGGTGCAGTTTTCAATTCTTAGTGAACCTGTGTTATGAATAACTCCTCCCTGATGACCCCGTCCATTTTTAAAGTTGAAATTTTTCAAAATTACCATATCTGAAGAGACCAGGAATGCTTCGGTTTGGAAATTGAGATCAACGTCATGCCCGTCACCATTTATGATTAAATACTCGGTATTAATGGAAATCCCCTCTGAATTATCCATACCTCTCTCATAATAAATGTCATCATCAACCATGATTTCTTTATATGTTTCCCCTTCGAAATCAGCTTCATTATATGTTTGCTCCTCAAGGGCATATTCAATATGTTTTTTAAGATAGCTAAAAGGCTTCATTTAACTCACCTCCTTTTTCAATGCTTTATAAAATATTTCTGATTCCATATCTAAATTTTCAGCCACACTTTCATTAGATAATGCAAGGTCCAATAAAATAAGCTGATCATTTATTTTATCGGCGGCATTCCTGACAAAATTGGGAGATTTAACTGACAGTATTTCAAGTAAAACTTCCTTATCTGAAATTCCTTCAATGGCATCATCGCTAAAATCATCATATGAATCGTTTAATAATATATCCACTAAAACTTCCTGATTTGTAATTCTTTTGAACGCTTCACGACGAACATCATTTTCTTGATTGTCTAATGCAATTTCAACTAAAACTTCCTGATTTGTAATTCTTTTGACCGCTTCACGACGAATCCAGTGAAAATCATTTGATGCGATTTCAACTAAAACTTCCTGATTTGCAATTTTTTTGACCGCTTCTTTACGAACAATATCATCTGAATCGTTTAATGCAAGTTCAACTAAAACTTCCTGATTTGCAATTTTTTTGACCGCTTCTTTACGAACAATATCATCTGAATGGTTTAATGCAAGTTCAACTAAAACTTTCTGATTTGTAATTTTTATGACCGCTTCACGGCGAATAGCCCATCGTGAATCGTTCAATACAATTTCTGCTAAAATTTTCTCACCGGCAATAGCATGCGAAGCAATTTTTTCGATGATTGCGGAATAGATTTCATGATATTGAGTTATTCCAATTTTTGACAGTTCCATGAACAGATTATACAATGCCTCTTCATCATCAATATTTTGTACTGCCCTTTTGGCTACATTAATGCTCCTATCGTTTTTTACAATATAACATAATAGGGCAGGGTCTGTTATTTTAGATACTGCAATCTCTCGAACTTTCTCTGAATAATCATCAAGAGCATATCTTTTTAGTTTTTTCTCGCTTGTAGTATCCCTAACCGAATTTAATCTATCATTTAAATTATAACCATCCATATTCACACCCCCAGTTTCGATTTAACTATGCCCGGAGTGGTGCAGTGAGTTGTCTTTTTTATAATTTCATTCAAAATTTCTCTGTCTGTTATCCTTTCAATAGCCAATTTGCGAACGTTGATGTTGGTGTCGGATAATGCAATGTCTTTTAAAATGTTTTCATCAAATATTTTTAAAACTGCAGTATGCCTTACATGCCAATTGGAATCATTGAATGCAAAATCAATTACTGAAGGCTTGTCATTGATTTGCTTAAGTGCATAATCACGGACATGCCAGTCCTTTAAATCCTTTACAATTTTTACCAAATTTGCTTCATCAATTGAATCGATTGCTGAGGTTTTGACAATCCTTGAAGGATCCCTCAGTGCAATATTCATTAAAACATCCTGTCTTTTGATTGATTGGGTCGCTTTATTTCTAACTTCAACATCCCTTGATGATAATGCAATTCTTGATAATCTTTCTTCATCCGAAATCATGTTTAAGGCAAGGTGTCTGATTCTTGCATCATCTGATTTTAAAAGAATCTCTTCAAGGACTTCTTCAGCGGAAATAATTATTTTTGAATCGCCTAGCATCTCATATCGAGCTCCAGAGTACATGGACGGACCATATTGATTCCACGATAGGGCTGATTTACGCACGATATGTGAAGGGTCATTTAAAGCAAGATATTTTATCAGATTCTTGTCTTTAATGTTCTTGATTGCCTGATTTCTAACATATGCATCAGAATGATTCAGAACAATTTCTTCAAGCATGTCCTGATTATCAATAGCATCGACTGCAATGGTTTTGACGCTCAACTCGAAATGACCGCTGTTAACGATTTGAAATAAATAATTTTCATCGCTGATAAATTTGACGGCCTCATTAAGCATGTCCGGATATTCTCCATCGTAATCTGTTATGAAATAGAAAAACTTTTCTTCATCAATATTATTCTTATCAAAATAATTTGAATTGACAGCAGAATAAAACATTGCAGGATTAACCGAATTTAGAGCCATGTCCATCAAATATGAAGGATTTTTAATATGATTTATTGATTCCTTTACAATTGATTCGAAAAAATTTGAATTATTATCCTTGTTATTCATTAAATATTTATAAAAGACATCTTCATCTATAAAACGAAATGTCGGATTAAAACGATATTTTCCTTTTGATTGTCTATATTGACTATTATATTCCAGCAAGGCCATACTTTGCACGTCAAATGATTCATCATTCAAAGCTATGTATTTTAATGTTTCTTCACTTTCTATGAAAGTAACTGCCTTTTTTCTATGAGATTCCAGATTGTGATTCAATGCGACAGGAGTCAATATGTCCTCATTATCTTCAAATCTTTCAATGCTTTTAATGTCAAAAAGACCAATATAACCAGATTTAAACAAATCCAATAAAATTTCAGGACTTTCGATGGAGTTTATGATTACTTTTTGAACCTGGCGATTTTTCTCGTTTTTTAGGATTTCAACCAGTTTCCCATCATCATTAACTTTCTTTACCGCCATCTTCCTTGCAAACCAGCATGTATCATTAAATGCGATTTCCGCCAATGAATCCTTATCATCAGTTTTGGCTATTGCAAGTGATCTTACTTTCCAATTATCGTGATTCAATCCAAAGTCACTGATAAATTCCTGATTTTTAATGCCGGACAATGCAGTTATAATTAAGCAAACATTCGGGGATTTTTCACAAATGTCAATCAGATAATTTTCCTTTTCGATATTTGAAACAGCTTTAAACCTTAAGAATTCATCCAAATTCAAATCATTGCAAATTTTAAATAAATTTTCCTGATTTAAATTGCAAACTGCCTTCAGCTTTGTTTCATCGTCATAATCCCCATATATTACATCAAGCAATATTTCCTGATTTTTGATATATTCAACGGTTATGTCGGAAAACTGATTGGCCAAATCATTCAAAAAGATTTTCTCATAATACAATTCCTTTCTCTTAAATTTATTTAATATCAGCTTCTTTAATTTTAAATCCTTTTCTAAATTAAATGCTTTTAAGAGAATATCCTCATCACTTCCATCGAATCTGGAGATCAACAGCTCTTTAAAAAATGAAAGATTCTCCATGACATATAAATCAAATATGTATTCCTGATTTGAGAGACCTTCAATTATTGCTTCCTTTAACATGTATGAATCGGCAATCGAATAAAAGTCAAAGAGGATTTTTTCATCATCGATTTTTTTAATGATTTTTACTTTATCATATCTGTATGATTCTGATTGGATCAGTTTTTTGAAAAACTCGTCATCTTTTAACTTATCGCATGCCTTCATTCTAACGTCAAATGAAGAATCGTTTAAAGCAAGATTTTCTAACAAATCTATATCCTTGATGTATTTTATTGAGCCCTTTCTCACTTCGACTGACGGGTCGGTTAATGCAAGGTGCTTTAAAGCTGCCTTATTGAAACTGTTCAAAAAGTATTCCCGAATTCGGGGACTTTTATCATTGTATGCGATTTTAAAGACAACATCTCGATTTTTAATATGTTTTAGGGCCAATCTTCGAATCTGCCATGAGCGATCATTTAAAGCAATATCGATTAATTGTTCCTGGCTAAGGACATGCAACTTCCGTTTCATATAATCGTATTTGGATTTGAAGTTGATTTCACCATTGACCAAAATCTTTTTGCCTTTGAATTTTTTAATCGAATTTAATGTGATAAAGGAATTGTCCTTGTTTCTAGGCTCCATACTATCACCCGTTATACTAAATAAATTTATATAAAAACCATTTAAAAAAGTTTTTTAAATATTAATATCAAATTTCTTCTAAATATCGATGATGAAAAGAAAAACCATTCCTTATCGAATTTTTACAGGCAATTGATTGGCTAAGAAACCCTAAAAGTAATTTCCCAACATTGCCTAAGGTTTGGCAGCATTAACTTTCCTCATCACGATATATCCAATAGTTTTCATTGTCATCACATCTTCTGTTAATTAATCAAAATTTTATCAAAGGCAGTATATAAATGACATAAAGTTAATGCTTTGTTTGAAACTGCAAAATGCCATATGAGATTTTACATGGTGAAAAAACCAATCTATATAAACATTGAAAAATAAAATAATAATATTATAATTTACGATTATTAGGTGTTTTAATGAACGTTATTGAAAAATTGAACTCCATTAAAAATGGAGAAATGACAGCTAAAGAAAATGTAGAAGGCTTCATTAAAGTTATCGATGAAAATAACGAAGAAATTAATGCATTCATTGAATTAAACTATGAAAATGCGTTAAAACAGGCAGAAGCTATTGATGAAAAAATCGCCAACGGCGAAGATGTCGGCGCTTTAGCTGGTTTGGTATTCGGTATAAAAGCAAACATTAATGTTGAAGATCTGATTATTTCCGCAGCTTCCAAAACCTTGGAAGACTACTACGGAAGCTACAATGCAACTGTTGTTGACGAAATCCTTAATGAAGATGGAATAATCATCGGTATTTTAAATATGGATGAATTTGCAGCCGGAAGTTCAACCGAAACTTCATACTACGGTCCAACCCAGAACCCTGCTGCCATGGGAAGAATCCCTGGAGGTTCTTCCGGAGGATGTGCAGCGGCAATTGCAGCTGAAATGTGTGACATTTCAATCGGTTCCGATACAGGAGGATCCATCAGAAACCCTGCATCACACTGTGGAGTAGTCGGATTCAAACCTACTTACGGTGCCGTTTCAAGACAAGGTCTTTTAGATTTATCCATGAGTCTGGACCAAATCGGACCGCTAGCCAACGATGTGAGCGGAATAGCATTAGCTCTAAATACTATTGCAAAATATGACGAAACCGAATGTACCACACTTGACTGGGAAAAACCTGACTTTACCGAAGTGCTTGAAGAAACCTCTTTAGAAAGCATGAAAATAGCAGTCTGTCAGGAGTTCATTGACGTGACTGATGATGAAATCAACAAGACCGTCAACAAAGCTATTCAAAAATTGGTTGATGCAGGCGCAGAGCTTGTGGAAGTTAGCTTCGACTACATTGACTTATGTCTGCCAACATACTATTTAATCAACTATGTTGAATTCTTCTCAGCAACCAGAAAATACGACGGAAGAGATTACGGTTCCAGAATCGAAGAAGTGTGCGGAGATGAGGTTTTAAGAAGAATCAAAATCGGTTCACATATTGCAGAAGCTGAATTCAGCGGCAAATACTACAAGCAAGCATTAAAAGCAAGATCAGTTATCAGAGCTGAAATCACCTCAATGCTTGAAAATGTCGATTTGATTGTAGGACCGACCGTTCCTAAGCTCCCTCATGAAATCGGCGCTGAATTGGAGCCAATGGAAATGTATGCCTACGACGTATTGACAGTAATTGCCAACCTGGCTGGTATTCCTGCAGCAAGCATTCCAGCAGGGGAAGTTGACGGCATTCCTGTAGGATTGCAGATTCAGGCAAAACCATTGGATGACGAAAAAATTATCAAAGCTATGAGTGTTTTCGAAAACACTCAATAAACTCTTTTTTTTTACAAACTTTTTTACACTTGAAATGCACCTCTAAAATTTTATTAAAATAAAGATACAATAGATTATCAAGAGGTATTTTTATGACAAAAATTGGACTTGCTTATATCAATGGAGCGGTTCCGGGATTTGAGGATTTTGGAAACTTGCCAACCGACATCGTTAAGGAAAACGGACTTGTAAACGGTAATAAGGCTTCAGATGAACTTGATGCATTAATCATTCCCGGCGGAACACTGATAGAATCAAATGACATTAACATGGGACTGAACACGGAAATTAAAAAGATGGCAAAAGCCGGAAAACCTATCATCGGAATATGTGCGGGCTTTCAGCTACTGTCCAATCAGATAGACATCGGAAGAAAATCCCCAGTACCAATCGTTAAGGACGGCCTTGGAATAATCGACGTCAATTTCTCACCATTGATTACAAGCGACCGTGTAAAGGCAAAAGTCTTTGACAACTCCTTTATAGTGAAGGGACAGACTGAAGACGTTGACGGCTTTCACACCCATACCTACGGTAAGGTTGAAGGGGATGCAAAACCGCTGTTCTATTCAAAAGTCCAAAGGATGAATTACGGCGACACCAATGAAAAGGGCTACTATAACATCTTTTCAGGCGCATGCAACGATGACGGCAATGTTATCGGAACCATGATTCACGGCATTCTGGATGAAAATCCCATTATTGTAGATAATCTATTAGAACAAATAGACGCTACAGATACCGATGAGATTTACAATAGAAATAGCGAAGTCAAAAAATTCCTTCAAAGCGAAGTAGGAATCAACACCGGAATAAGAATACCTGATATTACACCAAACAAAAGACCTAAATACCTCATGATTGGAAGCAATGGCTCTGACAGCGGAAAGACTTTCATTGTAACTGGCCTTGCCGGTGCCCTAAGAAAAAGGGGATATAAAGTGGCCCTATTAAAGGTAGGTCCTGATGTGCGTGACATAATTCCTGGACTTTACCTGACAAAAGGTAAAATGGAAGAGTTCGCATCAATAAAAATAGGACATTTAGGCTGGAGCGACATCGAATCTACTGTCGCGAAACTCAACTCATCAGACTATGATATCGTGCTTATCGAGGGAGTGATGAGCGTGTTTACAGGACTACTTAACGAAAAGGTTCCGTTTTCAGCAGCAGAAATTGCCATGTCATCAAACATACCGATGATACTTGCTTCAGGTGTGAACAAGGGTGGAATAGAATCAGCTGCCGTTGATTTGGTTTCACATGCAAACATGCTTGAAAAATTAGGAGTTTCAGTAGAAGCGATTCTTTTAAACAAAGTCTACAATGACGATATATTCGACCAGGTGGTGCCATACATCAAAAACAACACAAAGGTCGAAAACGTGCTGAAGCTTCCGAAACTAAAATCAGCAGACATGCGAGGATTCATTCCGGAAGTCGAAATAAGATATGAGCTTTTCACCTCACATGCGATGGACCTGATTGAAAGCAACCTGGACATTGACCTGATAATCAGCATAGCCCGTGAAGTCGAGTTTGAAAAAATCCACACATTCGATGAAATCAAAAGCAAGGTGGTTTGATGGCACTTAACCTGAGTCCTGAAACCGGGGTCAAACTGACCAAGAAAGACCGTGCACACGTTTTAAAGAAAATGAAACAGGGCTGGAAGGCAACATGCCTGATACCCGATTATGTCTTTGATGAAGACGGCAACATTCAGATTGCAAGCGACAAGAATCGCAGAATCGTGAGAATCATCAGGTTCAAGGATGACGGGATTCACATTGAAAATGCCCTGAAAAATAAAACTCTCAGAATTCCATGGAAAAAAATAGCTGCAATAAACAAATCAAAAGAAGTGAAAAATGGTTTGGAAATTAAAATGAGAGACGGAAGATACGTCTCATTCAGCATTTATAATTCCTACAAATATCAGCAAATAATGGAATTCATTGCCAATTATATAGTTAAAAAGTGCAGCGAAGCACCTTAACTATTCTTTTAAGTATTCGTTGATAATGTCTTCGCCTTTAAGCAAGACCAATCCGTTTTCTTCTGCGTATTTGCGAGCATCAGCAACTGATGTGGCCTGGCCTGTTTCGCCATCCATCATTTCACACACTACACAGACAGGAGTGACGCCTGCAAGCTCACATAATGCAAGACCGATTTCAGTGTGTCCTTGCCTGTTTTTGACAAGTCCTTCTGCTCCTCTTAAAAGACATACGTGACCAGGTGACCTGAATGTTGCACCGAACTCATCAAATCTTTCTTCTTTCATCATGATTGCCATTTCAGATATTGTCATTGCTCTGTCATGGTCAGTTACTCCTGTGAAAGATTTTCTGTGGTTTGCCCAAACTGAAAAGGATGATCTTTCATCGTATGGAATGTCTGTTGGTGCAAGTTTTGCAAGTTCAGGATATTTTTCTGTAGCCGCTTTCATGATGTCCACCATAAATGGCAAATGAATAGCTTCGCAGAAATCATCGTGTAAGCAGTTGCAGATTAAACCGCCTGCGTCATTTCTCATGGTTGCAATTGATTTAGGGGTTACAAATTCGGAAGCGATAATCATATCGACTTCTCCTTCCCTGTCATCATCATCAAAAACAAGTACAAATTGACCGTTTCTTATAGCTTCTAAAGCTTTATCTAAATTTGTTTCTTGATTCATAGTAATATCTCCTTATATACTAGAACCAGGGCTAAAAATAACTAAATAACTATTATCTTCTCTTCCATCCGGACTGTCACCGTCGGTTTTGGAATCTCACCAAATCAACACTTCCTTGTGCTCGTGGACTTATCTTATCAAAATCACCACCGGTGGGGAATTTCACCCCGCCCCGAGAACGTATTAAAAAATATATTCGTTATGTATAAAATACTTTATGGTATCAAAATTCAAAGGATACGATATCGCCGTCTTCAATGCCCAGCTCATCCCTTAATCCTATTTCGGCAATGAATTCGAGATAATTCACGTCATGAACAGTTTTTGCCGGAAAGACAATTGCTCCATTAACTTCATCATTTAAGACAGCTTCGATGTACTTTACAGCCCCGAATCCCTCATCCGGCTTGATTATGTTTTGACAGTTATCCTTGATTTCATTGATTTCATCTAGATACTCGTCGCTTACAACAACATTCAATGTTCCGGGGTATGGAACGAATCCCAGATTTTTCCTGAACTCGTTTGAGTAGAATTCCTGTGATATGAAAAATGAGCCTTTGCCCAAACCGGTCTTTACTTCACCATTAATTTTCATGAAATAACCTCTAATTAAATGATACCAAATTAAATAAGTGTCAAAATTTTAAACTATATTTTCAATTTAATCAAACAATGAAAGAAATGTTTTAAATTTAATTTAAGAAATATAGATTCAACACTATACATTTAATTTTTTTTGATTAATAAATATTTTTAACGATGAAAAATATAGTAATACTATAATAAAATTTTACAGGGTAATTGAAATGGAAATAAAAACTATCTCTACAGATGTGTTAATCATTGGATCTGGAGGAGCAGGTTCAAGAGCAGCTATCGAAGTTGATGATGCAGGTCTAAAGGCAATCATCGTGTCAAAAGGATTGTCATTCAGGTCAGGCTGTACCGGAATGGCAGAAGGAGGATACAATGCAGTATTCAAGACCGTTGACAAGGATGATTCCATAGACGCTCACTTTAATGACACCCTAAAAGGTGGAAGCTATCTCAACGACAAGAAACTGGTTGAAATACTCGTAAATGAGTCACCGAAAAGATTGATTGACCTTGAAAACTATGGTGCACTGTTCGACAGGCAGGAGTCTGGTGAAATAGACCAGAGACCATTCGGAGGTCAGAGCTTCAGAAGAACCTGTTACCAAGGTGACAGGACAGGTGCAGAGCTGTTGAATGCTCTTAAGGAGGAAATCATCAAAAGAGATATCGAATGCATCGAAGAGGTAATGATTACATCTTTCGTCACTGACGGCAATCATGTGATAGGCGCAACAGGCCTAAACCTGAAAGATTCAAGCCTCATATACTTCAAGGCAAAAGCCACAATCCTAGCAAGCGGAGGAGCCGGACAACTATACCCTGTAACATCCAATACCTTCCAAAAGAATGGAGACGGCTATGCAATTTCCTACCGTGCAGGAGCAAACCTGGTTGACATGGAACAGGTTCAGTTCCACCCGACAGGAATGGTGGCACCCGAATCCAAAAAGGGAGTCCTTGTAACTGAAGCCGTCAGGGCCGAAGGCGGAAAGCTCATAAACAGCGAAGGCGAAAGGTTCATGAGCAAATACGCACCAGAAAAGATGGAGCTTGCCACACGTGATGTAGTTGCAAGATCAATCTATCAGGAAATAATCGAAGGAAGAGGAACAGAAAACGGCGGAGTATATCTTGACATTTCACACCTGGATGACGATTATATCGATGAAAAGCTCGAAACTATGGTCCTGCAATTTGAAAATGTTGGAGTGGACATCAAGCACGGTCCGATAGAAGTGGCACCGACTGCCCACCACTTTATGGGAGGGCTTAAAATAAATACTGATGCATCAAGTTCCCTGGATAACCTGTTTGGAGCTGGAGAAGTCTGTGGAGGAGTCCATGGAGCAAACCGTTTGGGCGGTAATGCGCTGGCTGATACTCAGGTGTTCGGTAAGATCGCCGGTGTTAGCGCATCAAAGGCTGCAAAGGAAAGTGAACTCAAAACAAACGATGAAATGGTTCGGGAAGAGGCATCAAGAATTGAAGGCCTGATTAAAGAAGGCTCCATCAAACCTAAAGAATTCAAAAACAGAATCAAAAGCCTGATGTGGGAAAAGGTTGCAATAGTCCGTGAAGAAAAGACCCTCAACGAGGCATTGGGCGAGCTTCAGGAAATGCAGAAGGAACTCGTCAACCTTGATGTCAGCGACAAAAAACAATACAATACCGATTTGGTAACCGCACTTGAAGTAATAAACATGGTTGAAATCTGCATTTTAACCGTAAAATCAGCAATCATACGCAGAGAAAGCCGTGGAGCACACTTCAGAAGCGATTTCCCTGAAAGCAAGGACGAATGGAAAAAGAGTATAATAATAAATAAAAATAAAATAGAATTTGAAGCTAGATAGCTTCTTTTAATTCTTTTATAGCCTGTTTGGCTCTAGCATAAATTTCATCTTCATCCAAAACAGTTAATTTCTTATTTTCCATCAGCACTTTACCGTTGCAAATAGTGGTATCGACATTTGAACCGTTTGCTGAGTAAACTACATTTGAAGATAAAGATGAACTGTCCGGAACCATATTGGCACTGTTTGTGTCAATCAAAATAATATCTGCTTTTTTACCGACTTCAATGGAACCGATTTCATCACTCAAACCTAATGTTTCAGCTCCTTTTATGGTAGCCATTTCAATGGCTTCGTCGGAAGTTAAAACCTTAGGGTCTAAAGTTGAAACCTTCTGAAGCAAACTTGCGGTCTTAAGCTCTTCAATCAAATCCAGATTATTGTTTGAAGAAGCTCCATCAGTACCGATGGATACACAGATATCGTTTTCAATCAGTTTGGAAACCGGAGCAATACCTGAAGCCAATTTCATATTACTGCAAGGGTTGTGTGATACTTTAACATCATGCTTTTTGATTATCTCAATTTCCTCGTCACTTAACCATACACAATGTGCAGCAACAACATCAGGACCTAAAAATCCGATCTTTTCCAAATATTCAAATGGCCTTAGGCCTTTTTCATCCAAACTGTCATTGATTTCCTTTTGGGTTTCTGAAACATGTATGTGAATTCCGATATTATGTTCATCAGCCAATTCACGTACTTTAATCAGGAGTTCCTCGGAAGCTGTATATGGTGAGTGCGGACCGAAAAATACCTTAATCCTTCCGTCTGCCATTCCATTGCATGCTTCAAATAATGCCATGTTTTCCTTGATTTCAGCTTCTCTCCTTTCGGCATCGCCGAAGTCTATCATTCCATATGACAGGACCGCCCTGATTCCAGCATCCTCAACTGCACGGGCAACATCCTCCATGTAGAAGTACATGTCGGAAAATGTTGTTGTTCCTGACTTGATTAGCTCAACCGCTCCCAAAAGGGCACCGATATAACAATAGTCTCCATTGAGATTTGCTTCCATTGGCCAGATATGATCGTTCAGCCAGCTGTCAAGGCTCAAATCATCGGCAAGGCCTCTGAATAAGGTCATTGATAAATGAGTGTGAGTATTGATTAATCCAGGAAGTAGTATTTTGCCTTCCGCATCGATTATCTTGTCGACATTGCTGTCGTCGATTTCGTCGGAGATTTCAGCGATTAAATCATCTTTAATTAATAAGGATTGTTTTCTGTTTTCAAAATTATTTGGGTTTAAAATTAATGCGTTCTTAATTAAAATAGTATTATTCATGATAACACCTTAAAAAAAAAATAAAAAAAGTTAGCTAAAAACAATTTATAAGTTTTTGATAGCTAATTTAATATCATCTGCTTTAACAGTTTTACGTTTTGCGATTTTAGCAACATTGTTTGCTTCTTTAGCAACATCACGAGCTACTTCTTCTAAGTATTCAGCTAATGCAGCTTTTGCATCTTCGCTAACTCTTTCTGCACCAGATTCTTTAATGATCCTTGCGATAGGAGCTTTTGGTATTTCAGACATAATTTTCACCTCACATAAATTCTGTTAAAACTTATTATTATCAACAAATAATAAGTTAAATAAGATATGATATATCTTAATATTTAAATATTTCGCTAAATTACGCCATAATTAAAAAATGAATAATATAAATTACCAAATTTAAAAAAATAAAAGTATTAATATTCATGATTAATCAATAAAGATTATAAATAACAATATTTAAAATATATTATCAGATAAAAAAAATTTGAGAAGATATAATGAAAATAAAAATTGCGGTTCCATCAAAAGGAAGAATAAGTGAACCATCAATAAACATCCTAGAAAAAGCAGGACTTGGATTAATCGATAAAAGCAATCGTAAACTAATTTCAAAAACATTCAACGAAAATATTGAAGTGATGTTTGCAAGAGCATCCGATATTCCAGAATTCGTCAATGACGGTGTGGCAGATGTTGGAATAACCGGTGTGGACCTGATTAAAGAAAACGAAGCGGACGTTCATGAACTTCTTGACCTGAGATTTGGACAGACAAAACTGGTCCTTGCGGCTCCCGAAGAATCAAACATCAATTCAGTCAATGACATTACAGATGATATGAAGGTGGCTACCGAATTTCCTGTATTAACAAGAAAGTATTTGCAGGAAAAAGGTTTGGACTTGAAAATCGTTAAATTGAGCGGATCCACTGAAGCGGCACCTTTCATAGGAATTGCAGATTTGATAACCGACCTTACAAGTACCGGAACTACTCTTAAAATGAATCATTTGGAAATCATTGATGTTATATTGGAAAGTTCAATCAAGCTCATTGCAAATCATGACAGCCTAAAAGACAAAAAGGAATTGATTGAAGCCGTCAGCACAAGCATAAAAGGTGTGCTTGATGCCGACAGGAAAAAGCTGATCATGATGAACGTTGATGAAAGCGACTTGGATAAAGTAAAAGAAGTCATGCCTTCAATGGGTGGTCTGACAATATCTGAAGTATTATCCGAAAAGAAAACCGTTGCCGCACAAGCGGTGATTGATGAAAAAGAGGTTTTTGAACTTGTAAATGATTTAAGAAATGCAGGTGCCCGTGATATCCTGGTTGTACCAATCGAAAGAATAATTTAAAAAGGTGGTTAAAATTTTCAAACTAAAAAACATTATTTCAATTAAAGACTTTGAAAGGGAGGATATAGAATATCTTCTTGATGAGGCCTCAAAATTAGAAGATATTGCACAATCTAAGGCAGTATCAGAAGAATTAAAAGGAAAAATTCTAGGTTTAATGTTTTTTGAACCATCAACAAGAACAAGAATATCCTTTGAAACAGCAATGAAACGCTTTAATGGACAATGCATCGGATTTGCAAGCAGCGGATCCAGTTCCGTTTCAAAAGGTGAAAGCATTGCAGATACCGCAAAAATGTTTGAAGGATACAGCGATGCGCTTGTAATCAGACATGAGCTTGAAGGAGTGTCAAAATTCATATCCGATATAGTTGATGTTCCGGTTATCAACGCAGGTGACGGTGCTGGCCAGCATCCTACACAGACACTGCTTGACTTATATACCATAAGAAATGAAATCGGATCAATTGACGATTTAAATATCGCTTTGATTGGTGATTTGAAATTCGGTCGTACAGTACATTCATTGGCTCAGGCCTTAAGCTTATTCAATAACATAAAAATTTATTTGGTATCTCCTAAAGAGCTTAGAATGCCTCAAGAGATTTTACATGATTTAAATAAAACAAATGTTGATTATGTGGAAGTGGATAACATTGAGGACATCATAGATGATGTTGACGTATTATATGTAACCAGAATACAAAAAGAGCGTTTCGTTGACATTAACGACTATCTAAAAATAAAAGGGTCATATATCATCAATAAGAAAATGTTGGAAGGTAAGGATTTGATTGTAATGCATCCACTGCCTAGAATAGATGAAATCGCCGGTGATGTTGACGATACCAAATATAACAAATATTTCAAACAAGCAGCAAATGCAGTACCTGTGAGGATGGCGATTTTAAAAACTTTAATTAAAAACAACCCTAAATAGAGAAAAGAGCTGTTTCAAGTAAAGCTTCATCACATTGAAGTTTGATAATATTTGTTCTGCCTTTTCCACGACCACGTGAAACGGTGTTTGTAGAAATTATACCAAGCAATTCAAGCTCATTGATGAAATCAAATATTCTTCTGTATGTAACCGCATCCTTTTTGGAAATGTCAGTGTAAGATTCGTAAAGTTTTCCGGATGTAATTTCCTCTTTTTGCTTTGTTAATGTCAAGATAGCCAACAGAAGCCTTTGCTGTTGAAGCGGAAGGGTGGATAATATTTCACTGACTTTATTGTGTTCTATTCTTTCCTTAGCTCTTTTTACATGATCAGTGGTTACTTTTTCACAGGCATCATCAAAAGCCAACTCACCCGCATTCTTTAAAAGGTCTAATGCATATCTTGCATCGCCTTCCTCTTTAGCGGCCATTGCAGAACATAAAGGTATGACATCATCATTCAATACACCATCATTGAATGAAAGTTCAGCCCTTTCGGACAAAATGTCTGCCAACTGGTCAGCGCCATATGGTGGAAATACAATTTCCTTATCGTTCAGGCTGCTGGTAACCCTGGATTTGATTAAATTCTTAAAGTCAAGATAATTACTGATTGAGAGAACTGCAACATTGTCTGTTCTTGTTAATGTGTATAATATTCCATCACCATCCTTATCAAGCAGGATATCGATTTCGTCCAATATAACAATCAGCTGCAGTTTTTTACCGAATGCATTGGTTCTAAACAGGCTTCTGAACGCATTTACAACCTCAGCTTTTGTCCATCCACGGTTTGGAACATCACGTCCGAGCCTGTTACACAACTCGGCAATAACCTGATATTCAGTGGTGAAATCTGTACATCTTATATATTCAATCTTTACAAAGATGTTTTCGTTGTCCGCAGCTTCAATCAGCTGTTCACGTGCGAATTTGGATGCCGCTGTTTTTCCTGTTCCTGTTTTACCGTATAATGTAACGTTTGATGGAGTGACATTATCCAAAACATCGACCCAATTTCTTGCAATTTCTCTGATTTGCTCGTCCCTATGAACTAGTTTTTCTGGTAAAAATCTGTGATCCAGAGGTTTCTTGTTTTTAAATATCTGATTTTTCCTTCTGTTTGAAATAAGTTGTTCGTCCTCAAAAATATTCACCATCTTCCCCACCTAAAAAAATTAAGTAAATAACAAAAATGTCATGAGTATAATTTCCAGTGTTAATAATATAAAATAGCTATTTAATAAAGCTTTTTATTACAAGTTATAAAAAATGTAATAACAATTGAAAAATCTCACAAAATTAATCTGCTTAAAATAATTTAAATTTAAAAATAATAATTGAAAATGATTATAATTTAAAATAAATATATAAAATGTTTTAGAATATAAAAGTATTTGATTTAAATCATTTAATTTTTGAATGTGAAATAGTATTATTTCAAATATAAGATAATGATTTCAAGTGTAATTTTCTCAAAAAAATATGCTTTCAAAGTGAGCAAATCGGCAAATGGACATCAACTTTGAAAAAATTGTCATGATTCATCACAAAGACAGAGAGGTCCTTTTCAAGTGTAACATATTTTGGCAAAAAGCCCAAAATGAAGACATATATTTCAAGTGTAAAAAACAAGATTCAACGTTTGAATTTTAAAACAAACAAAAAACAGTATGGAAAATCAGGAAAATAAGCCAAATAAAAAAAGATAAATTTCAAGTGTTACAGTTGAAATAGACCCCTTCAGTCTTACAATATCAACGAAATCGTTTCACTTGAAATACACCCCTCCCTCTCTAAATGAACATGTCATTCTCATTTGAAGGTGTGATGTTGATCTGAAGTGTTCCGAAAGTCTTGTCGATTAACCAGATGCAATGCAGTTTAGCCTTAAAGATACGTTTAAGAGTTCTAAACAATTCATTTTTAGATAATCCATCTTCAAAGACTTGTTCTGTGACTACAAACTGCTGCAAAATATCATTTGCAACCTGAAGCTCAAAATCAACCAAGAAATTATTCAAACCGAAGTTCAAATCCATGATGAAATCCTTTTGAGTTTTTTTATCAGCCTGTCTCATCAAGTCCAGATGCTGTGGTGCAACCTGAGTAGCGCAGGCAATAATCAAACAGTCCTTACCGGTTGGCTTTACAACATCCATGATATTTTCTTTTGGAAACTCAATAATATAGTGAAAATCGGCATTTTCATCATACTTCACTTCCCTTAACAAATCTTCTTCAGATAACCATTGTCTAACATTTTCTTCGAGATTCATAATATCATCATTATTTATAAAATTTATAATAAATTATTTATTTTTTAATTATATAAATTAAACTATGATTGAATATAATAATTTGATTAATGATATAATAACAACCAAAATAAGCACTATTACATCATTAAAACTATTTTTATTTATTATATTTGCATTATTAATATCATTCATAATTGACATGATATTTGGTGAACTGCCCACCAGAATACATCCTGTTGTGATAATTGGATCAATTATTGACTTTTTTAAGAAGATGTTCATAAACATCAAAAACAGACTTTCAGGTTTGTTTCTTGTTTTGGGAGTGTATGCGGTATCTATTATAATATTATATGTTATTTATCTGATTTGCAGCTTCAATATTGCTTTGCTATTCATTGTTTTTGCAATACTTTTGTCATCAACATTTTCTGTGAATATGCTTTTGAAAACTGCAGTTGACGTTAAGGATGCACTCGATGAAAGCATTGACAAGGCAAGACAGTTGGTGTCATACCTTGTTAGCCGTGACACTGATGAGCTGACAGAATCTTTCATCGTTTCAGCCACCATTGAAAGCCTGACTGAAAACATAACCGATTCATATATTGCGCCTGTCCTTTATTATTTTATTTTTGGAGCAATGATTTTATACCATCCAATTGACAATCAGCTGTTTTATCTGCTGCTAGTCCCAATGGCATACAGAATCGCCAACACACTTGATGCAATGCTGGGATACAAGACTGATGAGTTGGTCAATATTGGTTTTTTCCCCGCTAAAATAGATGACATATTGAATTTTATCCCATCACGAATTGCAGGAATATTCATCGTCATTTCAACCTATCTGTTGAATCTCGACGGTAAAAATGCATATAAAATCATGATGAGAGATGCAAGAAAATGCCCATCACCAAACTCAGGATACACTATGGCAACAACCGCTGGTGCATTGAACATTCAGCTGATTAAAAAGGATACCTATATTTTAGGTGACGACAATAAAAATATAACAAAAGAGGATATTTCAAAAGCGGTAAGATTATCAAAATTAACTATTTACCTGTTTACATTAGTCGTTATATTACTGTTTACTTTGATATATGTGATATTATGAAAATAGCAATAATTTCAGTATCGAATAAAGGTCAAGAATTGGCATATGACTTAAAAGATTTATTAGATTTGGATTCTACAATAATAAGATGTGATCTATATCATAAAAATGTTAAAAAGTATTTTCCTATTTTATTTTATGAATATGATGCAATTATTGCTATTATGGCTTCAGGAATATTGGTCAGATCAATTGCACCACTTGTGGAATCAAAAGTCACAGACCCTGCAGTCATAAACATTGACGATAACGGACAGTTTGTAATATCAACATTATCCGGTCATTTGGGCGGTGCAAATGAGCTTGCAAATAAAGTTGCAGGATTGATTGATGCAACACCAGTCATAACAACTTCCACTGATGTAAATAAAAAATTGGGAATTGATGTTCTGGCAAATGACTTGTATTTATCAATTGACAATACAAAGGAGATCCTATTCTTCAATAAGGCCATTTTGGATGGTCGTGAAATTTCATTCACTGTCAATCCAAACAAGAATTTTGAGTATCTTTTTGAATATCTAAATAATGTTACACTTGAAATCAATGTTTCAATTTACTATTCGTCAAAGGTTAATGAAGATGAAATACACGTCAGCCTGGATGAACATGAAATGACATTGAAAGAGAGAAAGATAGTTGCCGGAATCGGATGCAGGCGCGGAAAGGAATGTAAATTTATTTATGGTGGCCTTAAAAAGTCATTGGATGATTTGAAAATCATGCCTTCAAGAGTTAACATGCTCACTTCAGCCGAAATAAAAAAGGATGAAAGGGGCATTTTGGAATTGTCTGAAAAATTAAATATACCCGTCAGTTTTGTTGAAATTGACAAATTGAAACTCTTTGAATCCAGTGATGTTGCAAAGTCTGAATTTGTTTATTCAAAGTTTGGAATTTATGGTGTTTGTGAGCCGTCAGCATTGATAATGGCAGGCTTCGATTCAAAATTGATATATAAAAAGACTTCATATGATGGCGTGACAATAGCAATCGCCGTTTCAAAATAATATAAAAAAATAGTAAAAAACTAAATTAGATAGCTTCTAATTTAGATAGAACTTCCCAAATTAAAGTTCTTGCGTGAACTGGAATATTAGGGTCATTGCTGATTTCATCTAATTTTCCAAGTACTGTACTTATTCTTACAGATTGATCTTGTTCATCATCCTTTAATAAATCACAAGATTGGCTAGCTGCTTCTCTGATATTACGAGGAACAGTGTTATTATCTGAAATATAGTCAAGAATTTCACATACTTCTTCAATCGCTTGATTACTCATTTATTCTCCCTCCAAAATAAAATAATTAAAATAAGTAAAAATAACTATTAAGATAATATTTGTCTGTAATAGATTTAAATAGTTTTTGGTAATGAGAACATATTATTTAGAAAAATATATATTTAATTAAAATGAATTATTATACATGTCAGATATAAGCAAAACCACAATAAACTTACCTGTAGATTTAAAAAAAGAATTAAAGAAAATGGCAATTGATGAAGATACTTCATTATCCGGATTAATCATTAATATGATTGAAGAAGGAATGAAAAACAGAAACAAAAACATAATTTCAGATGAAGATTAATCATTATCTTCAGCTGAATTTAACATCAATGTTATGAATTGAGTTTTAGCAGTCTCTTCAACAAAAACTGCAAGCAACATCGCTTCTTTTAAACTGTCGCTTACACAAATCACACCATGTTTTTTTAAAATCAATACATCTTCTTTTCCAAGCCCTTCACTGGCGCTTTTAGCAAGCTCATCACTACCAGGCTTTTCATAGTCAATTGATTGCAGATATGGTGTTACAATCGGTCCGAAACCTTCAAGTCTTTTAAGCTTTTTATTTGAAAATGCAAATCCTGTTGCATAAGGTGAATGAGTGTGTACGATAGCATTAACATCAGATCTTTTTTTATAGATTTCCAAGTGCATGTTAACTTCAGAAGAAGGCTTGCCCTTAGTCAGGACATTGCCATCCATATCAACAAGGACGATATCCTCTTCACACAAGTTGGATAAGGATTTCAATGTTGGTGTAATGGCAACCACACTTCCGAATCGTGCACTGATATTACCTGATTTTCCGGAAACCAAGCCCTTATCATATATTTCATTTGAAACGTCAATAATCTCAGCAATATTCTTTTTCATTAAAATAACCTCTATAAGAATTTAAAGTGTCTGTATTTTCCTTTATGAAGAATTGGTACTTCAGCAGGAGTAGGATTAATGTTATAAATTTTCTGGAACTCTGTTTGAGTCTGAAATGTACCTGAATTGATTAAATGAACTCCTTTATATTTTTTGTAGCTGTTAATGTGAATATGGCCAGTGTGGAAAACATCAGGAACCTCGTCAATCACAAGATAATCTTCAAGTTCTGATGCTAATGGAGTTCTTTCACCATAAATTGGAGCCAAATGTCTTTTTTGCAATAATTCAATCATTATTTCATCACTTTTTTCATATTCAAAGCTCTTGATAGCCATCACCAAATCGTCGAAACTGCGTCCGTGGTAAATTAATACGTTTATTCCGTCAAGGGATACGACACCAGGATTTGAAATGAATTCGACATTGTCAAGTTCGTACAGTGCCTTTGCATATTCTTCAGGAACGGCAGGCTGCGGTTCTGCGACTCTTGATGCATCGTGGTTTCCAGGAGCAATGATGATTTTGATATCGCTTCTAATATTGCCTAGGAATCTGGCTGCCTCATTATACTGTTCTGTAATGTCCTTAATGGCTAATTCCTTGTCCTGATTTGGATATACTCCGATACCATCCACGATGTCTCCTCCGATGATTAAGTATTTAACATCTTCAGCAACTCTTCTCTGCTCTTCATCTCCAGCTTCACAGTTAATCCAGTCAATGAATCTTTGAAAAGCGTCTTCAAGGAAGGTTAAACTTCCAATGTGAACATCAGAAAGGAATACAATACCAAAGTCCATTTCCTTTTCAGGTATGCTTAGGACACCCGGATTAATTATTTGTTGGCCAAATGCGAATCCTGCATCATCGCTTTTGTTTGCAATGACTCCAACAACCTCGTCTCTCACGAGCTTTTCCGCTTCAGCAAACAGTTCATCATTCTTATTTGAAAAGAGAATTGAAATGTTTCCTGTATCATCTTCAAATTCAACGATTTTATGACCGTTTTTACTGGATCTGATTTCACGAACCATCAGAATTAAGCTTAAGCTATCCCTTCCATCATCAATATCGGCTATTTTTGTATAGTTTCTAAGCTCAGGGCGTCTGGATAGGATATTTGCCAATTTGTCATATCTGCTTTTAAAATATGAAATAAGGTTTTCAAGCTCACCGCTGGTGTATGATTTTTTACTGGTGTCCTGAATGATTTTGAAGTCATATTCAACATTGGTCTTCTGCTCATTTCTTTTGAATTTGATTTTAGTGTCCTTAATGGTTTCAGAAGCTTTTTGAATTGTTTCGTTAACATAATGCTCAGGCTTGTCGCTTTCCTTCTTAAGGTCATCAATTGAATCAGGCTTTTTAATTTCAACTTTATTTTCATTGTCAACTGCTTTTGGCTTTTCATCTTCAACCTTTTTTTGAGGTTTCGCTTTTTCATGTGAAACTTCTTTAGGGGGCTGTGGTGTTTTGTCAACAGTCTTTTGAGTTTCTTCAGGTTTAATTAAGGTGTCCTGATCATCATTTTCAGGTGCTGTTTTAACTCCGGTAATTTCATCAATGGTTTCACCGCTAACGGAAACCAGGTCCTTTGATGTAAACTTATCGCTTTTCAATTTGACTATTAATGTAGATGCAAAATCTAGAGGGTTATCTGCCTTCATGACCTTGTCATAAGCTTCAGGTGATAGGTTTATTCCTTTTTTTGCAAATTTTAATAGAATTTTATTAGTCGACATACTGATAAAAAATTTATTTTTCTATGTTAATAAACTTTGAGAATTTTAAAAATCAATATTGATTTTTGCCTGTTAATTTGGGTTAGGTTTATTATATATTAAACATATAATTTAAAATATTATATAATCTATATTTATAAAGATTTATGATTGTGATAAAATGGCAAGTAAAATACTTAGAGTTATACTAATAATAGTGTTATTTATCGTATTTTTCGAATTGGGTCTGTTCAGTTCATATACCATTGTTACAGCTGAAGCTCCTAACTTCCATGGATTGGTGGACATGCAGATTTCGAAAATCCATGATTTTTTCAGTCCGCAGAAGGTTAATGAAGCTTTGATTAAAGATCCTACTCCAGTCAACATTTCAAATCAAAAGGATGTTGCGCTCAAGATGGAATCGCTGTCGCAGGTAGATGGGGTAAATGTCGATTCAATGAACATAACAACATTCGATGACACTGATAATAAAAATATTACTGTAAACATTGAGGCGTTAGGTTATGCTTCACCTAATCAGACATCAGGACAGATTGTTATCAGTCAGACTCCATCCTATAAGGTAATGGCAACCGGTCAAGCAAAATACGGTGAGAACGGTCTTAGGGTGGATGAAAATACAGTTGCAATAACTTCTATTTTAAAACTGTACTAGTGATAAAATGATTAATGTAATAGGAATTGGTCAAAATAGAGACAACATGACTTTAGGAGCTATTAAAGCTATTGAGGAGTCAGATGTCATTATTGGCTATAAGAAATATATTAACCAGATTGAAGATTTAATCGAAGGAAAGGAAATCGTCAAAAAAGGAATGGGCGATGAGATAGCCAGAGCTGAATTTGCCATTAAAAAAAGTCAGGAAGGCCAAACAGTTTCATTAATCAGTTCCGGAGACCCTGGCGTATTCGGAATGGCAAACGTGTTATATCAGATAGTAAGCAAATATGAAGATGTTGAAATAAAGGTTTATCCTGGAGTATCCGCCCTGAATTATGCTTCAAGCCATTTGGGAGCTCCTTTACACGACTTCGCTGCAATAAGTTTGAGCAATATCTTAACTCCATTATCAGAAATAGAAAAGAAGTTGAAACATGCTCTTGAAGCGAATTTTATCGTTGCAATATATAATCCCATAAGCAAAACACGTAAGGAACCTTTCAGAAGGTTTAAGCAATGTGTTTTGGATATCAAGGGTGAAGATGCATTGATAGGAATTGTCGACAGTACCTATGAGCCTCCAAAGGCAACAATCGTTGAAGCTAAGGATTTGACTGAAGACATCGTAAACATGTCCTGCACATTGATTGTCGGAAATGACATAACCTATGTCCAGGACGGTAAGATGATAACACCGAGAGGATATGTAATCAGGTCTAAGATTCATCCATTATCACAAAATCATTATGAAAAATTCTTGAATGGCGAAGTGGCTCATGGTCCAAATCGTGAGTGCGAATTCTATCCTTGCCACTGGGATGGCCAATACTGCGATTTCTGTTATTGTCCATTTTACCCATGCGGAGATTCCGCTACAGGAGGAGAATGGATAAAGGGCAAGGGAGTATGGAACTGTACAAACTGCCACTGGCTACATACAAAAGAAGCCACAGAATATTTAAGAGAGCCTTTAGAAAACATCCTTGAAGATGTTGAAGACTTGAAAACCAAAAAGAAAACTTTATTGAAACTTAGAAAAGCATGCTTATTGAAAACAGATCCAAATGATCTATAGGGGAATTTGAATTGACAATTAAAACTCTTTTAATAGAAATGAAAAACATGTCGGAGTTAATGGTGGATTTAGCTTATTCAGCAGTTTTATTCAACAGTAAAGCTGCAGCTGAAGAGGTCATTGCACTTGAAAATGAAGTTAACTCCATGAATTATGAAATTAAAAAGGAATCACTGGTAGCGGCCAGATCATATGAAGATGCAGAGAAATTAACAGCACTGATTGAAATTGCCGAAGCGGCTGAAAGTATGGCAAATGCTGCTAAGGATTTGGCTGATTTGGTGATAACCGGGTTCAAACCACACCCTGTATTTAAGATGGTTATGGAAGAGTCTGACAAAAGCATAGTCAGGGTTTCCATTGACGAGTCATCAGAACTTGCTAATAATACTTTAGGAGATTTATTATTGGTAAACCGTACTGGTATGCGTGTAATTGCAATAAGAAGAGGTTCATCATGGATTTATGGACCGGATAAACATACCACACTTT
>NZ_JBGUPC010000026.1:0-29065 GCF_045130115.1 Methanobrevibacter sp.
ATGCCATCGTAGCTCAGTAGGTAGAGCGTTCGGCTGTTAACCGATTGGTCACAGGTTCGAGCCCTGTCGATGGCGCTTTTGGGCCCATAGCTTAGCCAGGTAGAGCGTCCGGCTCATAACCGGAAGGTCATGGGTTCGAACCCCATTGGGCCCATGTTAACTAAACTCATATGTATATTTGCTCCGGTGGTGTAGTCCGGCCAATCATTTCGGCCTTTCGAGCCGAAGACTCGGGTTCGAATCCCGGCCGGAGCATTTTTTTTATATAGTTAGATTTTTTGGGAATCCCCTCCCTCTCTTTAAGCGGGGGTGCCCGAGAGGCCAAAGGGGACAGGCTTAGGACCTGGTGACGCAGGTCTACCAGGGTTCAAATCCCTGCTCCCGCACTTTAACAATTTTTTATATAATTAATCATAAATGCCGGGGTAGGGTAGGCGGTCATCCTCCGGGACTGTGGATCCCGGGACTCGGGTTCGAATCTCGGCTCCGGCCCCATTTATAAAAACTATTTTTTTAATATTACTTTTCAAATGCTCTCTCATTTAGTTTATATAGGGTTAATTTTAGATTATTAATTGAGTGTTACTATGGCAAAAAAAGGATCTGCTGAAGAAAGGGATTTGGTACATAAATTATGGGAAAGGAATTTTGCTGCTATGAGGGCTCCGGCTTCTGGTGGTGCGACTAAAAGGCCTTTGCCTGATGTTTTAGCTGGAAATGGTAAAATTTATTTGGCGATTGAGGTAAAGACAACCACCAAGGAAAAGATCTATATTGAAGAAGAGCAAATTACTTCCCTTTGTGAATTTTCAAAAATATTTGGTGCAAAGCCCTATATTGGAGTTAGGTTTAAATATACTAAATGGCTATTTTTGGAACCTCATAATACTCCTAGAACTAGAACCGGCAACTATCGAGTTGAAAAAGATTATGCACTTGAAAAGGGTTTTGAAATCGATGAGATAGCTGGTATAGACAAGCAAATGAAATTTGAATAATTGCAAATATTTATATATTATTAAAATATAATCTATTACTGTACGTTATGTGGGGTTATGGTGTAACCTGGCAGCATCGGGGACTCCAGTTGTCTTTGAAGAAAATATACGCGTAACTGAACAGTACCTGTTGTGATGAACAATTGGAGTACTGAGGCAAGAGACATCCCCGGATTGGGGTTCAAATCCCTATGACCCCATTTTTATACAAAACTTTTTTTTCAAAACTTTTAATTACTTTCTTGATTATATTATCTTTCATGAGTTCAATTGTTTTTATAATAGGTTTCAATTACGATTCAAACTGCTATCTAATCAATAATAAAATTTTAGTGGATACCGGTGCGGGTCAAAATAAGGATTATTTATTCTCTAAGCTTCGTGAAAACGGTGTCGAACCGGAAGATATTGAATTGATTGTGAATACCCACTGTCATTTTGATCATATTGGAGGCAATCATTTCTTCCCGAATGCAAAGATTGCAGTCCATAGGCTTGATGCTATTTCAATTAAAAATAAGGATACTTTAGGAACTTCCCTGTCTGCTTTTGAAGATGAGGGCAATTCAAGGGTTGATATTGAACTGGAGGACGGAGATCAAATTGATGATTTTAAGGTAATTCACACTCCAGGCCATACAAGCGGCGGAATCTGTCTGTGGGACGGTGAAAGTTTAATCTCAGGAGACACCATATTTGCCGGCGGTGGCGTTGGCAGAATGGATATTGGCGGAGATTACCAGGATATGAAAAATAGTGTTGAAAAATTAATGGAATTAGATGTTAAAAACATCTATCCCGGTCATGGTCCAATAGTTGAGAATAATGGAAAAGAGCATATTAAACTGTCTTATTCACTGCTCTAACTTTTTGGATACATTTTTTAAGGTTCCTCTTTTTACAAGTATGGAAACTTTTTCTCCACGGCTGATTATGTTGTCAGGCTGCGGGATAACAAGTTTTCCATTTTGATACGCAGCAATAATGATGTAGTCTTTTCCAGGAGACACTTCCTTAAAGCGTTTTCCGATGACTTTATCATTTGTTATTGTCATTTCAATAATTTCTGCGTTACCTTCTCCAAGGGTTGTAATTTTTGATGCTCTTGGATTCATAACGAATTGTGCCAAATCTCTTGCGGCACTTATTTCTGGACTTATTACCTTGTCGATACCAACTTCTTTAAATGCCTCTTCGTGGTCAGGGTTACTTACACGTGCAACAATGGTTTCAACATCATATTTTCTAACTAAAATGCATGATAAAAGGTTTGCTTCATCGTTTCCTGTGGTTGCGATGAAAAAATCAGCATCTTCAATATTCGCTTCCTCGAGCAATTTGGAACTGGTTCCGTTTCCGTGAATAACTAGTGCATCGAGTTCTCCTGCAATTTCATTGCATAATGATTCGTCACTTTCAATTAAAGTAATGTCAGCTCCTGTATCAATTAATAAATTTGCAAGGGCAAGTCCTACACGACCTCCTCCCATAATTATTGCATACACAATATCGCCTCTTAAACAATTGATAATCAATATATATTTTTTGACAATATAAATATTATCTTTTGAAAATTTCAAATGCTGCTCTTAGGGTAATCAGTACAGGATATATTTCCAGCCTTCCGGTCCACATATCGAACATACTTACTAATTTGAGCACAGGGTTTAGGGTATAGTTGATTATTCCAAGCTCCAAACCGTTGTTTCCCTGAAGGGACATTGCTGCGAACAGACTTCTGAATGGATCATAACCGAATAGGCAGAACAGTGCCCATGTAAACATTATGAACATCATGTAAAGGGTTATGTAACTTCCGGCCTGGGCGATTGCCTTTTCGGGAATGGTATGTCCATGCAGTTTAACAGGAACAACTCTTCCCTCCGGTGACATTATCTCTCTGATGTGACGGTATATTCCTTTAAAGTAGGTAATCATACGGACGAGCTTGATTGCACCTACTGTTGAACCGTTAGACCCTCCAGTCAGCATTAGGCACATCAGACATATTATAACAAATGGGGGCCATCCTGCCATTGTGACTGGTGATGCCACGCTTGCCCCTGTTGTTGTAATTGCTGATACTACAGTAAACAATAGGTCGATTGGAACAATGTTTGAGACAAAATAAAGCATTAGTGTAACTACTGCAATCACAGTTATGATTATCTGAAACTGCAGATCTCCAAACAGGGATTTTCCTCTTGTCTTGATTACTTTGTAATGCACCAAAAAGCTTGTTGCTCCCAAAATCATTAGGACGATTGAAATCAGATAGATGAAATCGTTTTGATAGAATCCCATATTCGCATTCTTAATGCTCATTCCTCCTGTTGAAACAATATGGAAGGTATTGCAGATTGAATCGAAAAGGGGCATTCCCGCAATCAGATATAATATGATTCCAAAAATAGTATAAATAGAATAAATTTCAATGGTTTTTTCCATTGTAGCTTTGATACTTGGTTTTATACGCTCTTCACGGGCTTCTGAGTGATATAACTTTGATGAAACGGAGCCGGGTTTTGTCAATACTGCTATAACCATAACAACCACTCCCAATCCTCCGACCCATTGTTCGAAAGCTCTAAAAAATAAGATGCTGTGAGGTAGAATTTCCACATCCATAAACATGGTGATTCCAGTACCTGTCAGAGCGGACATGCTTTCAAAAACACCATCGATAATTGGAATATGTGTCGCTAATGTAAAAACGAATCCTCCGATAAGGCTTGCCCACATCCATGCGAATGCGGATATCATCATCCCATGCTTGAAGCGCATTTTCTTGTTGACTTTTTCCTCGAAATATTTTAGTGCAAAAACGCCTAACAATATTGAAATGAATCCAGGAATGGCAAAACTGAGAATGTCAAATTCAAAATAGACCAAATCGAATATTAATGGAATCAGACACATTATACCGATTCCAATCATCAGGTATCCTGAATTTCTAGCAACAATAATTAAGTCCGTTTTTGTAATATATTTCATTAATTAAAATTTGAACAAATTTCTATATAAATTTATAAGTATGAAATAAAAAAATTATATACAATATGGATAAAAAAACAGTATTCTTTTTGGGGGTAAGTTTAGTAATATTGGTGGTAATGCTATATTTTGTGGGTATAGACGAAGTAATTGCCGCTTTAAAAATTGCAAAATTGGAATATATTGCTATAGCTATAGCTATGCAGGTTTTCACTTATTATCTCTACACTTTGCGTTGGAAAATACTAAATGATATGGTCGATATTGATGTCGGCATGAAAAGATTGCTGCCTATGGTTTTGGTGGGTCTTGCTGTTAACAACATCACCCCTTCAGGCCGTGGAGGCGGAGAGCCGGTAAGAGCATACATTTTGTCTCGTGAAACAAACTATCCTATGCAAGAGACATTCGCAACAGTTGTGGCAGACAGGGCATTGGATACATTCCCTTTTGTAGTGCTGGCAGTATTGACAATTATTGGTATGACTCTGACATTTGATTTTGACTTATGGCTACTTGTTTTGATGGTTGTGGCGGTAATCGCCATAGTTATAGTTTTAATTTTAATTATTTACATGTCCATAAATCCTAGCTTCGGCGAAAGGGTTGACGGTTGGATTATCGGTTTGGTCAGGAGATTCTATAAGAAAAATTCAGATGAACTGGAAGAAAGGATTCATGGCGTCATAAAAGGTTTTCAGGACACTATGAAAATGGTAATTTCAAACAAAAAAGTATTGTACTATGCCTTGCCGTTGTCATTTGTAATTTGGATTTTTGAGATTTTAAGGGTTTATTTTGTGTTCCTTGCATTCGGAGCTAATGTAAATCCTGTAATCATTGGTGAAGTATTTATTTTGGCTTGTCTTGCAGGTATGATTCCTCTTCTGCCTGGAGGTCTTGGAGCTGTAGACGGATTAATGATTCTGTTCTATTCTGCAGCAGGAATAACTGCTTCAATCAGTGCGGCCGCTACTGTAATCGAAAGATTGATTTCATTCTGGATGGTTACAATTCTCGGTTTGGTTATCCTGCCGTATTACGGTTCATCAGTTCTTGATAAAATTTCTTTTGGTTCTTCAGATGAAATCGAGGAATCGAGTGAAAATGATGATTAGAAGGTTATTTCATGGAAAATTCTATTTCTAAGAGGATATTTTACTTTGATGGCATTAGAGCTGTTGCCATTTTGTGTGTTGTTCTATTGCATGTGACTGGCCATCTTGGGGAGATAATGAATTATGACCTTTCAACCATTTATTCCCTCAGTGGTCTCTATACCATGTTTGCAAACAATTTCTTTAGAATAGGCATTGCATTATTTTTAATGTTGTCAGGTGCATTGCTTCTTGGACGTGATTGGGACATTAAAGGCTTTTTTTCAAAACGAATTCCACGTCTTTTAAAGCCATTTCTCTTTTGGGCACTTATATTTAGCATAATTTTGATTTTATCATCATATTTTGTTTCAAGCATCAATTTTGTTACCAAATTCGGAGCCTTAGACATGATAAATGTATTTGTTGATACATTGTTATGCAGGGGGCCGGGATCAGAGGTTTACTGGTTTGTCTGGATGATGTTGGGAATGTATTTGCTGATGCCTATATTCAATAAATGGATTAATAATACTGATTTTTCGAAGATAGAGTATTTTTTAATAATTTGGGCGATATATATTGTTGCTGTCCATTCTTTAATGATTCCTGTTCCTGAAATTTTGTCATTTTTCATTAGTCCAATCGGTTTTGTGGTTTTAGGATATTATTTGAGATATACTGAAAGAAAGATATTCAACAGTTCGATTATTGCGCTTATTTTTATTGCTGTCCCTTCAGTATTGATGTTTATTTATTCCTATTGCATTGCAGACACAACAATATTATTTGTATTCCACAGATATTCGATATTGATTATGATTGTTGCCATTGGGGTGTTTTGCATTTTCAAATCAAGTCCAATTTTAAATGATCCTCGAGATGATGTGAGAAAGATAGTCTCATCAATTGCTGTGTGCAGTTATGGTATGTATTTGATTCACAGTCCGATGATAATGGTTGTCCGTAGAATAGTCCATATAAATTTTGCATTTGATTACATTATATTTTTCATAGTTGGATTTATTTTATCTTGGATTATAATTTATGTTTTAGCTAAAATGCCAATAATTGATGATTATATTGGTGTAAAATAACTTTTTTGCCGCTTAAATTAATAGACTTTTCTAGCAAAAATAGAAAACTTTATTTTAATATATTTTCATAAATTTATTTATCACAAAAAATTAAATTTTAAAAAAATTTTGGTGAAAATATGGAAATTAATGGCGTAGAAATACAAGATACCTTTGCTGAAGGTTTTGGAATTAAAGTATCTAGATTGATTATTACTGCAGCTACTAAACATTTAGCTAAAATTGCAGCTACTGAAGCTACCGGATTTGCTACTTCAGTTATCGGATGTCCTGCAGAAGCAGGTATTGACCAATATGTTCCTCCAACTGAATCCCCAGATGGAAGACCAGGTTATGCAATTATGATTTGTCACATGTCCAAAAAAGCTTTAGGCGGACAAATTATGGACAGAATCGGACAATGTGTTTTAACCGCTCCTACTGCAGCAGCATTCAATGCTTTAGAAAGTGAAGAATCCTTCCCAACCGGAAAACAACTCAAATTCTTCGGTGACGGATTTGAAACTGAAAAAGATGTAAACGGTAAAAAAATGCACGTGATTCCTATCATGTCCGGTGAATTCTTAGTAGAAGATGAAATGGGATGCAAAGACGGAGTAGCTGGTGGAAACTTCTTCATCATGGCTGACAGTCAAATGGCTTCTATCGTTGCTGCTGAAGCTGCTGTTGATGCTATTCACGCTGTTCCTGGTGTAATCACTCCTTTCTCTGGTGGTATGGTTGCTTCCGGTTCTAAAACTGGTTCCAAATACTCTTTCATGAGCGCATCCACCAACGAAAAAGAATGTGTAACTTTAAAAGATCAAGTAGAAACTGAATTACCAGAAAACGTATTCGGTAACATGGAAATCGTTATTGACGGTGTAGATGAAGAATCTGTCAAAGCTGCTATGAAAGCAGGTATTGAAGCTGCTTGTCAAGTACCTGGTGTTATTGAAATCGGTGCTGGTAACTACGGTGGAAGCTTAGGTCCTTACCAAATCCACTTACAAGAATTATTCTAGAGAGAGTTAAACTCTCTTCTTTTCTCTTTTTTCTATTTTCATGTTTATTTTACATAATTGATTTTAAGATTATCAAAGTCCAAATCAAAACTAATAAAAGGTGCATTGATAAGATATAATATTGATGATGAATTGAATGGTATCATAAAGTTGCAGTTTCATCTCATTTTCAAAAAACTAAACTTATTGGACAATGCACATGTTAATGAACAAAAATTATTTAATGCTCTCATTATTGCTTTTAATATTCTTAACAATGGGAATTGTTTCAGCTAATGAGAATATAACTGATGACATTTCACTAAATGATGAAACCCCATCTCAAGATATTTCTGAAACTCCACTTTCTCATGAAATTGAAAGTGATTCAAATGAGCATATTCAAAATTCTCAAGAAACCACTATAATAGAAGCTAAAGACGTGAAAACATATTACAAGGAAAAATATAATCTGGTTGCATATTTGAAAGACTCCAGCAATCAACCGATTTCTAACAAGAAGGTTTCTATTCTAATAAATGAAAAGAATTATGATAAGGTCACAGATAAGTTGGGTAAGGTAGTTTTAAAGCTTAATTTAAAGCCGGGCACCTACACTGCAAAAATTAACTTTGCAGGAGACAACAACTATGCGGCAAGTGCTAAAAATACTATCGTTAAAGTCAATAAGGCATCCTTGCAAATCAAGACTAAAGATTATAAGACCTATTTTGAATCTGGATTTTATTTCAAGGCAAAAGTAACAAATAAAATTACTAAAAACCCTATTGAAGGAGCTAAGGTAGCCTTTAAGGTTTATAAAGATTATAAATATAGGACTTATTGGTCAACAACTGATGCAAAAGGGATTGCAAAATTAAAGAAAAATCTTAACGTCGGATCCTATAAGGTCATAACTTCACTCAAGAAGAGTAAGAATTTGAATGCGAAAAAATCAAAAGCTAGATTGACCATTAAGGAGACTGCAGAAATGGGCTGCAGTTCGGTATACCTGCAGGTAGGCAAATTTGAATCAGTTGCGGCATTCAGAAGGGATGCAACAAATGCCAAGGTGTTACATATTGTGAAATATAAAATAGGTGGCAAAGTTGCCATTAAGCAATATAAGACCAACAGTTACTTCTTCCATCTTGTGACAACTTCTGACGGATGGATGTTTGGAACCGGCGGTATAGATAATCCTGATATTAATGAAGGCATCGAAAAGATTGCCGGCAAAATAATCAAATCCGGCAAAATCAAAAAGTCATACCTCAGAAAAATTCAGAATTATGAAAGAATATTAGGTCTTGGTCATTTTTCAATCAAGGCTCCAAATGGAAAATATGCTCTTGTTTGGGGAGGAAGTATTGTTAAGGGCAAATTAAAGCCAGGCGAATATATAGATGTTCCTAATCTCAAATCATGCTTTAGGCATGGAAAATGGACAACTTTATCTGAGCATCCTGCAAAAGCAGCAGTTAAGGTTGCGGCAACCGATTCTTTTGGAGTCAACAGAAGGGATGTAACCGCATTTCACTGGAAGGCAGTAACAAAAGAAGGTAAAACAACTTCAAAACTAAAAGTTTATGCTGCAAACGATAATGGCCGTTTGGTTGGAAGAGGCACAGGACATCTTATGGATAATATAAAATTCAAGGGTAAGTTCTTCTCCAAATATGACCTGCCGAAAACACCATCTAAATTACTGCTCGGAGTTCAGAAGTTCGGAAGCATTGACAAGCTAATCAAAACTCAAACCAACGTCAAAGCTCCAAAATTGACTAAAATGCTCAATGAATCCAAGAAATTCACTGTATTGGTTAAGGATAAGAAAACTAAAAATCCAATCAAGAACCTTAAGCTCAAATTAAAGATTGGCAATAAAGTTTACACTGTCAGAACAAAGTCAAGTGGTGTTGCTAATTTCAATACTGATTTATTGGATGTGGGAACTTATAATGTCAAAATATATTCAGGCAATGTTAAATATTACGTATCAGCTAAGAGTACAATTAAAATAACTTAATTGTACTTATTTAATTTCTTTTGATGTGATTTTAGCTATTTCTTCATTTGTCAGATTAACTCCGATAATTTCTTCCTGTTTTTCCAGGTCTTTTAGCAGCTTGTTGAATGCATTTTTGTCCGGACCTGAAATCCGGTGGGAATGTACGGTATTCACGGTTTTATATAAGTTTTCTAATGCACTTTTTTGATCGTCATGGCTATTTAGGTAATTGTGGTACCTTTTGCCGTCATGCAATTTTGAGGCTTTGATTTCACGGGTTAGGGGTGTTTCGATTCCTGGAATGTGGTATTCAATGTTTTCCAATGTGCAGCCGTGCTTTGAAATTATCTTAAATTCATCATATATCTCGTCAACTGCGTGTTTCACTGTAATTCTTAGTATATGTGGTCTTGCGGATTCGTAGTAAAGGTCTTCTCCACCTATTATCTCCGGAGACACTATCTTGTCGGCACCTGCCTTCCTGAGCCTTTTAATGTTGTCAAGTTTGCTGGCCCTTGTGACAATCCAGGCGTCGGGATTGGTTTCCCTTATTGTTAATACTATAAATAGGTTATTAACGTCATCTCCAGTACATATTATGACGCTTCTGCATTTTTCCCCTGCCAGTTTGGCTATCAGGTCATCCTCAATTGCATCCTCATTTATGATGATTAGGTTGTCGGTCTCTTCAAGGGATTCGCATTTATCTTTGTCTTTATCTATTACAATCACATTCTGATTTCTTTCCAGCAGTTCGTTAAGAACCACTTTTCCAACTCGTCCTAAACCGCAAATAATATAATAATCCTTCATTATTTCAATTGCTTTCATTTTTCTGGCTCCTTGTGAATATTTGCTCATTTTTTCCCGGAAATTTGTTAAAATAATATTAAATACATACGCAAGTAATGCGACTCCTCCGATTGCCAGAGTGGTTGCAAATATCTTTTGAATTCCTGTGGTTGGAAGATAGTCTCCATATCCTACGGTGGTCATTGTTATGACTGCATAGTATATTGAGTCAACCCAGTTTATTTTCATTATATAATGTGTACCTACAATTCCATAAATGAAGAGGGCCGCTATAAAAATCAGGCCATTGTCTATGATTCTTGTTGGCATTTTTGATAAAACTTTAAATGTTATTTTTCGCATATGACTTTTCCTAAACTTAATATGATTATATATAGTAACAAGGTATATTTTAAGTTATTAGGTGATGCTTTGAATCCGATTGGTAATGTCAAAGAAACAATATTGATGTTTAGTCTGAGGTTTTTAAAAAAAGAAAAAAGAGTGGTTTGATTATGCGTCAGAGTATAATAAACCAATAGCTCTATGGTAGAAGAATACAAGGTAAACCATAGCGATACCTAATAGTATATTTCCAATAATTCCGTTTATCTCATTAATAAATCCTATAACAAGTATGACGATTACTGAGATAATTATAATGAGAATGACTGTTGCAACAAGTTTAAAAAATCCTACTCTGGATATGTCTCCAATTGCTTCTCCCATAGACAAAGCCTCACCTAAACTGTCGGTTTTTGCTAATCTGCATCTGGCCATGAAGTTTGCTAAAGAAAATATGATGGCTACGATTACGCTGATTATTGTTAAAATCCAGTCTTTGAAGAAAATTCCTAAAATAAAAAGGATAATGGCCGGAACGATGTAATACGCAATATCGACAATAATTAATTTGAGGGCATTTGGAATTTGTCTTCCGAAATCAATTCCAGGACTGTCGATTCTTCTTTCAATGCCAAATTTTACAATGTCCAATGCATATCCTTCAATCAGGAAGAGCACCATGATGAAAATAATGGTTCCAATAATTCCCACGCCGCTAAGAGCGGAGCTGGATAATCCTTTTGTGCTTGTAGCAGCTAAAAGACTGATTATGCTTGTTCCTCCAATAATTGCGGCAATTATTCCTAAAACTATGTATAAAACTAATGCTTTGAAATTATTTAAAGGATATGCCAAAGCATCACTCATTATTTCTCCCATGTTCATTTGATTCACCTTTTTTTAATTATTAAGCTCCATTACGTGTTGTATTATCATTTATTTATAGTTTAATATATAAGTTGCTACAAAGTTTCATTCATAGAAATTATAAATATATTTTCAGATTTCAAAAACATGAAAATATGATGTTCATAATGTGAAAAAATTCTTATCGTCAACTAGAGATGTGGTTAAAATTATTTTAGGTATTGAAAAATCTTTATTAACGGTAAGGACTATATAAAATATTGTTTTAGAGAGTAAAGTGGAGGATATTATGAGACCCATTGATATGGAGTTAAATAAAATATCCGACACTAAAAAAGTGTGGGATATTATGCATCCGACTGACATGCAGTAATCGAAAATATCCGACACTATAAAGGTGTGGGATATTATGCATCCTATAGATATGGAGCTATTTAATATATCTTGCACTTCTTGAAAATAATACTTATCAAATGCTCTCTATGAAAATATATTATATATTTTGTAGAAAGTGATAGTATGGATAACGAACTCTTAGAAGAAATACACATGATGCGAAATCATGCGAAACGGACACGAGAAGTATACAAGGATGCTGTAAACAAATACACTACTTTTTGTTCAATGTCTTTGGAAGAACTGTTGAAAGAAGCAGAAGCTGAAGAAGATGCAGGCGTCAAATGGAAAAAAAGAAAATTAAAAAGAAGATTGTTAACATTCAGACAACACTTGTTGGAAAACTATGCATTGAATACAGTCAACACTCTTTTAAGACCTATTTTAACAATATACAAATATTTTGAGATTGAACTGTTCCCATTGCCTCCAGTCAACAAAAAGAATGTCACTACTTCAGAACCTATAAGATTCAGTGATTTGCCAGACAAAGAACTGTTAAGGAAAGCACTAAGTGTTGCAAGTCCTTTAATGTCAGCTATCATTTGCTTTATGGTCTCCAGTGGTTGTGCTAAAAGGGAAGTACTTAATTTAACAATCGGAGAGTATATTAAGGCCTTAAGTGATTATACAGATAAAAAAGATATCTATGAAATCATTGAGGATTTGGGGGATGCAGAAAATGTAGTTCCTACTTTCAATATCAGAAGACAAAAAACTGATAAGCATTACACTACCTACTGCAGTCCTGAAGCCGTCAATGCGATAAATTCATATCTGTTAAGCAGGAATGATCCTTTGACCAATGATAAATCTCTTTTTAAGATAAATTCGACATATCTTTCAGAAATGTTTGTTGCTATCAATGATGGATTGGGTTTTGGTAAGGTAGGATATTTCAACAGGCTGAGAAGCCATATGCTCCGTAAGTTCCATGCATCTGCACTTTACAATGACGGCATGAGTCTGGATGATGTCAATGACTTGCAGGGTAAGGCTAAAAACAAAACAGACCAGTCATATTTCATGACAAATCCTGAAGATTTGAAATATGAATATATCAAGCATCTCCATGCTGTAACTATAAGTAAAGAAGTTGAAAAGCTGTCTATCAAATCTCCTGAGTTTATGCAAATGGAGAATGAAAAGAATAAGCTCGAATCTGAACTTGTTGACATTAGAAAAGAGATGGATGATGTTAGAGAAATGAAAAGAGAGCTGGAAGGTCTCAAAGCAAAAGTTGGAAAATAAGAATGATGAATGTGGTGGCATCTTACTTGTGAGATGTCCCTACCAAACATTCATTTATTTTAATTTTAATGTTGATATAACTAATAGCTACTTTTTTTCTTTTATTTTAATCAACTGGTTTTTACATTAACTGCCGTGATTTTGAAAATTATGTTTTGTTTTAGATTGCAGTATATATGAACTGGTTCTGGATTGTTGGTTTTGAATAGCTGATGGCGGGTGTTAATGTTGGTTGGTAACAGGTAAGCTATGTTGATTCAAGTATTCTTTCGCCTTTTTCGGTTAATCTGAATATTTTGCCGGTTTTAACTTCTGGGTTGATGCATTCCATTACTCCCAAATCAAGCAGATGTTTTAGATTATTATAAATAAAATTATTGCTTCTAATGCTGCCGATTTCAGGATGCAATACTTGATCAACATCTGACATGTCCCAGTTTTTACGTCCGACAGATTTGTTCCAGCGATAGATTACAAGGCTCATATGTCGGGATATGAATCCTTTTTCCAAACCTTCCTTGATATCATCAAATTCAGTTATTTCAATAAAATACATTCTGCAGGAATATACTCCATACTTTTGAGCTTTTTCTTTTGGAGGAATACTGCTCATGAATTTCAAGGCGTCTTCATGTGTGCTGTCCCAGGTTAATCCGGATTCATCATTCTCATCTTCGAAGTCAACTACATTTTCACAAATCCATTTCAATAAATTTCGGTCGTTTTTCCTAATCATTTTTTACTTCTCCCTGTTTTGATGAGTGGTACTTATTATTTTTTTTAGCGAGCGTATTTATAGTGAATGAGAGAGCATTTGATAAGTATTATTTTCAATAATTTTATATGGGATAAATTAAACGAGATGCTTTTATTTTTGTTTAATTGAATGTATTGACATTAACATTAGCATTATTAGGTATATAATATTGTTTTGAATTGTATATGAAAAAGTAAGTTTTAAATGGGAAATTGCAGTCGTTAATGTCTGATTTGTCAATCGGTTGAATTTTATCTTTTAAGCTAGTATTGCACTGATATTGTAATTATTCATGATGTTAGATTAATAGATATATTGTTGAAATATTTAAATGATTATAAAATGTCAGGGGGTATTGTGAGACTTTAAAAAAGCTTAAACAGGGTTCTGCATCAGTATTTATATTTTCCTTATTTTGATTTGGGATGAAATTTTAGTGCCAGGATTTTTATGATTTTCGAATTTTTGAGTTTATACATTTCACTTTTCCCGTCGAATTTTAATATTGAATTGTTTACACAAATTCTCAAAAACACTATGCTTAAAGTCAAGTATTACAATGTTATATTTAAACAGTTTCTAAAAATATGTCAAACAAAATGTTTATATACACAAAATTATAGACCTTAAAATAGTCATTACTGACTGAAAGCAATTTTACGAAGTGGGAGCAATACTTCACACTCGTACAACTTTTCCTTGGTAATGTCTGTAAATAAATATCTGGAGGTAAAATATCAAAAAAGCAGTGAGAAAAGAAGATCATAATAAAAGGATTATAAAAAAATAATTTTATTTTGGATAACGAACTATAAAATATTTTTAATATAATCCTATAATGGGTCAGTAAGAAAAATAAAAATAATTATACATGTCCACAAAAACATAGTTAAAAATTAATACTTTTCAAAACTTAACCCAATATCTAGTTTATTTTAAGCAATATATAAATATTTATACATATTAAACCGGAACCAACTTATCTTATTCTAAATATTCGGTAAAGGATGGAAAATTGATTTTACAACAAACTATTTTTATTTTCAAAGACTTCTGGCCCATAATGTATTTTTAGATTGTTGATCATTAAACCCGTTCACGATTACGGGAGAAATAGGAGACAAAAGATCATGTGTGAAGTAATAAAACGGCGGCCAAACGAAATAATTATCTTCAATAACTTCAGGGCACTTGAAGAATGCATTGCCGAAATTCAGGAAGCGGAAAACATCCGCAATGAAAGGGAATTTTTCGAGTCATACAGAATCAAGATAATGAAACTCGATTGAATACCAGAGGAGTCGAATTTAAATTTAAAATTATTACAGGAGTCTTTAAAATATGATGGAACAAGAAATTGACGGTAAAATCCACGTTGTGGTCCCAAAAGAAATGTGGGAAAAAATGTGGAAGATTTTTGATAGAATTGACCAATTGGGCATTGACATAAATAGCTGTTCACAATTTGAAAGATAGGGGACTGATAAATAATGGCAACCTCAATCAATCAATTCGAAGACAATTTCCACGGCATCTTAACCCATAGCGGTGAAATCAAAATTGCCAAAGGAGATATGGAACAGGAAATCCTCTACATTGACGATGACGGCATAGTATTAATGGACGGAGGTAAACACGCATACCAGGCAGCAATACATGCCAAGCTATTGTCATTAATCCAATATGCAACAGAAGGGGATATTGGATTTATCAAATTCATAAGAGGAGAACCTTTCATTGTCGGATTCAGGAAAAACAAAAGAGATGGTAAATATGGAAAATGCAATCCTTGAAATGCAGCAAAACCTCAGAGACGGTTTCTTTGTTGCATTTGTATCTGCAAATAAAGATCACTACTTTCCAGTTACCAAATCGGATGACATTGCTTTCCTGAATGATAACAGAATATCCATCCATAGAAAAAACGGATGGACTTCAATAATTAACTTGGATTTAATTGTTGAAATATGCATCAGGCGTGAGTTGAGCTAAATGTCCAAACCGGCAAGATTATATCCAAAAGAGGAACCGATGAACCCAAATCCAAAAATGATTTGGATTGGGAGCATTATATTTGCCATAGCTATCGGATGGTTTGGAATCACAACCGCAAGCTTCGGAGTATTATAAAAAGGTGATAATAATGGTAAAAGCAGAACTAATAGAAAATCCACAAGAGACTGAAATTGTTACTGCTGTTGATAATGTCCCGGATGTTGATGTAGCTATTGAACAGTGGGACGCTTATCAAAAACTCTGCAAAGGGTTACTTAATGACAGTGACTATCAGGAGATTATTGTTAAAGAAAAAGATGAAGATGGAAACTACGTTAAAGTGAAAAGACACTTCAAGAAAAAGTCAGCATGGCAGAAGCTCTCAAGGGCATTCAATGTTGATACTGAAATTGTTGACCGTGACATTGAGAGAACCAAAATGGGCAGAATCAAAGAAGCATACTACTGTGTACGCGCAACCTTGCCTAATGGTCGCAGCGTAGAATCTGATGCATTATGCTCAAGGTCTGAAAAAGGAAAGGACAAGGTTTCAGACCATACAATAATGTCAACTGCAAAGACACGTGCAACCAATCGCGCAATAGCTGAACTTATTGGTGCAGGTGAAGTGTCAGCAGAAGAGATGTCAGCAGAAAAGATTGTATCACAATCAAAATTTTTAAAAGAGGATAATTCCTCTTAAATATTTTTTTAGGAGACAAATAAAATGAGTTTTGAAAATACTAGACAAACCATATTTACAGGAACAGAATTGGACTTTGAAGAAATCGTTGAAATCCCGGAAGGGTATGAAAAAGCAGAACTAAGAGACTTTGAAGATGGAACTTTAATAACAGGCAGGCCTGAAATGTCTTCAGTCACATCCTACACTTTCGATGATGACGGTGAGGAAAAAACCGTCAACCGTTTTAAATTATTCATTTTCAAAGATGATGAAAAAATATACGTTGAAATAAACGTCAACCTCAAAAACGACGGGGACCTTCACAAAAACATCAGAAAAGGAAGTGTGCTCTTTGACTTCATTACATCCATCTTAGAATTGGAAAATGCAGGTTCAGTAGGTAGATCCAATATCTTAAGAAATGTCAACCTGGCTGAATATAGGCAATTCGTAAACAACTTAGGTGAAATGACAATACAGGTCAAGGAAAAGTCCGGAAGTTATGTATACTACAGTTTCATCGTACGTGACGTCCAAGTAAAATAGATGGAGTGTAGAAATGAGTAATGTAGCTGAATTACCGACAAAGGATACAATAACTCTTATTATCAACAGGGATAATGTTGATAAGGTCACATATGTATTTAAAAACAGGTATGGTAATAAGATTGGAGAATATCTAAATAAATCTCCCGCTACATTATCTTCTCAAAGTAATGTCGCAAGACAGTTCAAGCAGATTGTAAATCCTAACGGTGAGATGAAACCGAGACAGGTCAACAACCAGTTTTCAGAACTGAAGCAATTGCTGCAGCTTCACTATGAAAATGAACTCTCTGTTATCGAGCAGGAAATAGCTGACAAGAAACAGGCCGAACAGGAAAAGGATTCCAACAAATTAAAGGAAGCTATTGTGAAGCTCAAATCATTGGATTGTCCATTGATTTATATCGGCAGCATTGTCGAATGGTTTACTGCAGGTGAGCGCAACAATATCCTTTATGCATTCACTGTATATGCCGGACAGGTTATCCTGAAAAATCCTGTTTCTGTAATATGTCTTGGTGAGGCAAGCAGCGGCAAATCCCACATCCAGGAAACAGCTTTAAGACTGATTCCAAAGAGGTTTGTTGTTAATGAAAAGAAGATTACCGAAGCTGCACTCTTTAACCGTGCCAAAAAGGACAGGTATTTCTATGATGGCATGATTGTCAACTATGGTGATATGGGCGGAAGCAATGACCATGAATTCATGGAGGAGTCCAAAAACCTCATGAAGGAACTTCAATCCGACGGATTTCTAAATAAGCCGTTAAACATTCCGGACGGTGAAGGAGGATGGGATGTAAAAGACCTGGAGCTTGAAGGCAGACCATGCTTGACTTATACTACAGTTCCTAATCATTATTTTGATGATCAAGAAATGAGCAGAAGCATTTTCATCACTCCAAGAATGGACAATCAGAAAATCTTCAACAGAAGAAAAAGTGCGCTTGAATTCAAGCACGGCAAAAGCTACAGGATTTTAAAGCAATACGAAAAGGAAGCCGAACTGGTGCCCTACATGTTATTGCATCTAAAGGGGATATTTGAAAATACTGTAGTGATAAATCCCTATGTTCATTTTGTCATAGACTTCTTAAAAAACTCCGCTTTTTACAAAAGGGATTTTGACAAGTTCAATGGGTTACTCAAAACAATAACTGCATTGAATTATTATAATCATAAAGTCTATGATGTTGACGGAAAAAAAGTGGTGCTGACAAATATAGCTGATGTGCAATTGTTCATGAGTCTGCTCAGACCCTACAAGGAAAGCATATCCGCAAATCTTGCTCCTAAAGCCGTTGAGGTTTTAAACGATATCAGAAACAATATTGATGAGTGGAAGATAAGTAAGGACCGGGAAGTGCTGAACATGGGAATTACAACCAATGATTACTTCACACTTCAGAGTCTCGGACTGAGCAAAGCATCGGCCAGGAAATACATGTATGAACTGGCAGACAAGGGATTTCTTCAGATTACTGACCGTTCAGGAAGGTCCAATGTATATGACCTTGCAAAAAGTGAAGTGGAATCAATCAGCTATGATCTAAAGCACATGGACGATTCTGTATATGATGATATCTGCTATGAGATTGGCGAATGGGTTGTAGACATTATGAAGGAAGATAAATTTATTGAGGGGTTAAGTATAATGAACTTTGATTCAGATATAAAAAAGCCGATATGGATTGGCAAAAAACCATAAAAACTGAAAAACCATGAAAACCAAAAAACTAAAAAAACCATGTAAACTTATAAAAACTTTTATAAAAGTTTTTTTAAAAAACGGCTTATAATTGTTTTTAGATTGATTTGAGGATTTTGCTTTGGTTTTAGTGAGGAGGTTTTTGCAAAAAACTGAGGTTCCGGAAATGTGCGGGGACATGTTTAAAAGCGGTCCCGCATACTCCGGAAAAATTTGGTTTTTTAAAAAATCATTTTCGTGAAACTTCTTGTGGATTGTTCTTTTTTGATTTAAAGAATTTTGAGGAGTTTTTAAAAAAACCATCGAAAAAGTTTACAGGAGTTTTTATGGTTTTTTTGGTTTTTATAAAAATTGATTGTTATGAAATCTATAAGACAACAGATAATTGAAGCCAAAAAAGAAAAGACAGAAAGAGATGAAGAATTGTGGTTTGTGGATTATTGCAACAACTGCAAAACAGGATTGGCTTCAGAGCATGATATTCCTTGCCATCATCCATACTACTGCTGGCATGAAGGAGAAGCAGCTATTGTACAGGCAGAGATTGTCCGGATTGATGAGTTTAGAAGATTGCATGGATACGTTACATCACAGATGTATTGGGAGTATAAAGAGTTAAGAAAAAGGCAACGTCAATTGATTGGTAAAGGTAGAAGAGAATTGCTAAGAAGTTAAATAAATATTTTCCACATTAATCATTTCTGTACATTCCATTAATTTTATTACTTATTTTATATAAAAAATATAATAAAAATAGCCAACATCAATTCGAATTACCAATATTGATATGAAAATTAGATATTATCCTAATTAATTATAAATTTATAAACTAACATAAATTATTAACAACAATACTATATTGAGTGATATCAATGAAGATTATATCATGGAATGTTAATGGACTTAAATCAATAATTGAAAAAGGTTTTTTAGAAGAGATAATAGCTCAAGACCCTGACATATTATGTCTTCAGGAAGTTAAGTCAACTGAAATACCTGAAATTGAAAATTATATTTCTTACAACTATCCTGCATCTGAACTTGTCAATTTTTACGGAACAGCTATTTATACAAAGGTTGAACCGCTTTCCGTTAGGAAAGGTTTCGGTGATAAGGAGTTTGATGCAGAAGGTAGAGTCATCAGAATGGAGTTTGAAAACTTTTATCTCTATAATGTTTATTGTCCATCAGGTGCCAGCTCACAGGAAAGACTTGATCGTAAATTCAGATTCTATGATGAATTCACAGAATACGTCTACAAATCAAACAAGCCTTCAATAATCTGCGGAGACTTCAACAGAATATCTGCTGAGATTGATGCAAAGAACCCCAAAAACATTAAAGGCAAATCAGGGTTCCTACCAGAAGAGCAGGAATGGTTTAAAGAGATATTGACCAAATATGCCGATGCCTTTAGAAAGTTCCATAAAGACGGAGACAATTTCACATGGTGGCCAAACAGAAAAGGATATAGGGAAGATAATAAAGGATACAGATTCGACTACTTTTTAGTGTCCAACACTTTTGAAAATACATTGACTGATTCATATATTCTAAAAGACCAAATGGGTTCAGACCATGCACCAATTGTATTAGAATTAAATTCATGTCCAGTATGCGGAACAGTCAATAATAACGATAACGAATTCTGTTATCAGTGCGGAATTAAAATAATTGAAACTGAAGAGGAAGAGGAAGTCCGTGAAGACAAACTGGAAATTCCAAAAGACAAAATAATTCTTTTGGATTTGAATTATACGTTAATAGCTAACTCTAAAGAAATTTTTAATTATCCTCTTGAGAAGAAAATCAAATCACAAAAGTATGAAATGGATTTGATTGAATTGATTAAAGACAATTATGTTATATTAATTACTGCAAGTCCATATAAACGTTCTCATAAAATTTTAAGAGACATTAAGGAAAAGACAGGTTTTCAACCTGATGAATCTTACTGGAACTTTGGGGGCCAACCTCCACAAGTCAAAAAGTATTGGATGGAAAATGAAGTTATACCACAGCATGGTGATGAGGTGGAGAAATATTTAGCTATTGAATCTAATCCTAATACAAGAAGAATGTATAAGAAATTGGGAATTGAAGCAAGGCCTAAAGGTGACTTTATATGAGACTGTCCAATAGTCTGGTCAATAAGGTTGTTCGTGAAGAAATTCAAAAATTAATATAAGGAAACTCATTGAGTTTCCCTTTTAAACTCTTTTTTTTACCAAATTCCTAAGAATTTTTGCAATAGCAAACTGACAATGGTTATTGTTATCCAACATGTGAAACCTAATGTTATAGGCTTTCCACCGGATTTTACAAGTTTCACAATGTCTGTGTTGAGTCCGATTGCTGCCATTGCCATGATAATGAAGAATTTGCTCAGTTCCTTAAGAGGCATGAACAGGTTTGCATCTACACCGAAACCGACACATATTGTTGTTATTATGGATGCAACTACAAATAATACCACAAACAGTGGCAATGCTCTTTTGAGACTGAATTTTTCACCGTTAAAGTTATTTTGTCTTTGTGTGATTAATGATAACGCTAATGTTATTGGAATTATTGCTAGTGTACGGGTCAGCTTTACGGTTGCGGCCTTGTCCAGTGTCTGGCTTCCAAGGCCCCACATGTTGTCCCATGTTGCTGCAGCTGCTGTTACTGATGAAGTGTCATTTATTGCTGTTCCTGCAAATATTCCGAATGGATCTCCACTGACTGTTGAAAATCCGAGCATTTTTCCAAGCATTGGGAATATGATTGCTGCTAAAACATTGAAGAAGAATATTACAGATATTGATTGTGCAACTTCCTCATCATTTGCATTGATTACCGGAGCTGTTGCCGCAATAGCTGATCCGCCGCAGATTGATGAACCCACACCTATCAGTATTGCTGAGTTTTTCTCCATATTGAGTATTCTTTTCATTACATATGCAACTATCAAGGCGATTGCAATTGTTCCGACAATTATCGGAAGGGATTGAATTCCTGTTGCCAGAATCACGTTGAGATTCAAGCCAAATCCAAGAAGCACAACTGCTGCCTGAAGGACATATTTTGAGGTGAAACTTATTCCCTTGTCAAACTTTTCTCTTCCTTTCCAGAATACGGCAATTATCATGCCTAAAATTATTGCAATGATTGGTCCACCTATTATGGGGAACATGTTTCCCGCAATCAGTGCTGGAATTGCAATGATAAGGCACACTATAATTCCGTAGAGTTTATCTTTAAACATGGTTAATCACTAAAAAAATCTATAAAAACAGATGTAAACTATTTTTTCTAAACCAATGATAATATCGTTTATTGACATATTTATAAGTTTAGTTCAATGTCACTGCTGTCAAGCTAAGATTATTTTCTGAGATTTTTTAATTTTATTTTTTTTCTCACATGATTTTTTTCGTATTTCTATTGGTATTTTGCTTTGTTTATTCTAATTCTTTCATTATTTATTTTAATTACTTGTTAATTAATTTTAATTTAATTATATCTAATTTTAAGTATTATACATAGTTAATTTTATTAATTATTAATTATAAATATTTATTTAAGAATATAAGATATTTATTGTTAGTTATAGTTAAATTGAAGTTGGTTTTTGCATGTTTTTTAAGGATTTTGTTTTAGAGGAATTCGGAAATTTTAATAATTTTGTTGAACGAAAATATGTATTGTGTGAAAGTGCTTTTACTCGAAAGGGAAAATTGAGTTTGAAGGCAATGATTAAATATCCATTGTGTAATCGTAAAAAAACAACTTCAATTGAAGTAAATAGATTTTTAAGAAATGAATTGAATGATAGAGGTGTTACAATAACTAAACAAGCCATTTCAGAAAAAAGACAATTTATTGATCCAATAGTTTACATCGACATGAATGATAGTTTTATTTCAAAAATATACTCTCGCCAGGACGAAATGGCATCATTCAAAGGATTTCACGTATGTGCAATTGATAGTTCCATTGTAGAAATTCCCAATACAAAATTAACAAGAAAAGAATTTGAAATTCCTGAAAAAACACAACCTAAAAAAAATACCTCCTCAGCAAGAATCTCATGCATGGTTGATACTCATTGGGTCTTCGTAATTTCTTCCAATCTAACAAATAAAAAAGTAAATGAACTAACAAATGCAATGATACATTTAGATGATGCAAAAGACAAAATAGATTTGAAAAAAACAATAACAACCTATGACAGAGGATATAATTTCACAGAATTAATGGTAAAAACTATACAACTTGAATCTTATTTCCTAATCAGAGCAAAAAAAGTCAACATTTAAAAAAAAGCAATCAGTAATGGAAACAAAGAGAATAAATGATGCAACATTTCGCATTACATTAAATAAATTAAAAATCGATAAATTCAATTCAGAAGATGTCAAAAAATATGCAGAAGAAATACGCGACATAAACGTCAGATTTGTAAAAGTAAAATTAAAAAATGGAACCATAGAAACATTATTAACAAATCTACCAAAAGAAATAGCAACACCAGAAGAATTAAAACAATTATACGGCGACAGATGGAAAATAGAAACTAACTATGACAGATTAAAAAACAAACTCCACATAGAAAAATTCTCAGGAAAAAAGAAAATAATCATCGAACAAGACTTCTACAGCCACATATACCTATTCAATGTACTAATAGCACTCAAACACGATGCAGAACAACAAATAACAAGAAAACCAAAGGAAACAACGAAATACAAATACAAATACAAAACCAACATCAACACACTCATCGGAAACATCAAAGAAGAAATGTTCAGACTCCTAACAGACGATAAAGAAGAAATAAACATTGCAATACAAGACATACTCGACATAGCAAGTAAAGACTTAGTATATACAAAAATAAATCCACTAACAAACGAAGAAAGAGAAAAAATCAAATATTACCATAAAAAATGAAAATCAAACCTCCAAGATAGCTTTTAAAAAATCAAGAAAATCTTAGCTTGACAGCATTGAATTTTTCCATTAAATATTTATCTGGACTAACGATAATCTTCTTTACAAAAATTTATTATATATTTTATATAAATAATATAATAAAAAATATAATAAATATATTATGTAAAACTATGAAATGTGAGGAAGGTTATATGGGACTTACGGATTATATTAAGACCAAATTATTGAACAACCGTGTAGAACAGTATAATACTAAACGCAGCTATTGGGGAGAAGATGAAAGGCAACCTAGAACTGATGGAATAAATACGGGCCTTGATCTTCCAGATGCTCTTCCACCAGTAATTAATAAGACAATAGCTAATGCACGTTATGCTGTTAAGCTTGACGGTTATACTTCAGGAATATTGAAAAATAGAATTGATAAAGCTAATGTTAATATTGTTCTTGTAGATAAGGAAAATAAATTGTCTGCTGAGCAAAAATTGACTTTAATTTTATGGGCGAGAAAAATTGACATCAGCCAAATAGCTAAAAATATTCTGCAGGGAGGAATGGTTGATGGGGAAGGACTTATTAAACCTGTAGAACGTTGGGACAAATCCATAGGCAAATATATTAAACCTATCTTTTTAGAAATCGGTGCCAATGGTTATGGACTTAAAAAAGAATTCAATGATGATAATGAAGTGCAGCTATACCTTCATGAAATGCCTAAAGATATTGTTAACGGATCACCTGATGATTTCAGCAACTTTGTAAGTGTTGAAGAAGGAACATTAACTGTGAAGTATGAAGCAGATCAAGTTATTAATTTTATGTATAATGAGATATATTCTGAAGCTCAATCTATTGTTCTGAACTGTCTTGATGATATATATCACAAATGCAATTTAGAGCGAAACCAAGTAGAGCGTATCAATAAGGACAATATCATTGAAGTAAAACCTGCACTTGACAGTAACGGTAATCCAATTATCACAGAACTTTCAGCTACTGCAAAAGAAAATCTTTATGCTGATTATGGAACTACTGCTGACAGTAATGTTGCAATTGTTCCTCCTGGAATTGAATCTAAAATTCTTGGGGGTAATAATTACCAGTCAGATTATACAAGACAGACTGAAATTTTCAGAAATAATATTTTGCGAACTTTTGTAACTCCTCAGTCTCAGGCAGGTACTGAAAAGTCAAATCAGAATGTTGCTGAATACATTAATGATTCATCTATTACAGGTTTTATTGTTAATGTAGCTAATGACCAGAAATGGGTGTTAAAGTATTGTAATGAACTTTTAAATCGCCAGTTGGAATTGATGGGTGTTAATGATTCTTATAATGTTTACTTTAGCTATTCACGTGATGATGTTGTAAGATATGTTATGGAACTTGATGCTAATGGTGATGAGATTTATGAAAACTATCTGAGCAACTTTGAAGAGGAACAGCCTGTCGGTGAAAGGATATTTGAGGATAATGCTGATGTTATATAATAAATATTTATATAAATAATATAATAAATTATATAATATGAAGCATGAACTATTTGAAGTCGGATCATATGACTACTCTGATTTAAATCAACGATTAAACAAACCTGTAATGTGGACAGAAGATGACCTGAAGCTAATAGCCGAAAACTACCGTGGAGGAATACCACTAACACAGGAACATGAAAGAATATATCTTGGAATTGGAAATAATATCTCCTATGAAGAAGGAAAACTATTCATTGACATTCCCGATGAGCTTGACATGACTGGCAAAGGCATTTCTCCAAAAGTTGATGATTTGCTTTAAAGTAATGAAAATGAGATGAGTTTGGAAATAAAATCCATGAAATGCATTGAATTCAGATGAAATCATATTTGAAGCATGTGGGAGTGATTAATAATAAATCACGCTTCTAGTAGTATTATATCTTGGGGATCAATTTTTAAATAGTCTGGCAGGTTAAATTCATGTTCGTGGATTTGTTTGTCGTATTTACACCATAATCCGTTTTCCAATGTAATTTCCCATTCAAAAGGCATTTCCAATATTGTGGAATTTTGAGTATCAATTACATTTACATCTCCTTTTTCAGCGGAAGTAAAATCATGTGCCCTTATTCCAATGTGAGTGATATTTGGAGTGATTTTTTCAGATACTCCAAGTTCAATTCCCCAATCTAATGATTTGAGATGATAATCATCTATCACTTCGATTTTAGAAATGTTTTTACATCCCGTGAGTCTTGCAACCTGCACTTTTCTCGGATTTTCAAAAATATCATATGTATCTCCTTTTGCTATGATTTTTCCTTTATCAAGCACAATAAGCTCATCACAGAATTGGAATGCCTCATCACGGTCATGTGTAACCATTATTGAGAATCCGTCAAATCCTTCCAATAAATTTAGAAGTTCCATACGTAACTGCTCTTTTAGGAAGGTATCCATTGCACTGAATGGTTCATCCAACAATATCACGTCCGGACCATATGCCAATATGCGGGCTAGAGCCACTCTTTGCTGCTGACCTCCTGATAGTTGTCTGGGATATCTTTTTTCCAAGCCCTCAAGGCGAAAACGTTTTATCATTTCAGACACTCTTGTTTTTTCCTGATTATTAGATAATCCGATGGCAACATTTTCTTCAACAGTCATATTGGGAAACAATGCATAATTCTGAAATAGATAGCCTACATTTCTATTTTGAGGTTTTAAGTTAATTTTGTTTTGTGAATCATAATAATCTATTTTTTCGTTTGTTGTTAAACTTATGATGCCTTCATCTGGATTTACAATACCTGCAATTGATTTCAATGTCATGCTTTTGCCACATCCTGATGGACCAAGTATTCCCAGTCTTTTATTTTTCAGTTGGAAATCAATGTCCAGGTCAAATTCACTGAGTTTCTTTTGAATATTAACTTTTAACATGTTCATAAAAATTCACCTCAAACTGTTTTCAGTATCTCCATTGTTTTTCTTTGCGTATGGAGATAAAATCCATAATGAAAATTGCTATAAAAGCTATGAGCACTATGATTATTACATAATCAACTGCATTTCCCATATTTCCTGCAGCTACATCGGAATATACTGCCATAGGCAATGTTCTTGTTCTGCCTGCAATGTTTCCGGCAATCATCAATGATGCACCGAATTCGCCTAAACCTCTGGCGTATGCAAGAATTCCGCCACTTATAATTCCAGGCAATGCATTTGCAAACAGTACCTTCCAGAAAATTTTCCACTCTGACATTCCCAAGGTTCTTCCTGCATCCAATAGGTTTGGATCAACCTGTTCGAATGCTCCTCTTGCAGATCGATACATCAGTGGAAATGACATTACTACTGCAGCAATTACTGTTGCAGGCCAGGAAAATGCTATTTTTATTGCAAAAAATTCTATAAAGAAGCTACCGATGGGTCCTTTAACACCTATAATGTATAATAAAAAGAATCCCACAACAGTTGGGGGCAGTACAAGGGGTAGTGTAAAAATTCCATCAAGAACTATCTTTATTGAATCGTTTTTCAATTTCACGATTCCCCATGCAATAATAAGACCTACAAAAAAAGTTATGACAATTGATAATGATGCGGTTTTCATTGAAATAAAAAAAGGGGACCAATCTACCATTTTAATTCTCCTTTGTTAGTTTATTTTTAAAAATAGAATTTAATGGATAAGAAAAATTAGTTTTTCATATCCAATAAACTGTTCAATATCATTCTTCGTGGATTATGAATCCATAATCTACAAAGACATCTTGTGCTTCTGGTGTTTGCAAGAAGTCGATGAATGTTTGTGCTGCATCAGGGTTTGTTGCATTGGTGGTTATTGCTACCGGATAAATGATTTTAGTTTTTAATGCATCTTCTGGTGCTTCACAAACTAATTTAACATCGTCTCTGGCTTTTGCATCGGTTGCAAATACAATACCGCATTCACCAGAATGCTGTGATACCTGATTTAATATATCCTGCACATCTGTACCGATAGATAATTTTGATTCAACATCATTCCAAATTCCGAGGTTTGTGAATATTTCTTTAGCATGACGTCCTAAAGGTGCTGCTTCAGGATTTGCAATGACAATTTCACCATCAACATCTTTTAAATCATCAAATGAGGAAATGTTGGAATCTGAGTCTGCAGGAACAATTAAAACTACTTTATTTTCTAAGTATTGTACATTGGTGGCATTGTCAATTATATCTTCTTCCACTAATGCATCCATTTCTTTGTTGGATGCAGATATGAATACATCTGCTTCTAAACCGTTTTCCATTTGGGTCTGCAGGTTTCCAGGTGCAGCATAATTAGGTGTTACTGTTACACCAGGATATTTTTCTTCAAACATTGGAATTAACTGGTCGTCAAAAGCATTTTTCAAACTTCCTGCCGCTGCCAAATTGATTTCTTCACCTGTCAGGTTAACATCACTTGCAGCATTATCGTCACCTCCAAGGAAGTCAAAAAACCCTGCTGAAACAGCACTAACGCTAACGATAATTATTAAAGATAAAATCGCAAGAGGTAATATTTTTCGTATTGATTTCATTTTTTCACCTTTTTTTTTAATTTTTGAATTGTTCATGATGATATCATGATAATCTACTTTCAGTTACTTTGCCATTTATATTATTAAAATTATTTTTTTTAATATTTAAATAATAAAAATTATAATAAAAGTATTAATTATATATAGATTTAAATCATATAAATAATTATAGGTATCCATTCAGATATCTGATAATTAAATTAATGCATTAAATAGATTGATATTATGGTTAATCCCAAAGAAATTTTTGAAGAGTGTCCTGTTGCAATGGCTGTTGAATTGATAAAAAGAAAATGGTTATTGTTGATTGTTAGAGATATTTACTCTGGAAAAACTCATTTCAATGAATTTAAAAAAGAAAATCCTGGAATTACAAATAGAGTATTGTCCAATTGTCTTAAAAATATGGAAGAAAAAGGTTTAATTATCAAGATTACAAGCGGAACAAATGAATTTGATACTGAATATCATTTAACTGAAAGGGGAAAAAAGCTCAACCATGTCCTGTATGCATTAGGATCATATATAACAGAAACCGACCCATATTTCGATAAGTTTGATGAAAATCAAAGAACAGAAATCAAATCCTATTTAAAGAACAAATATAATGTTAAAGCTGATTTTTAAATATAGTTCAGATAATGTTGTCAATACATTATGGGCTTGATGTTAAATGTGATGAAATCTATGAAAACTACTTAAGCAACTTTGAAGAGGAACAGCCTGTCGGTGAAAGGATATTTGATGATAATGCTGATATTATATAATAAATATTTATATAAATAATATAATAAATTATATAATATGAAGCATGAACTATTTGAAGTTGGATCATATGATTATTCTGACTTGGATGAAAGGTTAACCAAACCTGTTGAATGGACTGAAGATGATCTAAAGCTAATAGCTGAAAACTATCGTGGAGGAATTCCACTGACTTCAGAGCATGACAATATCTACGTGGGAATTGGAAATAATATTGAATATGAAGAAGGAAAGCTATTCCTTGAAGTTCCGGATGAACTGGATATGGAAGGAAAAGGCCTATCC
>NZ_JBGUPC010000027.1:0-2597 GCF_045130115.1 Methanobrevibacter sp.
AACGTTTCAAAGTATTTTATGTATTTCATTGTGCCTCCCAAGTTATTGAGTAGTATAAAATTCCATCTTCGATTTTAAATGATATTACAGGTTTAACAGCGTAAGGATAACCACTATCGACATATCTAGTTCCATTCCAGTAAAACCAATGGCCTGTTGAAGCGTCAATGTATGGGCCTTTATTTTCCAAAGTTCCTACCAGTTTCCTTATTGTCATGTTATAACCTCACTTTAATATTATATATTTTATTATATAATTTATTATATATTTTATTATCTATTTTATATAAGATATATATCTTTGCCATCATCACAGCCATCCCATTCCATGTATAGCTTGTTATCTTCCCAAACGAATCTGACATCATTGACAATAGCTACATCCGGAAGCTCACAATAGGTGACACCATCTGCATCCTTGACGTAATTGGCCTGCGCCATGATGTTGGATTCTGAGGGAATGATCATATTGACTACATGAGTTATTTCATCCTGTTCAAATGAGCAGTCCCCAAGATCAATACAATTCTGAGATTCAGGATACATTTCGATTTCTGACATTTGCCTATAAACTCTAATGTACTGCGTATCCTCATTTTCCGTTAGATTAACGATTGAAAGCAGTCTTAAATCATGACCTTGTACAGGATTGCATTCACCGTCACTGTCAATGTAGATTCTGGTATTCGGCAATATATCTGCAGTCGCTGGTCTTTTGAGTTTCAATCTGAAAACATCACCCAATACAGCCACAGCCACTAAAGTTAATCCAGAAGTCTTGACCTGCACTTTACCTAACAGATATCCGAAAGCAAGTTCGCCCGCTTTGGCTTTTCTGACAATTGTATGCTCCATTGTGGATGATTCATCCAACGTTACCATTTCACCCACAGCACATTGATTAGAACAAATCCAAGCTGTATGCTCTTCATTAACATAGCTTCTATCTCCCTCATCAAGTAGACAAGCTATTACATCCATTTTCTCTGAATGTTCAAGTCCTGTTGGATACCCACGGCCATGTCCAATTGTTGAGTTTACATCATAATCAATTATCATTTTAAAACACCCAATCCCAATTCTTGTTAATTATTTTATCTGGAATGTGAAGTCCAGTATCTTCCATGTCCTCATCATTAGCGTCCCACATTAACGTTGAGCCCCTGTAGGCCTTAGTGTATTCATGGCTTCCTTTGTATAACCTAATTCCTGTTTTAGTTCTTTCTGTTACTGTTACTGTTGGAATTCCATTAGCTCCAATTATAGGTGATGGAAATATCAATAGCCATTTTAGATCAACATAATTGAAATCTTCAAATTCAGTTGTTGCATAAAATGTTGGAGAGATCTCCACTTCAGCGAAATCATTGTCATAAATTTTAGTTGGATTATTTCGGCTGAAACCTTCTAAATAATCACTACTAGATGAAAAACCATTTCCCACTCTTCCATGAATATGGTACTGTTTATAACTTCCTTCATCATCACTGCCACTGTTGTAAGCATCCCATGATGAAACCTGAACTAAAGTTTTGGCACCGTTAAACATCAAATAGTTTTTGTTACTGCTGGCCCAGTTGAGAGAAGTAACTTTTGTGTCAATCCCATAGGTTGTGAGACTTCCGTCAACCTGCATCATGACACTTCCCATTGTTGAGCCATGATATGTTGCATTGTCATTAACATCAACATTACCTCCAATTCTTTTAAATCTTGCAACAGTAACACGATTGTTTGATAAACTACTTCCAGAGGCAACTGTTGTAAATAATGAAGTTGGAGAGCTTCCATCAAGGCTTGGAACAAATCTGGCTCTGAGAAATCTTCCACCATCTGTTGAGTCATTGTTGATGCTTAAACCTGAGTAGTTCATGAAAAAGTTTGAGTATGTATCAGAATTTGCATCAAACATTAACACCTCATTACCAGTTGTTAAAGAGCTACCGAAGGCCGTTGAAGTATCATGAACATCCAGCAATAGCTTTGTGGTTTGTGAAATCTGACTGACAGGAACTCTAACTAGAATGGCTGCTGGTTGAGATCCATAAGATGGAATGTACAATACCTGACATTCAGTATTGTTTTTGGTTTTGATTTTTAGATTCTTCAAATCGCTTCTGAATAAATTGGAGTAAGAACTACTGGCTAATGAATCTAATAAGATATAATCATAGTTGGATGAATAGCTACCGCTTCTTTGGTTGTAGTTACTCATGACGATATTTATCTGTAATTTTTTTTGCAATGTCATGATTAATATTTTATTATCCTTTTTATATAAATAATATAATAAAAAAAGTAATATTAACATAACATTAACGATACCATATTTGGAACTTGAATTCTTTTACCCTGCGATATATATGCACGAGTTGAACCAAGTTTGTTTTTAAATATATGGGATGTTAATGTCAACACCACCACACTAAATGATAGTTTTGAAAATTAGTTTTGATTACATTAACAGTACTATTAAGGATTTGCCCAGACTAGAGCAACCTTGCCATACCCATGTTATAAGCGAGCCAATTCGCCCAGGCCGACCCCCACGCCGGAGCGTAAGCGGAGGCGTGTGTGGGGAGGCCTGGGTGAATAGA
>NZ_JBGUPC010000028.1:0-4280 GCF_045130115.1 Methanobrevibacter sp.
GGAGCAGCATCATGATCAGAACCTAAAACAGCATCACTACTGGAATCTGTTCCATTACCTGAAACATCACCATCACTGCTGCTATGGCCTTGGCCACGGGCATTTCCGCTTCCACTATGAGAAGTACCATTTCCAACAGCACCACTGAAACCAGTACCATTAGAAGAAGGATTTAAGATCCTATTCAACCAAGCAAAATCACCAGTTCCACGACCAGAACCCTCACGGACATAATCCTTCAACCAATCAGGATAATAATCCTCACTCATAGTGTTCTTAGGATTACCATTGGTGTTGTTTTTAACAACAGTCCCAGATGGGCGACTAACTTGATTATTAGTACTAGCACCAGTATGATTAGAAGTAGTATGAGTATTTAAAATATTATTAGAAACTGTTGAATTATAAGTAGAGGAGTCCTTGACATCACCAATTAATTTAACACCATAATTACCATTTGTAGTAATATTATTGTACTGAATATTATATGTATGATTTCCCCTGATATTTTGAACATAACTAATACCATAAACTGCATTCTTAATAGAATTGCCTAAATCATTTACAATAATCGTATTATTCAAAATATTATCACCAGTATCCTGAACCTCAATACCAGTAACTAAGGCATAAGGAGCATAACCATCAACCGTTGCATCACCGGTAACATTAATAAAATTACTAATAATATCAATAAAAGTATCTCCATAGAAATTCTGAGAATAAATTCCACAATTAGGACCATGATTAAAAGTAGTCAAATTGTTAAAAGCAATCTTTACATGATTGACAGGCCCATTAATTTGAATTGGATAAGCTGTGCTCTGGCAAGTCTTTCCCCCATTAGTAAATACTGAAATATTATTTTTTATAACAGTAACATCGTTAAGGTTATATAAATCCAAAGCATAAAGATAGTTATCTTGGCCCACTTTGGTAATAAAATCCTCGCTACGAATAAGATTATTCTCAATCATAGAATGACTACAACCATATAAAATAACAGTATCCAATGTAGGATAATTAAAACTTCTATAATTAACCATAGTACTGATACAATTTTTGGACAAAGTCAAATTTTCAGAGTAATCTGCTGCAAAAGCAGCAACAGTATCTGTGCTCACTTTACCATAAGACCCAACAAAAGTCCATAGAATATATTTTATTGGGAGCTCACAATAAATATTATTGCCAAAAACTAAACTATCGTGAGTATTTCGTAAAAAAACACCATAATTATAATCATTATCTCCTAAACCATGACCATAAAAGTTGATAGTATTATTAATAATATTCAAACCAACAAAATCATCATCATGACCGTCAGAATAAATGCCGAAAGCTGTAACATTTTCAGGAGTAGTGTAATTTAAAGTGCAGTTATAGATAGTAACATTATCCGCATGAACAAAAATGCCTGCATATTCATTTTCCTCGAATTCCCTATCCAAGACCATATTAATGTTAGACAACACAATGCCTGTGGCACCTAAGTCGAATACGGTATTGTAGAACAGGGAATCCTTTGCGGTGACCAATGTATTGTTGGATGTGAAGCGGATGACACCTAGACTGTCAAAGTTGCCTCCGAATATCAATGTGCTGTTTCCATACTCTGACTTCAGCACGTTGTCTTCAAAGAACTCATTGAAATTCAAACTATCTATATAATACGTATTATTGCCTAAGGACCCATTGGAAACATTATTTGAAGCTTTAACATCACCAGAATCCTTTAAAGCCTTACTGGAAGAAGAACCGGAATGCACAACATCATCATCTTCAACAGAAACCTCATCCACACTGGAAACAGGATCATCCATGCTTCCAGCAGCTAGATTAGATGAGGAGATAATTCTATTACTGTCCCCTTCTGCAGAAGAAACCAGACAGGAATCATCTTCAGAGGAAACTGTGCTTAACTCGATTTCCTCCACTGCGGAAACAGAACCGATGTTATCCACCGATAGGAGAGAATCAGCACTGCCATCTGCAGAAACGGAAGAAACCGAGACCAATAGAACCATAACCATTGAAAACAATAGCAATTGTTTGTTTATCTTTTGCATATTTCAGTTCCTTTACATTATTTTTTTAAAAATTTTTTTCCATTAGAATATTTTTTCTTTCAACCACCGAGTACAATTAATTTTTCAATTTAATAACAAAAAACATTTTGATTATAAACGTGACAAAAAATAAATTTCCCATTGAAAATTTATTTGTTATTCCAATCCAAATCAAGTCATTGGAATAAAAAATAAATCCCACGGAAAAAACGCTTTTTGAATGAAAGAAAAAGATAAAAAAAGAAGAACCGGACATCCTTCTTTTGTTTATGTTTTTTCCCTGTTTTTCACATCTTTTCCGTTTATGATTAATTTATTCCTTGACGAATTTAAATGAGGTTTAAACTATTTTTTTTGAAACTAAACAAAAAACTTTCAAATAAACTCTTTTTTTTACATCTAAAAAGAATTTATTTATTATTCCAACCAAAAAGATAATGATTGGAATAAGAAATAAATTCTCAATAAGCATTTTGACTTTGTTCCTCCCATATTTAAAATATTAAATGTTAATAGACCTAAAAAGGAGATTTTAGACCTATTAACTAAATAAATTAATTTATTTTACAGTTATTTTTGCTTTTTTGCTGATTGCCTTGTAGGTGTTGTCTCCTGCAAACTTAGCGACAGCAGTGTACTTGCCCTTCTTGGTGAGCTTGACTTTCACGGTTGCGATACCCTTTGCATTGGTCTTTGCAGTGTAGGTCTTCTTGTTGACAGTGAAAGTGATCTTCTTGCCCTTGATTGCCTTTCCTTTTGCATCCTTAAGGGTGAAGGTGACCTTTTTGGTCTTAGCCTTTACCTTGAAGGTCTTTTTAGCGAAAGTTGCTTTGGTTGCTTGCTTGTTGACAGTGACTTTCACTGCTTTCATGGAAGCCTTGTAGTCATTGTCACCGAGGAATGACAAGGTGTAGTAGTATGTACCTGCATTAGCATAGTTGACATTCACTTTGGCAACACCGTTCTTGTCAGTTGTGACAGTTGATGTCTTGCCGTTGACAGTCACTTGAACAGCCTTGCTTGCAAGGACCTTGCCGCTAGCATCCTTCAAGGTAATGGACAATGTCTTAGCGACCTTAGCGGTAGTGGTTATGTCGCTTGCAGTAATTGAAGTAGCAGTCTGGTTAATATAAACAGGAACTTCTACAGGGACTTCAACAGTTATGTTGTTTACTATGATGTAAGTGCTTAAGGAAGCGGATGATTCCTTATAGTTAGCATTTCCTTCAAAAGCAGTACTGAAAGTAACTTTACCTGATAAGTCACTGATGTTTAAAGTAGCCACACCGTTTTCCATTTGGCAAGGAATGCTTTCTTCATTTACAAGAACATTGATCTCATCCACATCAGCAATAGGGTTTCCTTCCATATCTGTTAAAGAGATCACAAGGTTATCTCCATCTACATCCATAGTTAACTTAGAGCCAGCCCTAGATTGAGTAGAGTTTACATAAAAAGCACCACCAATAGGAATAACATCAGTACTTACTTCAAAATCATAATTACAATCTTCAATACTGATTAAGTTTTCTATATCATTGATGTATTTTGCAACACCGTTAAATGTGCATCCTTCAAAAGTACAAGCATCGAATTTTACAGCTCCTTCATATTCTGAATTAGTGTAGACTAAAGAATCTGCTTCGATATTTCTAAAAGTACAATTTTTAAACTCTACATTTTCATATTTGTGAATGTCAATTACATTATTATAATTTTCAAAAATACAGTCTTCAAAGACAGTCAAATCATAACCATAATCAACAGGATTATGATTAAAATTTTCTTCAGAGGTTTCTCCAATAATTATAGCATCAGGTCTAAAAGTACAATTTTTAAAAAATCTTTTACCTATACCAGCAGGTGTTTCTATTTTTATGGTTTTTTCGAAGATTAAGTTAACATAAGTATGAATAACACCATCATAACTCTGTTCAGTCCAAAGGGATTGTGAGAAAATTGTGTTATTTTGACCAATTATAGTGTAATTTTTTTGATTAGTGCCTAAAAAGTTAGAATAAGTACCTGAAGCGACATAAATCACACCATCATCAGCTATAGCATACAATGCATTATAATAAGCCCAGATTCCACCATAAGCATTTTCCCAATCAGCACCGGAAACAATTGGCTCATCATCATCATCTGTAGTGCCCTCTCTACTTATATTTATATAAAGTTCAGTAGGGCTCCCATCATCATTTAGCATAG
>NZ_JBGUPC010000029.1:0-33921 GCF_045130115.1 Methanobrevibacter sp.
CGACGCATTTTCCGTATGTGGTACTCCTGATGAGTTCATCCCTAAAATTGAAGGCTTAGCTGAAATGGGTGTAACTCAATACGTAGCCGGATCCCCTGTTGGTAAAGACGTAGCAGAATCCATCAAATTATTAGGAGACGTAATTGCAAGTTTCTAAACTTGCTTACTTTTTCTTTTTTTATTTTTTTAAACCATTACACACAACTTAATAACATACTATTTTTAACATAATTTTTAATTATAACTTCCATATAATAATATTATAATGGAAATTGAAAACTTAACAAAAGAAATTAGGCAAAGAGCCTTTGAGAGAAAGGAACCGAAAACCCCAGAACAGGTTGGGGCAAGCTGGTATAATGATGATTTAACTTATGATGGCGTTGCAAAAACATTATTCATGATTTTACCCACTCCAGGATGTGCATGGGCATTGGGAGACAGTGGCGGATGCACCATGTGCAGCTATGTATCAGACTGCACACTTGAACCAATTGACACTGAAACCATCCTGAAAATATTCCACAACCACCTGTCCAGACATCCGATAGCCGAGGAGGACAGAATTTCAGTGAAACTCTTCGCATCAGGAAGTTTTTTAAATCCATATGAGCTTCCAAAGGACGCCCGTGATGAAATCCTGAAAACATTAATTGGTCTGGGCAACGTGACTGAAATCATTGTAGAGTCAAGGCCGGAATATGTAAAGGAGGAATACCTTGATGAAATATTCGACATCATAGGAGACACCCTGTTCGAAGTGAGCATAGGTCTTGAAACCTCAAACGACTATACCAGACTGAACAAGATCAATAAGGGATTTACCCGTGATGATTTTGAAGAAGCCGTGAAACTGATGCAGAACCTGAAAGAGACAAAGGGATACAACCTAAAGTCAAAGGCATATATTTTTGTAAAGCCTATCCTAGTATCCGAATCAGAAGCAATAGCTGAAGCGATTGAAACTGCACATTACTGCAATTCAATAGGAGTTGACAGACTGTCATTCTGTCCGGCAACAATACACAGCGGAACTGTAATCGAAAGATTCTGGAGAAAAGGAGCATACCAGCCGCCATGGATCTGGTCATGCATTGAAATCATCAATACGGTAAGGGATGAAATAGACCTGCCTGCACTCATGGACACATCAGGTTTCGGTTCAAGGAGAGGCCCATACAACTGCAAAAAATGCAGCAAGGACCTTAAGCACATGATAATAGCCAACAACCTGACACAGACAAAAATAGAGCATGACTGCGAGTGCAAAGGGGAATGGCTGGCCCAAGTTGAAAATTCAGATATGAACTCATCGACCGTTGAGATAAAGCACATCCCATTATATTAATATATTTTAAACTATTAATTATTAGTAGGAGGAAAAAATGAAAAGTAAATTTATTAGCATACTGGCTATGATACTGGGATTAATCATTATCATCTTCCCTGTTATGGGAATCATTGGAGTGGCGGATTTAATCGGCCTATCCATATTATTGATATCAATTTACCTGCTCGTAGTTGGAGTGGCCATAATTGATTATAACAAAACCGGATCAATACTCGACCTGGTTTTAGGAATGATACTGCTATTCCTGAGCCTTTGCCTGATATTCAACGCAGGACTGTTCGGATTTTTAGCTCAAATCACATTATACCTTGCAGGAATAACCCTGATTATTGTTGGAGTGGTGTCCCTGATAAACAACCGCCAATCCAGATACGGCTTTTATATAGGAATAGCTGGAGTTGTTCTCGGTTTGTTGTACATAGTCATTGGAACATATGTGGCAGACCCCATTATTTTAGGCGTGTTGATTGGTGCATGGCTAGTTATAAGCGGTATTTTAAGATTAATGGATGGTTAAGCCATCCCAAACTTTCTTTTTTTGGTGTTGACATTGATAGCGATTAGTGCGGATTTCGACCCTGTGCATAAGGGTCATGAACATCTGATTGGCGAGGCGCGCAAGCTGGCAGACGAGCTGGACAAAAAGGTTGTTGTCTATCTCAACAAGGGTTTCAGTGCAAACCATGCCCCATTTTTTGTTGATTTTGATGCCCGCCGTGAAATGGCACTGGCTCTGGGGGCTGATGACGTCAAAGCATTTGAGGGACTTCATCACAGACTGGTATTATCATACAGCGTGCCTATAAGGCTCAAGCAGATGATTGATGACGGAGTGACCGATTACATCACTTCCGCAAGCATTTCACTCGATGAGATAAAGTCAAAGGCTCAGAAGTTCATAGATGAGGGCAACTTTGTCGGAATGCCCAAAAGCTATACCAACAGAAACGAGATTCGCTGGTACGCAATCAACGAATTTTTAGGCTCAAAGCTCAACTACCATGTTGTCGACGAGTTCAACAAGGAAAAATACTCCGGAAGACTTATAAGACAGTCAATCATTGACAATGACATGGAGATTACCAAACAGGTGCGGAAGCTGCTTCCAAAGACCACCGTTGAAATCCTTCAGCGGGAGATTGATGCTGGAAGAACCCCCGGCGAGCGCAACTGGAAGGACATCTATAAGCGAATGAACACCTATTCACGGGGAAACCTTGAAAAGATAGCTTACCTCAATGGAAATACAATCAATGAAATCATCAAAAGAAGAGTCTATAGGGACCCGGAATCAATCTGGGCCGTGTTCAGGAGATCTGATTACGGGCCAGTAATGACACGTCTGGCAATCAGCGCCATTGAAATGGAAGTTACAAAAAAGGAAGTGATGGACCTGATGAAAAGCTATGAGTCCCAAGGCGTGATTCCAGACAATCAGAAAGTGCAAAGGGTTATCGACCGTGCATGGTATGTGGCATGTGAAGGCGAAAAGGGAATAAGCGCACGGGATGCGAACAACAGGTTTCGAAGTGAAAACATTGCCGTTGAAAATCCTCCGGCAAGTCTTGAAGCAGGACTGAATCTGACCAAATTTGAGACAAAAATCACAAAAGAGGGCATAAACACCGACCTGTATGTCGATAAGAACGGTAAGATATCAGTTCAGTTCAAAAGCGAAGGCAAGAAAATAAAAACAAATCTTAGACTGCCTGCCCTGGAAGTCACATACTTAAGATACATTATGGATTCCCATTTCATTCCGGTTAGCGGAAGTATAAAAAAAGCCAAAAAGGGATTTAAGGTTAAGGTCGATATTGGCTGAGCTTTTCTAATGCCGCCCTGACCATTATTAACTCATTTTCATCAAAGTAATCTATTATTTCTTCCAGTTCCTCTGATTTTCTTTTGGAACTTTTCAGGGTATTGTTTATTCTGGACAATGACTTCTCCTTGAAATCATCCCCTTCTGTTAATGAGAGCATCTCAAAAAACTCGTCTTCCAAATCATTATTTTTTGCGATTTCAGCCGATTCTATCAGAAGTGCGGACAACGCTTTTGTATATGCGCTTCTGAGCAGTTTCAACCTGCTTGCATCGCCGACATCCCCGCCAATCATTTCCGTTTGAATAAAATCATTTAAAAACAGCAATTCCGCAGCATCATTTCCTGAAAGATACAATATCGGATTGTCGGAATCGATTTTTCCTATGATGGCGCCATCGACCAGATTGTCAACGGATTCATTGATTTTAAGAGTGGTGTCTGGAGAAACGTTGTTCAAATCCAAATAGATTCCCTTTGCATATTTTCCATATCTTTCTGCAACTCCCAAAGCATTCTTCGGGGAAGTTGCTGAAATCAGAATATCCGACCTGCAGGCCACATCCTTAAAGGTATCCAGAACTTCAATGCCTGATTTTTCAATATTATCCACAGTTTTTGGCGAGCGGTTTTCGGAGGATGTGATGAAGCTAATATCGTCTGATTTGAGCAGTCCGACCAGACTTCGTGAAACCTTTCCAAAACCTATAAAGCCTATTATCATAATCTCACTGGTTATTTTTTAAACAGAAGCATGTCATGCAGATTTGCGCCTATGTGCTTGGAAATTGTGTTGCATTTTGCACATAATAAGAAATAGATGTCCTTGTCTGACAGGTCGATTTCAGTCAAACCTTCATAATTTCCCATTCCCTTTGAGATTACGAAATCATGGCTTTCGAATATTTCCCGGAATTCGTCTGAAATTTCGCTGTCAACATATCCTACAGTGCCGCAGCCTATCTCAACGATTTCACCATATTCATCCAATCCCGCATCCAGGGCATCTTCCATGCATGCATCATTCAGGATAGGCTCTGACTTGACCGCTATTGTAATCTTCAATCCGTATTCCCTGATTTTTGCCAAAAGCAGTTTGTCGAATACGATTTCACCAGTATTGTCCACAAGGTATAATACCTTATCATGAGTTTTCAGGGATTCTTCAAATTCTTCAATGTCCTTTACTGCCAGATCCTTTTTAAGGGCGGTTTTGATAACGCTTTCAACATCATCATCCAAAGTGAATGCGCCGAAGTCCAGAATGTTTCCAATGATGGCTATCTTGACATGATTTTCAAGGCTGCTGTCCTCTTCAAGTATCTTCTTGACATCAGGCAGATACTTCAAGGCAATTTCATTTCCCTCAATCTTTTCCTTGCGATAAGGATCCCTGCAGCCGGTCTTTTCCTTTATCATCTTATGCATTGCAGAACCTGTGCCGTTTGAATTGGTATCCAATTTGAAGTTATTGCTTAAAAACTTAAAGACATCTTCCATTATCTCCATCTTAAGAGTTTCGTCATCTGTTGACAAGTCCATTGCTTCACGGGCCTGCCTTAAAAAGCAGGGGCCACATTCATAACTGATTTTCACTTAACCACCATAGATAATTTGAACAATCTGAATTTCATCATCTTCCTGGATGACAGTATCTTCAATTACCAGCTCTCCGTTCTGCTTGGAAACAACTGTCTGAGCGGACAATTCCAACTCTTCCAGTAAATCTTTAATGGTATAATCTTCATTAGGAATTTCCCTTTTTTCGTTTATGTCCTTATATTTCAATGTGAATTCCATATTTTCATACTCCCAACTCTTCTAAAAATGAACAGGCCTTGCATAAATCGTTTGCTGAAGGCTCTCCACATCTTTTGCATCTTCCATGAGCATATTCTTTTTGCATTTCCTTTTTCAAAACGCCCTTGATTTTATCATATCCGCGTAATGTTGAGTACTTGATTGTAGGGTGCTTTTCGGCCAGCTGATTGATGACCTCTGAAACTTCGCCCCTGAATGACTGCATTGCATATGGGCAGCTGTCAAAGTGGACTTCAAGTTCCTTTGCAACCACATAGATACCGATTTCACGTTCTGGAATTTCCCTTAAAGGCTTGATTTTAACCGTAAACTCTTCAGCTTTGGATTCGGTTTTTGCACCCAGTTTTGTCAGGTTATCGGTGTTTCCCTCAAGGTAGTTCATCATGATGCCCTGAACCTCATCATCAAGATTGTGTCCTGTGGCTATTTTAGTGGCCCCCATTTCACGGGCTGCCTTATTGATTATTGTCCTTCTGAACACTCCGCAGTAGGTGCATGACCCCTTATGGTTTGGCCTTTGCATGATCTCATCAAGGGTTATCCCGTAATCCTCCTTCAGGGACACTACCTTATGCTCTATTCCTAATCTTTCAGCATGCCTTTTTGCAATGTCGACCCCTTCCTGGCGATAATTGGCAATTCCCTCATCCACTGTGACCGCACAGAGGTCTATGACATTCATTTCACGAAATGAGTTCAGTATCTCCAAGGTTGTGACGCTGTCCTTTCCTCCTGAAAGGGCCACCAGAACCTTGTCTCCCTTGTCCAGGAGCTTTTCCTTCCTGACGGTTTTGATGACTTTCTTTTCGATTGATTCTATGAAACAATCCTTGCACAACAATTGGCCTGATTGCTCTCTTTTATAAATAACTTTAGGATTACCACATTTACTGCATTGCATATTACTACCTACATCTGTTCTACAAAGCGTGCCAGCTGATTTAAGGTGTTGACCTCGAATACATGTGCTCCCGCATCACGATACAGTGAAACGCAACTGTCCACTATATCCCATTTGTTCTTGTCCTCGGGATTCAGGATGACTACCTTTTTGGCATCCCTTACCATTTCCTCAACCAGCTCTACACTTGCCGGAATCTTGTTAACTTTCGGGCCGGCCCAATCCCTGCAGTCTGATAAAATAATTACATAAGATTTATTGTTGATGTTTGCCTTTTCCTGGAACTGCTTGAAAGCGGAATACATGTCTGAAGTCCCATGCACCATCATGTTCTTGACCCTCATGTCCTTAACCTTAATGAAGGAATCTATCAGATACTCTTCCTTCAGGGCTTTTGTTGTCTCGATTACCTTGTTGTCGAATTCAAAGGTTCTGGACCTTTTAAAGGCTGTCTGGGCTGAAAACATCAGCATGAAAAACCAGCTGCTGATCCATTCGCATGAGCCACTGATGTCATTTAAGAATAAATGTTCATTCTTGTGGGGCCTTGGCTTTGCCTTTACAAGCTCAAGAGGTACACCACCATATTTCAGATTTGCCCTCATTGTCCTTCTCATGTCAATCTTATGGGAGTTGGCCTGAATCTTTCTTCTTGAACGCTTGTTGGCAATTCTTTTTCCCAACCTTTGGCAGATTTCAAGCATTCTTGGGTCAAACCTGTTCAGCTTTGTCAAATCCTTGTTCATCAGTTCCCCATCACGCTCCAGCCTTTTTGCTTCCTCAAGCAATGGCTGGCCTGAAAGCATCTTCAGCTTTTCATTATCGACTTTTTCCTTTCGAATCCTCTTGCCGATTGTATCCTGCTTTTTAATGATATACTTATTTGATTTCGGACCGGTACCCCTGTATGCCTTGCTCTTGTTCAGGTCCTTCTTGATTTCCTTTTCAGGGTCCGGCAATGCGAATACTTCTTCAAAAACCTTTAAAAATTTAGGAATGTCATATCTGTCCTTGACATAAATTGCAAGCAGAGCTGTCTTAAGCAGGTTCCTGTCAGATTCACCCAGTTCGCTGTAAATCTGCATGGCTGCCTGTGTGCTTCTGATACTTACCGGAAGCCCCTCCTTTCTCAAGTCAGCTGATAGTGTTGCAATTTTTCTTATCATGTTATCTCTTGTCGAAAATATCCTTTTTGACACGTTTCTTGTCGCTTTCTGTTTTGATGGCTACGCCGACGCTGTCCTCAAGGGACTTGTCAATATCCTTGGTTCCCAAATTGGTGACTGATTTGACCCAATCGACAGTACCTCTTACAGAAGGCTTTTTCATAAGATTGAGATTTCTTATCTGATGAACCAGTTTGACCACATAGGATACTGTCTCATCATCAGCATCAGGGAGTTTGGATTTGACGATTTCAATTTCCCTTTCAACAGTCGGATATGGAATGTATAAGAAAAGGCACCTGTCCTTTGTCTCATCGAGAAGTGACCTTTGTGAGTTTGAAGTCAGAATAACAATCAGATCATTTTCCAACTGGAATGTTCCAAGGTCGTTGATTGTGATTTCCTGCTCTCCCAATGCCTGAAGCAGAAAGCTTTCCACCTCTTCATCAGCCTTGTCGATTTCATCTATCAGAAGGACGGAATCCTTATCGTTCAGGAATGCATTGAGCAGAGACCTCCTTATGAAAAATTCGTCGTCAAAGATTTCATCCACATTGTTTGAATCGTTTCTTGCAGCTTCCAGGTGAAGCAGCTGCTTTTGATAATTCCATTCGCCGACAATCTGTTCGAAAGTGATTCCCTCATAACATTGGATCCTGAAAAAGTCCCTGTCAAACGCCTTTGCAATCACCTTTGCAAGCTCGGTTTTTCCAACGCCCGGAGGACCTTCAATGAGCATTGGCTTTCCAAGTAGAAATGACAGATAAAGGGTTGTTGATATCTCAGTGTTTGAAACATAGCTTTCTTCCAAAAGCATCTTGTCAATGTCTTTAATATTAATGTTTTCAACCTGCAACTTTTAACCTTCCTAAAATTTTGTTACTAAAATAAATTTAACGATAAATTTATTTATAGTTTATTATTTAATATATTAAGTGATTGGTTAAATGGAGGTAAAATATGGAATCTGAAAATGCGATAATCATTGCATTAATAGTTATAATTCTACTATTTGTTGGGATATTTTTATTTGTAAGCGGAAATGGAATTATGAATCATGAAAATCAAGTCGTACAACCAAGCACTAACCTTAACAATACAGCAAATACAACTAATCTACAATCAAGCAGTCCATCAACAAATGCACCTTCCAGTTCCGGTTCTAATTCTGAACCTGTAACACAAAGTGCCGTTCATGACGAAAGTTCCCCTGACACCAGTTCAAGTCAAGATGCAAGTTCACAGGACACCAGTTCACAGGACACTAGCGATGCTAGTTCATCACCTCAGGCTGGACAAGCTGAAGGAACCTACGACCCAACAGACTTTGATTAAAACTATTTTTTAAATTCATCAGGATTTTTGAACAAATCAAAATCCTGAACATAATCTTTTCCGGTAATCATCGCTATTTCTGCCTTTTGAAGCTCTGAACCCAAATAGGCAGCATGCTCCATTCTTGTTACAAGATTTTTAGTTATTATCTCTTCATATATCTCTTTTGCAGAATGGCCTACAATGACCAGGTCGGGCTTGTTTTTCTTAAAATGAGTTGCAGTAATCTTGCTTGTCCCGACTGTTGTTCCATAATCAACATTTATTTTGAAGCTGCCTGCCTTATCCCTTACGAACTTCATAGGCTCGGTTTGCCTTGTCTCTTCAATGCCTTCCCTTTCATTCAGGATAATGTCGTTGCGCTTATGCTTATCCTTGAAGGCAACCAGGTTAATTCCCAAATCCTTTGGAATTGATTTTCTGTGCTTTGCAAGAAACATCATTTTTGAAGCGGTTGCAAGTTCATAAACACTTCCTCTTGTCTTTCCGCTTTCTTCCGGAGTGAACAGTATGCTCACACCCAATTCCATACCGATTCCTGCAAGAAGAACATTGACACCGCCCGAATCGGCATCCATAAGTTCGGTCACATTACCCACTCCGAAAAACATCGGTGCAGGATTTACTTTATGAAACTCGTGGCAGGCAATGATCGATTCGACAATGCTTGCGCTGTTGACCGGATCCAAAATCAGGTCTGCAACATAGCGCAGCCCTTCAGTGTCCTTTATCAGCTGATGCATTGCCTCAACCCTTTCTGATGGAGATTTTGGGGATTTGCCCTGTGAAAAATTAGTCGGCAACAATACGGCAGGAATATCCTTTTCCTTTAGGATTTCCTGAATCTCTGAGTTGTTTCCCAAATCAAGACTTAAAACAAAGTCGATGCCGTTTTCAGCAGCCACCCTTATCTCATCGGGATTCAATGTGTCTATGCTTAATGGCCTGTCTCCGACAATAGGTCTTAAGGTTTCAATCAGTTCGGGAATCTTGTCTGAGAAATCCTCTCCGGCAGCCATTCCAATATCAATCATGTCGGCACCGGAATCAACGAAATATTGGCACTTGTTGATTAATGCCTCCTTTGATAAAAATGGCGCGTTTGCAATTTCAGACAGGACCCTCATAGGGAAGTCCTCACCGACAGGAAGGTTCTTGATTAGAATGTTGTTTGGTTTTTTGAGAAGTCTTTCAATATTCTCCTTATCGTTTTCAAATTCCTCGATGAACTTGAACGCTTCCTTTCGCTTTTCCTCTTCAATCAGCTTATCGGCAGGCTTGTCTTCAGACAGGTCGATGCTTCCAATCAGATTCAATACCATTGCAAGGTCAGCCCCATCAGTTGAGCCCTTGAATGTCGGTATTCCAATTTCCTTGGTGATTTCTTTTGTTCCCTTCTTGATCAGTCCGGGAACCAGAATCATGTCAATCTCATCCAATTGGTCATTGAAACAGGTCTTTATTTCTTTAATAATTTGTCTTGGAGTTAGAAATGCAGCAACCTGAGTATTGTCTGCAATGTGCACTATTATATCTTCCTTTGAAGTGGAAACCACTTCCTTTATCAATGGATATGCCAACTCGCCTGTAATTATTAAAACCTTCATAAACTTCCCTACCAATTTTTTATTATAATATTATATTTTTAAATATATTAAATTTAATATTTTTTAAAAAAAGCATTATTTTCAAAAAAGATATAGAAACTGTAAAATGAAAAAACAAAAATTATAAAAAGAATTTCAAAAAAATAAAGAAAAAATAAAAGATTTAAACAACAAAATTAAAACAAAATTATTCAAAAATAAAATTTTAACATAAAATTTATATATTTTGTAATTTATAATGATTATACATGATAAATATATGGAGGAGAATTAATGATTGAAATTCGTTTTCATGGCAGAGGCGGGCAAGGTTCTGTAACAGCTGCTGAAATTTTGGCAAAAGCTGCATTCAAGGACGGCAAATCTGTTCAGGCTTTCCCATTTTTCGGAGTTGAACGTAGAGGAGCTCCAGTTATGGCTTTCACAAGAATTGATGACGAGCCAATTAAAATGAGATACCAAGTCTACAACCCGGACTACGTACTGGTTTTAGACGAAGGATTGTTAAATGTAGTAGATGTATTTTCAGGAATTAAAGACAATACTGAAGTAATTATTAATACTAAAACATTTGAAGGCAGTGGCGACCACGAAGTCCACAAAATCGATGCAACCGGTATTGCTCTTGACATGTTAGGACGCAACATCGTAAATACTATTATTTTAGGATATTTCGCTAAAAAGACAGGAGTTGTGAGTATCGATTCATTGCTTGAAGTTATTAAAGAAACCTTCCCTGGAAAAATCGGAGAACTAAATGCGGAAGCAACTAAAAAAGCTTACGACATGGGATAATAGGTGAAATTATGGTAAATATAGGATGTGTAATTAAAACACCGGGAAATACTAAAAACAATAAAACTGGAAGCTGGAGAACTTTCAAACCTATATTAGATAAAGAATCATGTATTGATTGTGATAACTGTATATTATTCTGTCCAGATTCCTGTATAAACAAACAACATGATATTGATTACGATTACTGTAAAGGATGTGGAATTTGCGCATACGAATGTCCTTCAGATTCAATCGAAATGATACAAGAAGAGAGTGATTAGATGGTAAAAGAAGTAATGACCTCAAATAAAGCAGTTGCAGAAGCTGTAAGATTAGCTAAACCACAAGTTATTCCTGTTTATCCGATTACTCCACAAACTACAATTTCAGAATACTTAGCTCAATATGTTGCTGATGAAAAGATTGATGCTAAATATGTCAAAGTAGAATCAGAACACAGTGCTATAAGTGCTGCTGTTGGAGCAAGCGGTGCTGGAGTAAGAGTATTTACAGCAACATCTTCACAAGGATTAATGTTAATGCACGAAATTTTATATGCAGCAGCAGGTATGAGAACACCTTTCGTATTGGCTGATGCAAACAGAGCAATTTCAGCTCCATTAAACATTTGGAATGACCAACAGGATTCCATTGCACAAAAAGATGCAGGTTGGTTACAAATCTATGTTGAAGATGCTCAAGAAGCATTAGATACAACCTTAATGGCTTATAAAGTTTCAGAAAATCCTGATATCTTATTGCCTTCAATGGTATGTTTAGACGGATTTATTTTAACTCACACAGTTGAACCTGTCGAAATCCCAGATCAAGAAAGCGTAGATGAGTTCCTACCTCCATATGTTCCTGAACATGCGTATCTTGATCCTAAAGATCCTATGTCCATCGGTAACTTTGCTGACCCTGATTATTACATGGAAGCAAGACATGACATGGACGTTGCAATGAACAATGCCCTTGACGTAATCCAAAAGACCTGCGACGAATTTGCAGAAATATTTGGAAGACAATATGGCCTTGTTGAAGGATATAAGACAGATGATGCTGAAATCATTTATGTCGCTATGGGATCACTCTGCAGTAGTATCAGAGTTATTGTAGACGAGCTAAGAGCAAAAGGCGAAAAAGTCGGATTGCTCAAAATCAGATCATACAGACCATTCCCAGTTGATGCCATCAATGAAGTTGTTAAAAACTGTTCCAAACTAGCTGTTGTTGACAAAAACTTCGCAATCGGAATGGGCGGAGCATTATACGGCGACATGAAACTTAAAATTGACAAAGAGATTTATGGATTCATTACAGGTTTAGGCGGAAGGGACATCACCCCTGAAGCATTGAATGAAATTTATGAAATTACCAAAAATGGTCCTGAAAGTGATGTCACATGGATTGGACTTAAGGAGGAATAAAAATGGTGGACATTCCTGATAAAAATTTATTAGCACCAGGACACAGAGGATGTGCTGGTTGTGGAGCATCCATCGCAGTTAAATTAGCTTTAAATGCATTAGGTGAAAATACCGTAGCCGTTTCCGCTACCGGTTGTCTTGAAGTTATGACCACACCTTACCCTGAAACTGCATGGGAAATTCCATTCATCCACGTAGCATTTGAAAACTCAGGTGCTGTAGCATCCGGTGTAGAAAGTGCACTCAGAATTCAAGGAAAAGATGACGTGAATGTTGTTGCTTTCGGTGGTGACGGAGGAACTGTAGATATCGGTCTGCAATCCTTATCCGGAGCTATGGAAAGAGGACACAACATGACCTACATCTGTTACGATAACGAAGCATACATGAACACAGGTATCCAAAGAAGTGGAGCAACACCATACGGTGCAACAACAACCACTTCACCAAAAGGAAGCGCAAGCTTCGGGGAAGACAAACCTAAGAAAAACATGCCGATGATTATGGCAGCTCATGGAATACCTTATGTCGCAACAGCTTCAATTGCATTCCCTGAAGATTATGTCAACAAGGTCAAAAAGGCTGCAGAAACCAAAGGTCCTGCATACATCCACTTACAACAACCATGTACTACCGGTTGGGGATTCCCTTCTGAAAGGACAATCGAAATGGGTAGATTAGCAGTAGAAACTGGATCATGGATTTTATATGAAATCGTGGACGGCAAATTCGAAATCACTTACAGGCCTGAAGAAAGAAAACCTGTAAAAGAATACCTTGCACCACAAAAAAGATTCAGACACTTAGATGATGAGCTCATTGAAAAAATCCAAAAATATGTCGATGCAGAGTGTAAAGAACTAGGTTTATAAGGTGATACAATGGAGAGTATTGTTGTAAATAGCAATTTGTGCGATGGATGTCTCAACTGTTCAAACATGTGCGCATCAATCCATAATGCTAGCAGAATAAAAATAATAGAACACGATTCTTCCTTTTATTCCATTGTATGCCAACATTGTGAAAGTGCACCATGTATAAAAATCTGTCCGACCGAGGCAATAACTGACGATGGAGTCAATACCGAAAAATGTATCGGCTGCGGATTATGCGTAATGGTTTGTCCATTCGGTGCTATGACTTTCCAATCCAAAGTTGCTGAAAAATGTGACCTCTGTGCTGACAGAGAAGAAGGACCTGCATGTATCAAAGCATGTACCAAAAGAGCAATTACTGTTGCTGATCCTGAAAAGGTCAGAGCCAAAAACCAGGAAAAATACCTGGCAAAAATGGCAGGACTATATGAGCCTGACAGTAGCGGAAAAGGTAGCTTTGTCCATGTGATTACAAGCCAAGCAAGAGCAAGGCTTGTCTTAGATGAATAGAAAAATTATGTTTAAAACAGGAAATTGTACAACATGTACAACCTGCGGAAGTTGTCAACAAACACCAAATGTTGACACTCCAACCTTATTTTGTATGAATTGCCAACCGCCATCAGAAGCTCCATGCCTATTGGCATGCAAGGAGAATGCCATTGAGATTTTGGGCGGAGCCATAACCATGAACAGCGATAAATGCACCCTTTGCAGAGATTGCGTTGAAGTCTGCCCACTAAAAATAATCAAAATATAAATATTTCAAAAACCAAAAATAAGATTAATTAATTTTATAAAGGTTATTAATTTGATTACTAAAGACGTTATTAAGGATACTGTTTATGAACTTTACAGGCAAGCGGTTATCGTTCTCGGTGATGATGTAAAAAAATCACTGGAAGATGCTCTTAAAATAGAAGAACATGAACTTGCAAGGTTAAATATTGAAGCCATCTTAAAAAATATTGAACTTGCTGAAGAAAAAGGAATTCCGATGTGCCAGGATACAGGTTTGCCGGTTGTTTTTGTGAAGTTAGGTAATGTGGAAGTTGAAAATCTGCGTGAAGGAATTGAAGAGGGAATCAAGAAGGCCACAACAGACGTGCCTATAAGACCAAACATCGTAGATCCCCTCACACGTGAAAACACCAACATCAACGTCGGTGATTACATTCCACCAATCGACATTGAACTTATTGATGAAGATTACCTTGAAATAACCATATTGCCAAAGGGATTCGGTTCAGAAAACAACAATGCAATGAAGATGGCGCTTCCTGCAGAAGGAATTGAAGGCATCAAGGAATTTGTTGTAGAATCAGTTCTCAAGGCAAAAGGAAAACCATGCCCTCCAACTGTTGTGGGAGTTGGAATCGGAGGAACCTCAGATTTATGCTTAAAATTAGGTAAAAAGGCGTTGCTTGGAAAAATCGGCGAAAGAAACCCTGACCCTCAAATAGCAAAATTGGAAGAGGAAATCCTGGAGGAAATCAATGCGTCAGGAATAGGTCCTATGGGTCTTGGCGGAAAAACAACAACATTAGATGTCAAAATCCTAAAGGCACATACCCATACTGCGGGACTTCCAATCGGCGTCTGCATCCAATGCTGGGCTGACAGGCATGCCACAACAAGGATATATGACGAATAGAATTTCTTAAAAAAAAGTTACCTGAAAGTTCTTGGGGTTGTAGGTCTCGGAATGTTGTCATGAAACTCGACAGCAACATCCATCATTTCAACGGAAATGTCTCCAATTCTCTTGAATGCTTTAATGAGTCTGAACAGGTAAATGAAATAGTTTGAACGTTCCTTTTCATCAAAGGTGCTTTCAGCCATTTGGGTTGCAATCAGATTGATTGCCTTGGATTGCATGATCTGAATTGTCTCTTCCTGTTTCATCAAATCATCCTTCAATTCTGTATCGGCTTCGATGAATGCCCTCATGGACAGACGAATCATGGACTGTGCTGTCTTATACATCTTTTTAAGCTTCTTTAAAACATTTTTATCCACTTCATAAATGTCATTAATGACAAATTTTGCAATATGACCGCAATAATCCCCTATACGCTCCAGGTCATAGGCAATTTCATTGTATAGGATTGACTTTGAAATTTCGGAATGCTTGTTGAGACTTACGATGGTCTCTACAGATGTCCTTATTTTTTCAACCATATTATTTGTAGCGTAATCCATTTCCAAAGCTTTATTGGCCTTATTTTCATCGTATTCCAAGACTGCATCAAATGACATTTCAAGCTGGGAATGCACATGCTTTGCCATATTGTCCAGCATGTCATTTATCAATGCATTACCGGTATTGCTTTTTGTGCTGGAATAATTTCCAACAGAGGAAACAATTTCCTCATAACTCTTCAAATCTATCATATACGCTCTTTTGACAGTTCCATCTTTAACAAGAGGCTGCAGGAGCTTAGTAACATATCTTCGAGAGATTCCTAGTTTTTCAGCTATCTCATCCTGAGTCGATGGATTCTCATATAAAATAAAATCCAAGACATCCTTTAATGTTTTATCCTTTTTTCCCATTTTACCAACTATTTCTTATAATCATCAAGAAGATCATTAGATTCGAAACGGATATTTCCTGAAGACCGATTTATGCCGGAATCCATATTTTCGTCAGCATTATCCTCTTTATACTGAACATCAGGATTTTTCGATTTTTTAGAACGATTATATCTTTTTACACGAATCTCTTCCATTTTTTTATCATAGTCAAAATCATTATGTTTTTTTGAATGATGGACTTTCCTAACATTTTGATAGGAGAAATTTTCAGCGTTTTCCTGATGTTTTATTGCCCTAAACTCTTTTTCCGAATCTCTTGCAGACATTAAAATCCTGACTATCACAAATATAATCAATATCAGTGCAAGGACTGCTATTGGAAAATCAAAGACAACGAACACATAATCATAAAGGTTTGTAATTGAGTTTCCCAAATCTACAAAACCACGGGCCAAAAATATTAACCCCACAAATGCGATAATGAGTCCATGAGCCCTTTTGACATTGTCCCTCTTTAACACAATTGGATACACACTTATAATTAGCATTGCAATACCTAAAATCCTGTATAAGTTATTATTTGCCAAGTTTTGCAATGACAAGTAAGCATTAAGGAATGTGGAAGGTAAAAATCCTGATTCAGACAACATGGCGAAAATTAACAACAATTGAATTAAACCAATGACCGCAAGTGGAAATATGTATGCAATATCCCATTCGAAATGAGTACTGAATGTTGCAGTAGATACAGGCTGTTCTAAAGCTTCTGAAAGCATGTTATAAAGCACAGATGAAATAACTGAACCTATAACAGTACCTGCAACTCCTAAAACAGAAGTTAAGACAGCAACAAATGCTGAAATAAATCCAACCAGTATAAGTTTTTTATAATTCATAATTTTCACCTATTAAAATTATTCATAAATATTATCTATTTTAAAGTAATTATACTTTAAGTAATTTATGTAAACTATTTTTTACATTCAGTAAGAGAAACAAAAAGAACCATGAAATATATTGAAATCATTGAAAAAAATAGCTTAAAAGCCTTAGGGGGGATTCGAACCCCCGACTTCTACCTTACCAAGGTAGCGCTCTACCACCTGAGCCACTAAGGCATAATCGAAGAAAACAAAAAATTATAAAATAGTGGATGGGAAGGGATTCGAACCCTCGGAGGCCTATGCCAAAGGATCTTAAGTCCTTCCCCTTTGGCCGCTTGGGTACCCATCCATACAAATAGACAGTTATAATATTTAATTACATCCTATATAAATGTTATGGTTTTTTTGAAATTTTCAACAATTTCATACCAAACCGTTATTAAAAGAGTACAACCATAATGAGACGGAAGTCAATATTAAAATCACCATTAACCAGATTACAATGAATACTTTCTTTGGATCGGATTCCCCTTTTGTATAATATTTTTCACCGGGCATATCGCTTGACACCTGACGGTTGTTCCGGTATTTATCGTCATTTCTCAAATAGTTGTAGAACACCCTTGTAATGAAATAGAATATTACGAACATTACCAATCCTAAAACCGGAACCAAACCGCCATTTAGAAATATGACGGATATTGTCGAGAAGAACAATGCCAGAAACAGAAAGAACATCCCTGACAATATTATTGAAATCCATTTGTTGAAAATCATTACATACACCAATTACCTATATGCACTTCATAATATTAAAACTTTAGGAATACCTAAAAATTATCTTGACAAAATATATAAACATTAAAATAGTTAAATTAAATTATATTTCTTTAAAAATTTTTTTGGTGGATGAATTGAAAGTAGATATGGAAGAATGTGGAGTTTGTGAAGACTGCATTGACGTATGTCTGGAAGAAGCAATTGAAAGAAGAGCATATACAATCATCATCGATGAAAGCAAATGCAATAACTGCGGCGAATGTGTCGATGTTTGCCCTGTTGGAGCATTATATGAAGAGTAGGTTTAATTATGAAGATTAAATTCACATTGGTGGACTACATCATAATAATACTGGTGGTATGTGCAATTGCATTTGCATTTATCCATATCGCTACAGATGATTCATCTGATTTACAGAAAACCGCTTTTGATGAGTCAACCGTCAACAAGATTCCGGACACCTATCTAAAGTATTATAAGGACGGATTTATTGTCAAGGCCACAGTTGAAGGTTTCAATTCAACAGATGGAAACAGGACAACATTGAACGGTACCGTCATTTGGGAAGATGACAACGGCGGAAACGGAGTCCGATTATTAATTGACTCAAATAACCAGACTTATTTAGCCGGATTGTATAGAACCGTACCTACTGCAGATATATACATTGACCACATCAGTCTTGAGAGCAATGGGGAAAAATATAAAAACTTATGTGAAATCAGCGCAAAACCTATGGAGATAAGCTCCCTAAAAGATTTTACAAGCAAAATTCCAAATGATGCAGAGTATGAAATAACAACCGGCGTGTCCGTAGATTCCATAAATACCAAGGATGCACAAAAAATCAGCAATTTCCTCACAGATAACAGCAAAAGAGAATCTATAAAAGCATCCAATAGTGACAATGGCGATTACCTATTCCTCAAAAAAGCGACAAAAGAAAATCTCAATGATGCCGATAGCATTCTAGGCAACATCAATGGTTTGACTGACGACATTACCATCAGAATCTACGACTGTCAGGACAGCCAGATTAAAGAAATCAGCAAAAACTTTGACGTTATCAATATACGAAAATTTTAAGCCGTGTAGACAATGAGCGTGATTTATTCCACTTTAACATCAGTGATAAACAAGATTAGTGACGAGTTTCACAAATCCTTTTTATTCACTTTAATTTTTACCATTCTGGATTTCATTGAAAACCAGTGGGTCAACAGCTATTTCAAAAGGTTCTATCCCAGCGAAAACTTCCTGAATGTCCTAAACAAAAATGAAATCCTGAAAAATCATATCTTCAATCCGCTGATTGTGCTCTTTTTATTCGCATTATTCCTGCTTCTGTCAATGAATAAGCCTTCAGGCAGCCTGGTCACCACACTGGTCCTCGCCTTTGTCGGATTTTTCATCGGGTCTGCAATACTTCCGAGATATTTCCTAAACAACAATTTAAAGGGAATTGTTAAATTCGAAAGAAGGGACATCTATTCAATCGGATTTTGCCTAACATTAATAGGCATCGTATTCTTCTTTATCAGCGTTGCTTCAGTTAGAGGAATTCCTCTTTTAAAGCCATCAATCAGATATTTGCTAAAACCAGCTTTCACAATGCCCGTGTTTTTAATCATTCCGGGAACCTGCATGATTGCAAGCGCCTATCTGAAGGACTTTCAGGACAAAAAAATTACCCGTTCACAGGCAAGATTCAGATTTCTGTTTTTGCTCTTCATTGACTGTGCATTTTTATTGCTTCTAGGTTATAGGACACCACTACTTGCAGCATTTCTCATCATAATTATCATAGGTTTCTATGGAAATATCGTTTCACTATGGGAAGTTGTTATTGGTGCAGTTATTGGTATAGGTGCAATCATTGGAATTGGTTATTTTCGATCACTTGGAGAGATGACAATAACCTCATCAACCAGCCCGCTGTACTCATTGCAGTCAAGGGCAGACTTTACATTACATGTATTGAACCTGCTGGATTTCCTTGGAGGTAATTTCGGCGTTACTCATGGGCACATGCTTGCAAGCTCAATTCCGGGAAGCGACCTGGGCCCAAGAATGATGGTTGGAAAGCTTATCGCATGGAGAACCGAAGTGACAGTCACACCAACTTTAATCGGCCAGATGGTGGTTGACTTCGGAAAGGTCGGAGTATTAATCGGGATGTTAATTTTAGGTTCCATTCTGGGCATCGGATTCAAGATAATGCAGAAGACCAAAAACTATTTCTATATTGGGATTTACTCCCTGATTTTAACATACACAATTTTAGGTATTGAAACCGGAATTCTGGACATACAGGTTCTATTATACTTTGCAATAGCCATCCTCCTCTATTTGATTAACATCAAAAATACAAGAAATTAAGCTCATTTTAAGACATGAAGTATTACAAAAAAGCTGAAATAATACTAATTTGTATTACTTTAATAACATTTATATATAAAAATTGGGTTAAAATATTAAACATCAAGAACAAAAACTGTTTTATTAACCATTATACTTAATAAAACTCCCAATTAACTTGATATTACTTGAATAAAGTAAAGATAATACTTTTTAGTAATACTCAATTTATAAATGAGACTCAAAAAAGTATTACTTAAAAAAAATGGAGGAATAAATTTGCATATACCTGACGGATTTATACCTATTGCACAATGTCTAGTATACTATGTGATCCTGATTGTCGCATTATACTTCTCCGTGAAATGGGCAAAATCCAACTTAGATGAAAAACGTATACCTCTTTTAGCAGTTCTCGCAGCAGGTATTTTTGCAATCATGTCCATGAACATGCCAATTCCATTCGGTACTAGTGGACACATGGTTGGAGGAGCTTTAGTAGCTATCGTATTTTTAGCACCTGAAGCTGCCGTGCTTGTATTTACAGTGGTACTTCTTATCCAAGCATTGATATTTGGAGACGGAGGAATTACTGCTTTAGGAGCAAATGTATTGAACATGGCAATCGTTGGAGGTTTTGTTGGATTATACACCTTCAAAGGATTAAGTGGAATGATTGGAAAATACGCAGCAGCTGGAGTTGGAGCATGGTTAGCAACCGTAATCGCAGCTTTGGCCTGTGCTATCGAAATGGCAATCGCAGGAACTTTCCCAGCAAACGTAGGTATTCCATCAATGGTATTATACCACTTCTTTATTGGAATAATCGAAGCTGTATTAACTGTAATAGTTCTTGTAGCATTAGACAAATTCAGACCAGATTTACTTGCATGGAATGAAGGAGATGCATAAAATGGAAAAAAAAGACATGACTTTAATTGGAGTTGCAATCGTAATTTGTGTCATCATATGTGTTCTTTCACCATACATCGCATCTGGTGACCCAGACGGATTGGAAAAATCTGCAGAAGATTCCGGACTTGCTGAAGATTTCTCAGTTGAAGAAATCAAAGGAATTCCAGATGCACCATTCCCAGATTATGCGTTTGCAAGCAGTCCTGACAACCAAGTATTACAGATTGTAGCACTGGTTATAGGGGTAGTTGTAACTCTTATATTAGGATTAGGAGTTGCATATGTAGTTAAAAAGTAGAAATTAACCTTTAATTTCTATTTTTTTCTTTTTTTTAAAAGTAATTGAAATTTAATAAAATGCACATAAGCAAATAATAATATATTACGAGTTTTTAATATTATATTAGTGAATCAATATGGTAGACATAACACAGATAATGCGGTTTGACGATTTGGCTTCCCAAGATAGTCCGATACATAATCTGGAGGGAAGGATTAAACTAATCTCCACAATTTTCATCATTGTAGTCTGCGTTATCTCCCAGGAAATTTTCATACCAATAATTCTGGAAATATTTCTTTTGATAGTCCTGAAAATAGCTAAATTATCTTATGTTGATTCATTCAAACGATTATTGATGTTACTGCCTTTCGGCGGAGCAATCATAATTTTCCAGCCATTCATACAACCTGGAAATATCATCTGGAGTTACTCCTGGCTGCATGTAACCGATGCAGGACTCAATTGGGCGATTCTTCTGCTGGTTCGCTTAATCGTGTCCCTGACCGCAATCATTATCTATTCATCAACAACCCCACTGCAGGAAATGGCAAGCTCCTTTAGAAAGCTGAAGATGCCAAGGGACCTGGCAATGATACTGTCCATCATGGTAAGATTCCTCTTCCTCTTCGTTGATGAGCTTGCGGCAATCAGGAAAAGCCAGAAATCCAGAAACTTCAACATACACGGCAGCAACACCCCATATAAATGGAGAGTGAAACAGGTCGGATACACCATCGGAATGATGTTTTTAAAGGCATATGAACAGGGAGAAAGGGTTCACAGAAGCATGGTGAGCCGAGGATTTTCCGATGCCTCCGAAATGTTTGACGAGAAAAAGTCCCCCGAAAGAAGCGATTACTTATATCTATTTACAATTATACTGATTGTCATTGTGCTGGAAATCATAATGTTCCGGTATGCAGGGCAATTGGGTTACTTCGGTCAAAAGTTAGGAATCAATTAGGTGAGAGAAATGGAACAAATTCATTTAGAGACAAAAAATTTATCTTTTACATACCACGACGGCACTCAGGCTTTAAAAAATGTCAATATCAAAATCAAAAAGGGAGAAAAGATAGCTATAATGGGGCCTAACGGTGCTGGTAAATCAACATTATTTTCTCATTTCAATGGCTTAAGCGAGCCTACCTCCGGACACGTTGAGATTGAAGGTGAAAAAATCATATTCGAACGTGAAGAGCTTCTTAAAGTAAGGCAAAAGGTGGGCATCGTATTTCAGGATCCTAATGACCAGCTCTTTGCTCCAACCGTCAAGGAGGATGTTGCCTTCGGACCGATGAATTTGGGCCTCGATTATGACGAGGTCGAAAGAAGAATCAAGGAAGCCCTGGAGATGGTAGGGATGGCCGGATTTGAAGAAAAGACCCCTCACCATTTGAGCGGAGGCCAGCAAAAGAGGGTGGCAATTGCCGGAATCATAGCTATGAGGCCGGACATAATGATTCTTGACGAGCCTACTGCAGGCCTTGACCCTGAAGGTGTCGACAAGGTATTGAATATCCTGAACAACCTTAACAAGGAAGGGATGAGTATAGTAATCTCATCACACGATATAGAGATGGTCAATCATTTTGCAGACAAGATTTTCGTTCTATATGATGGGGAAATTATCGCTGAAGGAGACAAGCACCAAATTTTCTCCGATAAGGAATTGCTAAAAAAAGCTCATCTGAAGGCACCGGTAACAACAGAGATCCTATATAAATTAAAGGAAAACGGATGGGATGTCGATACCGAAAAAATCAGCATTGATGAAACCGTTGAGGAAATATTGAATGCAAAAAACAGCTAATCAGCGCCCGTTTATTCTACTTCTAAACTTGTCCTTAAGTTTTGCAATGAACTCGAATTCCTCTTCAAATTCAGGATGATTGCCGAATCCGCAGTTAGGACAGTGAACCTGATTGCAGTTGTCGTGCTTTCCGCAGCTTACGCAACCACGATTCTCTAATTTTGTCTCATCAAACTCAAAACCGCACATACGACATTTCACAATAAACACCGCAACAAAAATAGTTATATAAATGAAAAACTAAAGCTAAATCACTTCAATTTTTTCAGCTTCCTCTTTTCGAAGACAGACCTCACATCCTCTGATGCTCATTTCAATTGGATCGCCAAAAGGGGCCACTTTCTTTACATGGACTTTAGTACCCTTTACAAAACCCATACCCAGCAGGTGTCTTCTTAACTCAACATCACCGGAATGATGGTATTTAACAATAGTTACTGTTTCACCCGGCTTTACGTCTTTCAAGGTTTTAACCATAATATCACTTATCCTAAAAATAATTTTTAGGTAAATAAAAATTTCTTAATTATTGTTATGTAAAAAGCAATATATAAATATTTAGTTATGACTAAAAATTTTAAAAAAAGAGTTTATGGATTATCATTCATCCAAAGCCGAGCAATACTCCCACATTGAATATTAGGAAAGTTACAATATAAGCGGTAACCAGTGTTATGGCTGTCATTAAAACCGGCCATTTATAACTGTTGGTTTCCTGTTTGATTACACCAAGCACCGCAATACATGGTATGTAAAGAAGTGAAAATGCCATGAATGTAAATGCTGAGAGAGGAGTGAATGTCTCATGAACCAAATTTGTAATGCCCTCTTCATCGTCTTCCTCAAGGCCGCCCAATGTTCCCAATGTACCTACAATGGCCTCTTTAGCAAGCAATCCTGCAATGATTGCAACCGCTGCCTGCCAGGTTCCAAAACCGAGAGGTGCAAAAATCGGTGCAACTGCAGAACCGAACATTCCCAAAAGACTTTGCTGTGATCCGTAAGGCACACCCAATGGGAAAATGCTTAACACCCAAATGATTATTACGGCCGCCAGAATAATTGTTGCCGCCTTTTTGATAAATCCTTTCACCTTTTCCCAGGTATGAATCAAAATACCTTTTACGGAAGGCAACTTGTATGTCGGAAGTTCCATAACAAATGGTGCGGACATTCCTTTGAACAATGTCTTTTTAAGCACTGTCGCAACTATAAGCGCCACAATAATACCTAACAGATACATCACCAATAGCATGGTTCCCGCATGGTCCGGGAAAAATGCAGCTGTGAAAATCGCATAAATCGGCAATCTTGCAGTACATGACATGAACGGGATGAGCATCATCGCAAGTATCCTGTCGGATTCATGCTCCATAGTTCTGGTTGCCATTACAGCAGGAACCCCACAACCGAATCCTAGAATCATTGGAATGAATGCCTTTCCATGAAGTCCCACAAGCTTATGCATCACCAAATCCAGGGTAAATGCCGCTCTTGCAAGGTATCCACAATCCTCCAGAAAACTTAAACATAAAAACATCAGGAAAATGATTGGAAGGAATGTTAAAACACCCCCTACTCCACAAAACAGTCCTTTTTGAACAAATGATGCCAGATATGGATCAGGTATTGATGTAGCGGCAATTTGGCCCCATTGGGTAAACACCGCATCAATGAACTCCTGCATAGGAGATCCTATGGTGAATACTATCTGGAACATCACCCACATTATTACAAGAAAAATAGGAATTGCAAGGACCCTATGAGTCAAAACACTGTCAATCTTGTCTGAAATGGACGGCTTTTCCACTTCCGGCTTATCGACAGCCTCGGCAATCAAACCGTCAATGAATGCATATCTTGCATTTGCAATGACCTCTTCAGAGCTTTCTTTATAAATGTCATAAAGGTGTTTGCTCACCTTATCAACTTCAATCATGATTTTGGAGTTCAATGGAGATTGCTGGACTTTCTGAATTACAATGGAATCCTTTTCCAAGAGTTTTATTGCTGTCCAGATGGAAGGAACATCCAATAAGTCATTATCCTGTTCAATCAGTGCCTGAAGGTCTTTAAGATGTTCATTAAGCTCGGCGCCGTAAGCCAATTTTTCACTGGTATTGATGGGATTTGCAGCCTGCTTTTCAATAGTGTTCAGCAGTTCCTCAATACCTTCCTTGTTTTTTGCATTGATATCGATGATTGGAAAACCCAAAAGCTCACTCATCAGGTCGATGTTGATATAATGTTCCCTTCTTTTGGCAAAATCATTCATGTTCAGCGCCATGATCATGTTGGCACCCAATTCCATCATTTGAACTGTCAGATAGAGGTTACGCTCGATATTGGCCGCATCAACCACATTGACAATGACATCGGAGTCATCATCCACAATGAAATCCCTTGAAACGATTTCCTCAATGGAATGAGCACTTAAAGCATAATTTCCCGGCAAATCAACAATTTGATACTCATAATCGCCATGATTGAAATATCCTTCCGCTCTTTCAACGGTTTTTCCAGGCCAGTTGCCCACATGCTGGTGCATACCGGTTAATTGATTAAATACGGTAGTTTTGCCCACATTGGGGTTTCCTGCCAATCCCACAATCAATTTTGTCATCAATCATTCTCCTTTTCAATACAATAATGGCATCAAATATTATTGCCGTTTAAAAAATTAGGTAAAATAAATATATGTTATTCATATTATTTAAATATTTAAGCATGCCAAAAAAAATTAATTGATTATATTAATCAATTGCAAGTTAATCAGATTAAAAAATCAGATGTTCCATGCCTCGTTTTCGGGGTCGTCCACATCATCATATATCTCCTCATTCCAGTAATTGTCTCCGATATAGTCGTCCACTTCCTGGTTGAGACCCCAATTGTGATTGTCATAATACGTATAGGCATCAAAATCGTTCGTTACGGTGATGTCTTTAGTTTTTTCAGCACTCTTATATTTGGAATCCCCCTTAAAGACCACGTGAACGTTGTACTTGCCCACGTCATACTTTACCCGGATCCCGCTATTGTATGACTTGTAGGTCCACTTATAATTGCCGTTTTTATCGGTGATTGTATAGTTTATCATTCCGTTGGATCTGATTTCCCTTCCGTTCTTGTCGACCAGCTTGATTACGATATATCCCTTGTTCTTGATTACGCAGTCATCGGTTGATATCTTAACCTTTACCTTCTGCTTTGCAACGACCGGACTTGCAAGCAGGATACAGACTGCAAGTATCGCCAAAATGATGATGATTTTTCTTTTCATGTTATTAACTTGTTACAAATACTATTTAAACATTGACACTAAAAATATTAATTAGTGATTTTATGATTGAATACGACGATATAATCAAGGATTCCCCATTCATTGCCAATCACTTGATTACCCTAATCAAGACTCATGATTTCTACATGAACAAGCATATAAAAAGCGGAACTGACATTCTGCCCAGCCAGTATTACATGCTGCTATTTTTATATTATGAAATGGGCACAAACCAGTCAGACATAGCAAAAGCATGCCTGATGGACAGAAGCGGAGTATCAAGAGCCTTCAAGGACTTTGAGGAAAAGGGACTGATTTTAAGGGAAATCGATGAGGAAAACAAAAGGGCGTATAAAATCACATTAACCAAAAAAGGAATTGAAACAGCGGAATTTCTGATTAGAAAAGAAAAGGAATGGGATGACATGATCTGCGAAGAGCTGAATATCCCCCGCAATGAACTGCTTGAACTTCTTTCAGGCATCTCACTGAAATCATTGGAATTCAACCGTGAAAAGTTCTAATCATATCCCTGAGATTCCAGATAGCTGTCAATATCATAATTGTCACCATATTCGTAATGGTCATAATAGGCGCCGGGATCGGTTCTTGACAATGTGTACCTGTCGGGAATCACCGTGTGATAATGGCTTGAGCCACCATCGTAGCTGCTTGGATAGCTGTAGCTTGCTGTTGAATATGTTTGCTTAAACTCAGACCTGTTCAAATCAAGAATTGTATACATCAATTTGGATTCTGAGCATTCGATGTCATCGCCCGCAACGATTATTCCGTAGACCGCATCATTTTCGGGGAAATTGGCCAAAAAGCAGGTCCCGCTCATATACTCGACATAATCGGAAATGTATTTAATCCCCTTTTCACTTGAAAGTTTAGGATAATTCTCGGGAGAATCCTTCCATACAATCATATAACCCTTATTGCCGTAAGTATCCACATAGCTGATATTTTTTGCATTTTTCCAGCCGAGATTAAAGTTCAAATCTGTCTTAAAATTTCCGTCTGGAATATCCTTCCTAGATACTTCAGCACAGCCTTTTAAAGTGGCAACCAACGCATTGTCTCCACCTATATCCTCAACGATCCTGTCACTGTAAACCGCTTCGGAAGGCGGAAAGAGCAGAGTGACTGCAGACCCGACAAAAAATGAAATGAGCAGCAGAGCCACAAACAATCCGATTAATATCACACCAACTTTTTTTAAGTTAGACATATTATTATATTAACATCATAATACCATTTAAATTTAATGGAATCAATATTACCAAATCGCCTAAATTCTTAAAAACAAGGTAAATATTACTTATTGACTTCAACAAACTTTAAATTATAGTTTGTTCAATTAATAGCTATGATAGAATTAGTTATAGCATGTTTTATAGGAATAGCAATAGGAACAACGACAGGCATGATACCCGGCATACACGTCAATACCGCAGGAGCGATAATCTTTGCATCCTCAACATTCCTTCTGACAATCGTATCGCCGGAATTTCTATGCGTGCTCATGGTTTCGATGTCGATTGCCCATGCGCTGATAGAATTTGTGCCTTCGATGCTTTTGGGAGTGCCTCAGGAGGGAACGGCAACATCAATACTTCCGGGACACCGTATGGTGCTTCAGGGCAGGTCAAAAGAGGTTATAAGAGTCGTCTCCGTCGGAGGATTCGGAGCAATTATCGTGACAATCCTGATGCTTCCCGCCTTTGCAATAACCCTGCCGATTCTGCACGACGTATCAAAGCCATTTACATGGATAATACTTCTTGCAGCATCAATCTATCTGACACACAGCATGACCGGAAACTTCAGGGACTTTCTGTGGGCTCTTCTTCTCTTTGTGCTTTCGGGAATACTCGGATGGATAATTTTCCAAACCCCCATATCATCCGGAATCACTCTTATGTGCACATTTTCGGGACTTTTCGGAATAAGCACAATACTGTTCAGCCTGAACGATTCCTCCACAATACCTCATCAGAATCCCTTCTACGAGCTCAACATTGATTACAACAAGTTCAAAAGCATTTTTGCAGGAGGAATCACCGGCGCCATACTCGGATTTCTGCCCGGCTTCGGACCTGCACAGGGAACGGTTATTGCACAGGCAGTGAGCGGAACAAATGACAATGACGATGACGATACAGTAAATTTCCTGCTTGCAACATCCGGATTGAACATTTCGGACTGCCTGTTTTCGCTGATTGCAATCTACATTATAGGAAACCCCAGAAGCGGAATAGCGGTCTACATGTCATACCTGATTTTTGAAATGGGCCTGAACCATCTGGCAATCTTCATTTTTGCCTCATTGATTGCGGTGTCAGTCTCATTGGTACTGTCCTTGAAGCTGGGAGACTCGTTTTCGAGGCTGATGGGCGGCGTGGACTATAAGAAACTGTCGATTGGAGTAATTCTTCTCCAGATTGTGATACTGTACCTGTTTATATTTTACTATAAGGCTCCAGTCATATACATGAGCCTGGCCTTGATTACCTCAACGGCAATGGGAATGCTTCCCCACTACATTGGAATCGGCAAATCCCACTTGATGGGCGTTCTGATTATTCCTGCAATTGTTATCTACATGCAAATGTTTATTTAGGCGATTTGATGAAAAAACTAAACGAATATATACAATACTTAAATACCATAATTACAAAAATAAAGAACAATGAATGTGTAGAATTGACATTGAATACAATTCTTCCATTATTATTCTTTATGAAAAACAGGGCAATTATAAATAATGAGGAATTCGATATGCTTCTCAATAAGAACATATTAAAAATCAAGGAATTGAAATATTACAAATTTAATGATTTTCATAACATATCTGATGAAATTGAAGAATATCTGTCTGAATTTATAGAGGAATCAATTGAGTTACTTCCAAGAGATATGGATTATCAAAGCGTTTATTTTTTGCTGTATGAAATTTTAATCAACGTATATAAACATTCCAAATTTCACAATGCCTATTTGCAAATAATAATCCATAATAAAGAGAATATCGATATTTGTATTTTTGATAACGGAATTGGAATTCCTGGAAGTTTTAAAGAAGCATCAATGGAATCCGATAATGACTGCGAAGCAATATATGATGCAATCAATGGAAAAACAACCGATAAGGAAAAATTTGTAATTCATGGAATGGGACTGAACACAACCTCACGACTTACCACATTAGGGTTTGACGGTGAAGTTCTGATTGCTTCAGGCAGTGGAGTATGTGAAATTACAAAAGAAGGAGCAAAACCCTATTTGAACTCCCATGAAATAACCGGAACATTTGTTATTCTAAGAATCAAAAACAAAAAAATCGACAACATCTATGACTATTTAAAATATGAAACCATAAATAAGATTAGTGAAGATTAACATGACACAAATAGAGATTAACCTTTCAGACAGATACAAAAACAAGTTAGGAATAGGCCCAACAGCAAAGAAGATATTTCAGGAAGCAAATAGCTATGATGAAGTGATTCTAAATTTCGAAAACATTGAATTCATGAGCAGGTCATTTGCTCAGGAATATGTTTTTCAAAAATATAACTCCAGATCAAAAATTATTGAAGTCAACATGAATGAAAATATTGAGGAGTTATTGAAGTTAGTCACTGAAGAATACAAAGATTATTTTGACGTGACTATATAACAATCACATTTTCCGCCATCTTTTCGGCCTTTTTAACTATTTCCTCAACATCCACACCAGGGAATGCATCGATGACACATAAATCAGCATCACCAAATTCCAAATCCTCGAATGCCTCATTATATATTTCATAGCCCTCGGAAATGCCGTTTATTTCCAGATTGTTCTTTAATGCCTCAATCATTTCAGGATTGATGTCGTTGAATATCACCTTTTCAAATCCGTATTTGAGCAGATAGATTCCAAGGGCTCCAAGACCGCACATGCCGTCAATTGCGGTTCCCCTTTTGACATCATTATTGTTCAGATAGTTGTGCAGCCTGAGCAGCTTCTCTTCGATGGTCATTGCAACTTCGATATGGTGTCTTGACTGTCTTTTGACCAGCACCACCTTTTCCTGCAGCAGGGTTCTCATGACATTTATCTGGGTGTCGTCGCCTTCAAGAATTTCAAAGTGGCTGATTTGTGAATTCCTGTCCAGTTGGCCCACTGTATTCTGAGGACTTCCCTTGAGGACACATTTGACTTCGGGAACCTCATCAATCAGTCTTGATGCCACCTCCTCTGTGAAATCCGGATGCAGCAATATCAGGGTCTTTTCTCCAATGAACTGAGGGTTCAGACTGCTGTAGTAAAATCCGGATAGCGGAACAGGTGAGTTTCTCCTGAGAGTTGCCTTTTCAGGAACGATGCCCTCTTCAATCATTATTTTCAGGATATGGCTCATCACAATATCAAGCGGCCTTTTTCCGCATTCGCATCTCATATATTCCCCGTCAAGTGTTTCAAAATCAATCAGGTCCTTCAATGGGGTAAATTTCTTTATTTGGACATCCTTGCATTTCTCACATTCTTCAAGCGATTTGATTTTTTCATCGATTTCAATGATAAAGACCACCTCAAAATTGCCTTAATGTTTAAATATTGTTCTATATCACTAATAATGCTTTCAAAAGTAATAAAAACTATATAAATTAGTAATACTAATTTAGTAATTGTAACAAAATCGCCATTGGTGAATGATATGAACAACGATATAATACCACAATATGATGTAACAAAGCAAGATTACTCTTCCGAAGAGAGAATGCTTTTGGGAGAAATGCGTGAGAATTTGGTTGACCTGGCAATATCCGCAGGCGATAATTTCCAGGTGAGTGAGGAGAAGCTGCTAAATGATATCCGCAACTTTCTGTTCTTAAGGCTGAACGGAACAACACAGGACAATGACATCCCAAAGGAATATCTGGACAGCCTGTCCCGAAAGTTCCTGAGGGACATCATCGGATATGGGGCAATCGACCCTCTGATTCAGGACGACGAGCTTGAGGAAATCATGATAATCGGAACCGGAAAGCCCATATTCGTCTATCACCGCGAATACGGAATGATGAAGACAAATCTTCAGTTCAATGATGAAGGCGAACTCAGGGACCTCATCGATTCGATTGCGAGGCAAATCAACAGAAGAATCGACCAGGAATCCCCAATCCTTGACGGAAGGCTAATTGACGGATCAAGAATCAATGCCACTATTCCTCCTGTGTCGGCTGACGGACCATCACTTACAATACGAAAGTTCAGACGGGACCCCCTGACCATCATCGACCTGATCAATTCAAGGACAATATCCCTGGACCTGGCAGGATTTCTGTGGCTGTGCATTGACGGGCTGGGAGTCAAATCGGCAAATGCAATAATTTCAGGAGGAACAAGCTCCGGAAAGACAACAACACTCAATGCCCTTTCGGCATTCATCAATCCAAATGAGAGGATAATCACGATTGAAGACACACTGGAGCTTCAGATTCCCCATGAGCATGTCATCCGCATGGAAACAAGGCCCGCCAATGTCGAGGGCAAAGGGGAGCTCACCATGAACGACCTTGTCAAGAATTCATTAAGGCAGCGCCCCGACAGAATCATCGTCGGAGAGGTCAGGGCAGATGAGGCAATCACCCTTTTCACCGCCCTGAACACAGGACATTCAGGATTTGGAACACTGCATTCAAATGATGCAAGGGAAACAATAACAAGACTTACCAACGAACCGATGTCAGTTCCGGAAATCATGATACAGGCAATTGATTTCATAATAATGCAGAACAGGATTTACACACCATCTGGAGTTTCATTTAGAAGAATCAGCGAAGTTGCAGAGGTTGTCGGCATGGAGGAAGGCACCGTCCAGCTGAACAAGATATTCCAATGGAATCCCGAAAGGGACACCATCGACAACATCAGCATTACAAGCAATACCCTGCAACAGATTGCCAACTTAAGTGGGAAATCCATCATTGAGCTTAAAAACGAGATTGAAAACAGAAAGCTGGTTTTAAAGCACATGATAAATCAGAACATCCGTTCCGTCGAAGGGGTCAACAGCGTTATAGAGCTGTACTATAAGAATCCGCAGAAGGTCCTTAACAGAATCATTCTAAACAGGTGATGGGATGTTGAATAGTTTTTTCATATTCATTGGAGAGGGAGTACTGTCCGTCATCAGATTTTTCGCCAACCTGCAATTCAGAAGAGAGGACAAAAGCCAGAACCAGCACATTGACCCGTCAATACTGGAAAAATTAAACTTCGACATCAGCACAAAACAAACAAAGTACGATACCCGATTCGACAAGCTGAGGGACGAATTGCTTGAAATCCTATTGAAAAGGCACATCATTGGATTGGAGATTATTGGATTTGTGGCAATTGCATTATTTACCGGAATTGAGCTTGGAGGAATGTATCTGATTCTAGTGATTATGGCCTACATCTTCTTGCTGCAATATCCCTATATGAAAGAGCAGCGAGGATATTCAGACCTGAACCAGGAGCTTCCCTATGCATTGAGACATATGAGCATTGAGCTTAAAGCCGGAAGGGGCATGCATGACGCATTAATAACCATAAGAAATGGAAATTACGGATCCCTGTCAAGAGAGTTCAACAGGGTTCTGGAAGAAATCAAATTCGGAAGACCAACAGAGGATTCGCTGCTTGAAATGTCCCATAGGGTCAAGTCCGAAGGCCTCACACGGGCCATTCATCAGATTGTTGGAACGCTCAGAGTTGGTGGCAATCTGGCCGGCAGCCTGGAGATTATCGCAAAAGATATTTCATTTGACATGCAGATAAAGCTAAAGGAGTTCTCGCAGAAGTTGAACTCATTCATATTGATTTATACATTCATAGCGATTTTGGCGCCCGTAATAAGCCTGATCATGCTGATGGCCGCATCGACGGTTATGGGTGACGTGATATCTTCAGAATTGCTATTTGTGATTTACATAATATTCTTCCCATTGGTGGTGATGTTCATGGGACTGTTCATCAAAAAACTAGAGCCTAAAATCTAAAGGAGGGTTAGAATATTGATTCAAACCCTTTTGATGCAAGCAATCCTGCAAAGTCTCCTTGATTATCCATTACGATGTTTCCTTTGGAGTACTGGTCAAGTGCAGCATTTATCATTGCAGATTTTACACCAGGATTGCCTGAAGCTGCTTTTGCAACAGCTTTAACAACATTCATTACCGCATCCCCTCTTGATATGCCGCTTCCGTCATCTTCACGGATGATATCGATACCGCTTGCATTTGTAGATTTTCCATTAATTTCCAATGGGCCTGCGGCGGAAAGTATTGCATCGAGTGCCTGGCTGTTAATAGCCACTACAGAATCGATTTTAGTGTTGGTGCGGTATTCCACGATTTCCTTTGCATACTGTAAGCCTTTTTCATTGTCGGCATCCCAAAATGCATCGTGAAGCAGAAGAGCCGATCCTGCACCTTGAGCCTGCGCTTCCTGCGGTTCGGTAGCTGTCGGGTGTGTCATGTCTCCAGGATAGAAAGGAGTGTAATTTTTAAGGGTACCATTCTCTAAATTAACGATGAATGCCATATCACAAGCACCCATTCCTGGCCTGCTTTCGCTTTCATCAATAGCACATACCAGGATATTCTTATTTCCATGAGTGAGTCCACTTTCATGCCCAATGAATAGTGCTCCTGCGATAATTGCTATCAATCCTATTAGAATTACAACAAGTATCACGATAATAAGTCTTCTTGTCCTGTCCATGATAATTACCTACGTTAATTTAATTATTTTTAAAGCATATAATAATTAAAATTTCATTATAAATATAGTTATGTATTGCAGAAAAAGATTAAAAAAAATTGATAAAAGGATAGTGAAATTAAATATGGGATCCATATTTAATTTCTGAGAGTAGTCATATGTTTTCATCTAAAATAGATAATAATTGGTGTTTGTGTTGAGGAGAGTTAAACACCA
>NZ_JBGUPC010000030.1:0-2533 GCF_045130115.1 Methanobrevibacter sp.
GATCATTATCTACGATACAAGCGAAGGTCTGCGGATCGAGGTCAGACTCAACGCCGACTTCACCGAGCATATGATCATCTTTAACAAGGACGGCGAAAAGCAAGCCGACATAAAGGTACTGGAAAAAGGCAACTATCCGCTCGCTATGCGCAGAAGAATGAGATTTAAGGAGTAAATGATAACCCCTGAAAGCATAACATCTTTCAGGGGTAAATTTTTCATTATGTACTTGTTAAATCTAAATCTCCTGTCATTTCTTCGCCGGAATCAAACATTTGTATGGGGTAATGCCTGATTGTAATAGTTTTTCCAAGATTAATGTGCATAAGATCTTTGTCCCACTCATCTTTTTTAACATCAATCGCTCTTTCACCTAACATAGGTTTATATATCTGCGGATTTGAATTGGTGTCTGCTTCTGTATCAAATTTTAATTTCAAGAATGAAGTATATGCGATTGTCTGAGTGATCGTTATTCCCAATGCAACAGCAATAGCCAGTGCATTTAAGTAAGAACTTCTGACTTTTCTCTTAACACCCTTAAACGTTTCGCTTCCTACAGTCTTTTTCATTTCAATCAAGTGAAGTGTACAATTACCTGAACAATTTTGAAAAATAACATGGTCAACACTTTTTTGCATTCCAAATTCCCGGTCTTGCTTAAAAAATCCACATTTCTTTGAATTGTCAAAATCTTCGATGCATAAGTTATCTAATGAATTAAGTGTAACTTTTAAAACACTTTTTCCAGACTCCTTTCTTTCGTGTAAATCATATAACGTTTGATTATCACTAAAGTAATCTGGTAAAAATAAATTATCTTTTACAAATTCAATCCGTTCATCCATTTATTAATCCTCGTCCTGAAAAGCATAAACCTCATCTAATATCTTCTTCAAAGAATCATTGAATGTATTTACAACAAACCCGTACTTGTTACATTTAAGCGCTTCAAGTCTGGAACGATTATCTTCTTTAACAAATTGATACATACTGATATTATCACGGGAAATAAGATCCTCCGGTTCATATGAAAATTCATTCATTAACTGGTTTTGTTTAGTTTTTGTGTTACCTTTTAGCTTAATCATATTATTTATGTGCTGAATCATAGTATCACTATGTGTAGTAAGCCAAACAGGAATCCCAGAATTCACTATACGAATGATCACTCTTGCCATCTGCTGTTGAAGCTCAGGATGAAGATGAGCTTCAGGTTCTTCAATTATTAGAGTATTAAACTTAATATTTGATTTTAAGAGCAATAACAAAGGCGCTGTTTCCGAAATAATGGACGAAGCTACATGCAAAGGAAGTTCTTTGTCTGAACCTTTTGGATGATACTTAATAACAGGGAGCATTTGTTTTTTTACAGACAAATCTCCGTTTGTCATTCTGTTCTCCATAAAATCAATTATTTCGATGTATTTGTTCTTTTTTACCGAAACTTCAAAACGAGTAATCAGCTGTAAAAAGTCAACATATGGCAATGTTAATAAACTAACAGAATCCTCCTGTTCGGTACTAAAGCTCTTCTGTAAGGAGCTTTCAACTAATTGAGGATATGTCAGCATAAAACCTGTTCTTGAAGCCGGAAGATAAACAGGTTCACCGTTTCTTCTGCCCATCACTGCCTGGGTTAAAAGTGGCGCAGATAATTCACCCATCACCATAAACCAGCAGATGTAGGAATTCATCTTTAATAATTCATCACGGGAAATGACTTCACGTTTAGGAAAAAAAATCGAATTTTTCTGGGTAGAATATCTTTCGCGATTTTCGTTCCATTTTATGCTGATTGGTTTTTCTCTGAAATAATCTCTAATTTCGAGCTTTTCAATTGCAACTTCAAAATTAAAAAGCTTTTTCATCAGTGCTTTTTTATTACTGTTCAATATCTCGTTAAACCAAGTTATATATAAAGAAGACACAGCATCATCAATTAGTACATCTTGATTTTGGACGGATTCTAACCAACGCTCACATTCAATATATGTCTTGGATTTTGAGGGCTTTTTAGGAAAAAAATCTTTTCCAATTGTAAGAATCCCCCACAACAGACTCATTAAATAACTTTTTCCGCTGTTATTATCACCAACAAAGCACATCAGAGAATTAAGTTTCACATCGGCCTTTTTTATTTTTGCAAAATTATCAACATGCAGCGTCCATGTTCCGTTCATAATAACACCTTCTTTATAAATAGTATTTCCCTAATTATATTATATCATTCTAAATACGAAGTTTCAATAGTTTTGTTTGTTGTTTTGTCATTGTACAAATTATTAAAATTCTTGTCAACTCACTTGTCAGACGCATAAACCATATAGTTGTATGTCTGTCTAGAAACAAACGGACTGTTTTCTTTTCGCTCGCCTTCAAGTCCTGTTACCTGCACTTTGCTTGTAAAATAGAAATCGGACACCCAATGGGTATCCGATTTCTATGGTGCAGGTAACAGGACTTGAACCTGCATGAAATTGCTTTCACATGGACCTGAACCATGCGCGTCTGCCAATTCCGCCATACCTGC
>NZ_JBGUPC010000031.1:0-7288 GCF_045130115.1 Methanobrevibacter sp.
AGATGCTGAAGCAAGAGGAATCATTAACGGTGAAGTAGTAAAAGCATTCTCTAGAAGAGGAGAAATCGCAATTCCTGCTCGTGTAACCGACGACATCAGAGAAGGTATTGTAAACATTCCAATGCACTTTGTAGAATGTGCTGCAAATGTATTAACCAACTCCGACTCTTTCGACCCTAAATCCAAAATGGTTGAATTGAAAGCTTGTGCTATCCAAGTAGAAAAACTCGATGAAGTTGTCGAAATGAAAGGTGAAGTATACAAAGACGGTACTGACACCGAAATCAAAGCTGAAGACATGGCAACTACCACCGTAAAAGTAGGTAAATAAATGAGGAGTAGATTTAAATGAGCGCAAAAATTAACGATATGTACTACGCATACTCTGCTATCGAAGACATCAAAGAAAAAGGTGAATACGGTGGAGTAGTTACTACTATCATGAAATACTTATTAGAAGAAGGTATCGTTGACGGTGTTGTTGGTGTAACCCAAGGTCACGATATTTATGATGGTGTACCAACTCTCATAACTGACCCTGCTGATGTTATCAAAACTGCAGGTTCCATTCACTGTGGTACTTTAAACATTGCTAAATTCGTATCCAAATACTTAGATGGTGCAAGATACATGAAACTCGCTGTTGCATGTAAACCTTGTGATGCAATGACCATCCGTGAATTAATGAAAAAAGGAAAAATCATCGAAGAAAACGTCATTATGATCGGTGTAAACTGTGGCGGAACTATGTCACCTGTTCCAACCATGAACATGATTAGAGATGTATACGATTTAGATCCTAAAGACGTTGTCAAAGAAGAAATCGCTAAAGGTAAACTCATCATGGAAACTGCTGACGGCGAAAAAGCTTTCAAAATCGATGAATTAGAAGAACAAGGTATGGGTAGAAGAGAAAACTGTCAAAGATGTAATCTCAAAATCCCTTCCAACGCTGACTTAGCTTTAGGTAACTGGGGAGTTATCGGTCCTTTAGCTGGAAAAGCTACTTTTGTTGAAGTATTCTCCGAAACTGGTGCAGAAGTTTTAGGTAAAGTAATTGACGCAGGTTTAATTGCTACCGAAGAACCACTCGAAAAAGGTGTCAAAATCAGAGAAAACATTAACAACTTCATGCTTAAAGAATCCCAAGCTAAAAAAGAAATCGATTACGCAGGTACTACTGGAGACATCATCGACGTATTCTATCAATACGAAGACGAATTCTCCAAATGTATGAAATGTTACGGCTGTCGTGAAGCATGTCCATTATGTTTCTGTGAAGACTGCTGTCTCGAAGCTGAAGGTCCTGAATGGGTACCTGGTGGATACACTCCTGCTGCTCCATTCTTCCACTTAACACGTTTAGTACACATGGTTGACGCATGTACCAACTGTGGACAATGTTCCGAAGTATGTCCATGTGAAATCCCTGTAGCTAAAGTATGGAGTACTGTAAACAACAAAGTAAGAGAAGTCTACGGATACATCCCAGGTATGGGCAGTGACGACCCACTTCCATTTACTGACCACGTATCCAAAGCTAAATGGTTATAGGGTTATCCCTATTACCTTTTTATTTTTTTTCTCGTTGTAAAATAACAGTGTTATATCGGGGGATAGTGTGAATAAAAAGATTTTAGTGATTTTAACTTTTTTTATAGTGATTGCTGGAATGTCAACAGCATGTGCAGTCAGTATCAATGATGTTTCCAATGCTTTATTTGGTGATCAAAAGGAATATGTAACTCTCGCCGGAGTCGATTTTGCTATTCCGGACGGGTTTAGTGAGGTTGAAAACGAATCTGTTTATAACGAACAGGTTGACAATCCAGTTCTTGATTTAAACTTTTCTTCTAAAGTATATACTAATGTTTCAGGAGATGCAATAATACTTTCCGTCAGCGCATCAGAGAATCCTGCCAATGATAGTTATGCAAAGGATATCGCTGGCGATGAAGCAAACAAAACAACAATCAACGGTGTCGAAGGATATGAATTCACTGATCCTGGTTTTGATGGATTCAGTTATATCAAGGATGGCAAATTGGTAATCCTATCATCAACAGACAAAGAACTGTTTAAAGATGTTATAGCTTAATTTTAAGCTATTATTATTTTTTTTTAAGAGTTGAATGGTTCACGGTTGTTTATTCCATCTAAGAATATTTCTTCAAGCCTTTCTTCGCTTTCGCCATTTCTCACATGTGAAATCAGTTCGACCAGGTTGTCGTTTCTCAGAAGACATGGCTTGATTTTACCGTCAGGTGTTATCCTCAATCTGGAGCATTTTGCGCAAAATTTAGCGTTATCAACTGGCTTGACTACCTCGATTTCTCCACCGTCTATGTAATATTTTTTACGGCCCTGCATAAATTCACGTTCACGCACATCATCAGCTATATCAGCCAGCTCTTTTTCGATGTCATCTAAATTATAGTGATAGTCCACACTGAACTTGTCGTCATCGCAGTTTTCGCTTTCGATGAGTTCGATGAGCTGAAGCACAATGTCATGCTCCTTGCAGAATTCGAACATGTCGTCAATCTCATCCTGGTTGATGCCTTTCATTATTACCATATTGATCTTTACCGGATAGAGTCCCACCTCAACAGCCTTCAGAATTCCTCTTTTTGCATCCTCAAGATAGTCCTTTTTGGTGATGAACTCGAATGTCTCGCGATTTAGGGTGTCAAAGCTCACGTTGACACGGTCAAGACCGGCATCCTTCAAATCCTGTGCATATTTTTCCAGAAGAATTCCGTTTGTTGTCATTGAGATGTCCTTAAAGTCAAGGCTTGCAATCCTTTCGACAATCTCGACGATGTCCTTTTTAAGAAGTGGCTCTCCGCCTGAAAGCCTGATTTTCCTGACGCCAATCTTTTTAGCTATTTTGCAGATTGTATACAGCTCATCTGCGGTCATCTCATCCTTTGATTTCACCATTCCGTCGTGGTGGCAGTACAGGCAGTTCACGTTGCACCTGTTTGTGAGTGTGATTCTCAGTGAAAGGATAGGCCTTTCGTATTTGTCTCTTACAACATTTTCAAGCATTATTCTTCCACCCTGACAGTTATTTTGGAAATTTCCTCATCGATTCTCAATGAGCTGACGGTTGCATATATTGTTTCCTTTAGAATGCCCTGTGTGAATGCGTTGAGCTCCACATCATGGCCGTTTGTCTTTAGGCTGATGTCGGCACCGGTCAGATCATCAGTAATGTTTGATATTTCGATATCTATGGTCCTGACATTGTCCTCGGTCTTGATGGAGTTAATCATTCCCTTGATTGAATTTGAAACGATGGTCCTTGTAAATTCGTTGATTTCAAGGGGCTTGTCATTGATCTTGATGGTGCATTCGGCTTCAATCGGATTTTGGGAAACATTTTCACTTGGAATGACCAGTTCGATTTTTCCGATGTCCTCAACGTCATAGTCCTTGAGGTTCAATGTGTTTATGACTCCCATTACGCTTTGCTTCAGGTAATCGCTTACAAAATGATTCAGTCCCACAACATGTCCGTCGATTGACAGGTAGCTCAAGGTTTCATCCAAGTCACCGACACCTAAGTTGCCTTTACGGATTTCAGCCGCAATTGCCTCGCCGTTGTTGAATCCGCAGTTGTTTGCAAACAATGTGTCGACGATGTCGTGGCCCCTTTCCTCTATGAGGTCGGCCAGCTCTTTGACGCCATCATCGTCAATTGTAAAGGAATCCACTTCCTTTATGGTGTATTCATCGCGAACATCAGGGGATGTGATGATTTTAGGGTAATTGTAACTTTTATATCCTTCAATGATTACAAAATCATATTCATCAAAGTGTTTTATCAAAAACAGTATCCTGTTCAAATCCATTTCCTGGCGGGCATTGAAAAAGGTGGTTGATCCGACTCCCACTACAAGATTTGCACCTGCCTGTTTGTGCTTCCAGGTGTCAGTATTTTCCTTGTCCATTTCTATGGAGTGGTGCGAATGCTTGACGGAGGCCACATTGTAGCCCCTTCTTGTTAGTTCTTCAATGACTTTGACTGTCAGTGAAGTCTTTCCGGTATTTTTCTTGCCGACTATAGATACTATTTTCATTTTATAATCCCCTATAATATAATAGGTTTTTGTATTAATTATATCTTTTTGATGATGTGCGTTTATTCCACAATTTTTTTTAACATCGCATTGTTTTTACATACATGTGGGGTTACTACACGTCAAATCACGTTTTTTTCTCGTCAATTATTTGTTTATTTGGCGAAATAAGTTGCGTATCTTCCTGATCTTGATTCTATTGATTTTTTTCAATGAATTTAATATGAATAAATATCAATGTTTTTCTGATAACAATTAAATTTTATTTATGAGTATTATTTCCTTAAAATATCCTTTAAATTTATTTATTTTTAATATTGATATATTATAATTTGAATTAGGTTATCCTAAATTATGAATATCATTATTTTTTTGAAATTGCTGAAAAATAATCGATATGTTTATAAGTACAGTTCGATAAAAATTCTAATTGACATAATTATGTTAATATTTTGAGAGGTATTATTATGGCAGTAAAAATAGATCCTGACGCCTGCGGACATATTGAAAATTGTCCGGTACAGGGGTTATGTGTTAAGATTTGTGAACAAGGTGCGCTTGTTGAGGAAAATGGCGATGTAGCTATTATCGCTGAGAAATGTGATGACTGTGACTTATGTATTCAGAATTGTCCTAATCAAGCAATATCAAAAGCCTAAGAGGGATTGAAATGTTTAATATAGAAAGAAAAGGCAGTGAAAACAGAGTATTGTCCTACAAAGATCAAAATTGTGTTGGCTGCGGCATATGCAGCGAAGTGTGTCCTACAGATTCATTGAGATTGGGGCCTACCGTTCCTATTGCACGCGGACTGATAGAGATGGATCTTGTTTCAGTGAATGCTAATTCATGTGCATTCTGTGGATTATGCTCTTCTGCATGTCCGTTCGGCGCTTTAGACTTAACCGTCGATAATGTCAGCATAAAAGAATTGGACGTATATCCTAAATGGAATGTTGAGTGCAGCGTCAATGATGATGACTGTGTATACTGCGGAAGATGCAATGACGTATGTCCTCAGGATTCAATCATCTTCAAAAGGGAGCTTCCTGACCGCTCCGAACTGGTAAGAGGAGAAATCGACATAGATGATGAAAAATGTATCTACTGCTCATTCTGTGCTGATATGTGTCCTGCCGGAGCAATAACAGTTAAAAATATTCCTAAAGCATCTAATGATGTTGTGGCCAATTCGATTGAAGTGGATTTATCCAAATGTATCTTCTGCGGAGTCTGCAAAAGGATATGTCCTGAAGATGCCATCAGGGAAGTCTGTTCAACATGCATGTACTCAGATGAGATTGATGTTCCTCAAGTCACCGGTGAAACATTCATTGTTGAAAATACATGTGTAAGCTGCTCATGGTGCAGTGAGATATGTCCTAAGGATGCAATTTCAATCGCAAAACCGTTTGAAGGTAACCTTGAATTGGTTGAAATCGAAGAGGAAGAAAAGATTTGTAAAGGCGAATCATGTCATGCATGTCAGGACGTATGTCCGTGCAATGCTGTGGAGATCGTCGACGGCAAATCCGTTACAAACCTTAACTTCTGTAACCTGTGCGGCGCCTGCGTAACAGCATGTCCACAGAATATCAGAGTCGTATCAAGGACAGCAATGAAACTGGAAAATGTCAACTCCAAGTCATGGAGCGAAATCCTTGATACATTGCTTGTCGGAAAATGAAGTTCATAGAAATTTGACCTAACCAAATAACCATCACCTATCTAACCCTTTTTTTTAACTTTTTTGAGTAAATCTTTTTTCATGTCATTATGTGTAGTTACTACACATTTTTTTGAAATGACATATTTTTTTTACATTTTCTTCTGGTTTTTCGGATATGAAATTCGTTGAATTTTTCATGAAATCATCGAAAAAATATCATTTTTCATCATCACGTAAAAAAGCGAGATACTCGCTCATATGTCCTGAATTTTATTGATTCCAATGATTTGCGATTTTGATGTGTAGTTACTACACATTTTAGGCATACCAAAAAATTTTTTTCTGATTTTCATGATTTTGTAATACTTTTTACCTAAATTATTATTACAAATTTTAAGGAATTTTTTAGTTTTTTACATTAAAACATGATGTACATAACTTTGTTTTATATCAAATTTATTGAAATTATTCTTTTATGTTTATAAGATTGGGATATTGTGATATTCTCTATTTTGACTATTATAAACTGATATCTAAAAGTCAGATTGTGTAGTATTCCCACAGTAATATATAATACTTTCTATTTAATTCTAGTAGGCAACTATATTTATATAAGTAAATATATTTTATATCATTACACATTGGTGGTTCAAAATGCCGAAACATATTGCATCTGGTTTAAAATATTTGGCTGCGGTCAAGTTGAAAGATGCTGGTAAAAGTCATCAAGCAATTGCTGACGAGTTGGGCGTTGACAGGTCTACCATTTCACATTATCTGAATGGCAGAAACCTTTCTTGGAACTCAATCGACGTTGCAAGAACAATAATCGACCTGACTCCCAGGGATTTTTTGCGAATGACCGAGGCAATATTTGACGAGCCGGAACAGAGTCGAAAAATTGTGAATATTTGCCGAGAAAGAAATTTCGAAGTAATTATAGAAGATTCTTGTATTGGTTGCGGCTTATGTGTAAATGCATGCACTATGCACGCTATTAGCTTAGAATCATTGCAGGCGCATGCAGACTCCATACAATGTTGTGGTTGTGAACTTTGTAGTGAAGACTGCCCAACTAATTCAATAAAAATTTTGGAGATTGAAAATGATTAGAAATTTAAAAGAGGTTAAAGACAACAACTTTGACATCACAAGAGATGCTGAAGAAGTTAGAAACTTGTCTTTCAATGACTCTACCTGTTTAGGTTGTGGGATTTGTGAATCAACCTGTCCTGTTGAAGCAATTACCTTAAACGCAATTGCTGTGGACGCACGTCACAGAACCTTTAACGATGTATACTTCAGTGGTCATGAAAAGATTGCTCAAAACTTCAAAGAAGAATTTGATGTTCAAAGAATAAGCATTGACGAAAGTAAATGTGTATTATGTGGTATGTGCAGTGGTTTATGTCCTGTTGATGCATTAGTATTAACTATTGACGGCACTCCAATCAAAGAAATTGAAGCATATCCTCATTATAACGCTTTCTCAGAAATTGATGATGATGAATGTATTTACTGTAAAAGATGTGAA
>NZ_JBGUPC010000032.1:0-2067 GCF_045130115.1 Methanobrevibacter sp.
GTTAATCCACGTACACCAGCTCCCATCTTCATTTGTCCTCTGCTCATATAACCTAAACTTACATGTTTCTTGTAAGTATCTGGTTTCTTGACTTGTTCTTCTTCTCCTTCAGTACTTTCTTCAGTGACATCAATTGGCAATAATTTAACAAGGAATCCCCAAACTAATGTTAAAGAAGAAATGAAAAGACATTCTCCATGTTGTCTAAGACTTAAAGGATGGGTTCTTACAGCTCTACCACCAAAAGTAACTAATATAATTTGGCCAACAATAATAATAGTTTGAATTAAAATATATAACCAATTACCCATAATTCCAGTAAATACATTATATTCATCTTTTTGTAATTTTCTTGCGTTGATTGAATTGAATACTTGCATAAAGACAAATATATTAAAGAATATAGTGAAATGATACCCATTTACATTGTTCCACATGAAATGTTCTAAATTTCTATCAGAAGGAACGCCGAAAATATAATCACCATAGAAAATAATAATAGTTAAAGTAGTAATTTGGAATATAGCTTGAGAAACAATATTTAATTTCATCATAGGAGTCAAAATTGAAGCTTCTCTTTTATATGGTTTTCTATCAAGTAATGCATCAGTTGGATCTTCAGTTGCAAGAGCAAGAGAGGCAAATGAGTCCATAATTAAGTTAACCCATAACATTTGAATAGCATTTAATGGTGAATCTTTTAATATTATACCTCCAAGGAAAGTCATAAATACAGCAACAATGTTAGTAGTAAGTTGGAATTGAACGAATTTTCTAATACAATCATATACATTTCTACCATATTTACAAGCAGTTACAATTGAGCTAAATGAATCATCAAGTAAGACAACATCAGCAGCATCTTTAGCAATATCAGTACCTCTAATACCCATAGCAAATCCGACGTGGGCTTGTCTGAGAGCAGGGGCATCATTTGTACCATCTCCAGTAACAGCAACAATATTACCTAATTCTTTGAGACCGAATACAAGAATGAATTTATCTTCTGGGGATGCTCTTGCTATAACTTTTAAGTTTTTAACAGTGTGTTTAAAGGCTTCTCTATTATTTAAGAATATTTGTAATTCACCTCCTTTTTCTTCTTGTTTTTTTGTGATACCTCCACAGATAACTCTGAATATTTCACCTTCTAAAGCAATTGGATTATCTCCATTTTGTAAACCTCTTTTAGCTTCATTTTCATTTTTTTCAACTTGATCTCTGTAATATTTAGCAATTCTTTTACATTCAGCAGCTTGATTTGATTCAATAATTCCAACTTCTTTGGAAATAGCAATGGCAGTATTGATATTATCTCCAGTTACCATACGTACAGTAATACCAGCATGATGGCATTTTTTGATAGCTTCTGGGACATCTGGTCTGTTATCATCTCTAATACCAATCATAAAGGCAAAAGTGAGTCCTTTTGCTAAATCTTGGAACATGGCAAGATCATCTTCTGGATGCTCTTCTTTTGCTTTAGTAATTTCTTCTTGTGTTAATTTCTTATAACCGAAGACAAGAGTTCTCATGGATTCTTCTGCATATTCAGCTTGTTTAGCATAGAATTCCTCTTCATGTTGTTTATATTCTTCTTCATTTCCTCCTTCAGTTCTATATTGAGTGAAGAAAGCTCCTACTCTTTCTGGGGCTCCTTTAGCATAAAGAACAAATTCATCATTTTCTTTAAAAATATTCATCATATATTTATAATCTGATTTAAATGGTAAGACATATAATCCTTTTCTATCTCCTTCTAAAGGATACATATTATCTTTTAAATAAGAATATAAGGCTTTTTCAGTCATATCACCATTTAATACTGTTTTACCTTTATCATCAGTTGTTTCAACACAAGTAATATTTTTATAGATGCATCTCCAGACTAAGTTTCTTAATTCTTCATCTTCAATTTTTTCATTTTTACCTAATCTAAAATCTTTTCCTTCAATGAAGAAAGCACTAACTTTCATAACCCCTAAAGTAAGAGTACCAGTTTTATCTGTGCAAACATTATTAACATTTCCCATAGCTTCAGATTTATCTAAATGTTTAACTAAGTTA
>NZ_JBGUPC010000033.1:0-17058 GCF_045130115.1 Methanobrevibacter sp.
TTTAGGTTCAATTACTCCAGCTTCTTTCATGTCTGCTACTTCACCAGTGAATACATCTAATCCCATGTAGAATGAGTCTTCTTGTGCAGCTCTTAAATCTACTAATGAGTCAATGCTGTCTAAACCTGCATTTTCAGCTAAGGTTTTTGGTACGATTTCTAAAGCTTCTGCAAATGCGTTTACAGCTAATTGTTCTCTTCCGGAAATGGATTCTGCATAGTCTTTGAGTTTTTTAGCCATTGCGATTTCAGGAGCTCCTCCACCAGCAACAACTTTGTCATCTTCTACGGTAGCTGCTACTACACCGATTGCGTCTTCGATTGCTCTTACGATTTCGTCAACAATGTGTTTGGTACTTCCTCTTACGAATAAGGTTACGGATTTTGCACCGGAACATTCTTCTACGAAAATCATTTCTTCACCGGAGATTTTTCTTTCTTCTACGGTTCCAGCAATACCTAAGTCATCAGCGGTTAAGTCATCTAAGTTGGTGATGACGCTAGCGCCGGTTGCTCTGGATAATTTTTCGATGTCTGATTTTTTAACTCTTCTTACTGCTAAAACACCAGCTTTGGATAAGTAGTGTTGTGCTAAGTCATCGATACCTTTTTGTGCGAATACAACGTTTGCTCCAGCATCAACGATTTTGTTGACCATGTCTTTAACCATTTTTTCTTCTTGTTCGATGAAAGCTTGCATTTGAGCAGGATCAGTAATTGTGATTTCAGCGTCCATTTCAGTTTCTTTAACTTCTAATGGAGTGTTGACTAATACGATTTTTGCGTCTTTGATTTCAGATGGCATGCCTGGGTGTACTCTTTCTTTGTCAACGATTACACCTTCAACTAAGTTGGATTCTTCAACAACAGCGCCGTCTTTTTTCTCGATTTTGATGTTGTCAGTGTCAACTGTGCCGTCTTCTTCTGCTACAGCTTCTACAGCTTCTACGATTAATTTTGCTAATGGTTCACGTGCAGCTTCGGTTCCTTTACCGGTCATAGCGGTCATAGCTACTTTGAGTAAGATTTCGGAATCGATATCGTCGATTGCGATTTGGTCTAAGATTTCTTGAGCTTTTTCAGCTGCTTTTCTGTATCCCATAGCAATGATAGTTGGGTGAATGTCAGAATCTAATAATCCTTCGGATTTTTTCAATAATTCACCAGCAATGATTACTGCAGTAGTAGTTCCGTCACCGACTTCGTCTTCTTGGGTTTTTGCTACTTCTACGAGCATTTTTGCTGCTGGATGTTCAATGTCCATTTCTTTTAAGATAGTTACACCGTCGTTGGTTACTACGATGTCACCAAGTCCGTCGACTAACATTTTGTCCATTCCTTTAGGACCTAAAGTAGTTCTTACAGTTTCAGCTAATACTTTACCAGCTAAAATGTTATTTCTTTGTGCATCTCTACCGACAGACCTGTTAGTACCTTCAGGTAAAATAAAAATTGGTTGTCCTTGTGCCATAAATAATCACCTTTTTTTTAATTTTTAAATAAATAGATCAGTTTTATAATATCAACATGAGTAAAATAAGTTTATAGTGTTGACAAAACCTTTCTACTTAATACATGAGTTTGAGGTTATATAAATACTTTACGGTATAAAGTAAATTCAAGTAAGAAAAAGATTCAAAGGGAAAATGCAATGAAAATATCTGCCACGAATATGGAAATCATGAGCAATTATATTGAAAGTTACATGCAAACATGTAAAATTATTAAATGCAAAATCAACTAAATGAAATGTAATCTATAAGGTTTGGGAATATCATTGGGATAGATAGATGAACGCGCAAATAAACTATAAAAATAATAAAAAAATAATTTAGGTAGAATTATCTACCTTGTTTTTTCTCCAATCTGAAAGGAGGAGTGTTTTCTTGAGTTTCATAAGCTTCCTGCTCTTCTTGCAATTCATTGAAGAAAGCATTGATTTCTTCTAATCTTTTAATCTTATCATCTTTTCTTTGAAGCTCATTTTGAAGTCTCAAGTAATCTTCACGTGAAACAGTCTGTTCCTTAAGATAGCGAAGTTCACTTTCACGTGCATTGAGCTCGGTTTGCATTTGATTTTGAAGATTTACATAATCTTCCTTAGGAATAGACCTTTCTCTTAGATATTTGATTTCACTGTCTCTTGCATCGAGTTCAGTGTCGAATCTTGTTTTAAGTGAAATGTAATCTTCTTTAGGAACTGAATTTTCCTGCAGATTAACGATTTGGCCGTCCAATGTTTTGATTTCGGAATCAAATTTAGATTGCAAATCATCATAATCAGCCTTAGGGATAGTGTCTTCTCTCAAATTATCAATTTCAGCATTCATCGCATTGAGCTCAGATTCGAATTGAGTTTGAAGGGATATATACTCATCTTTAGGAATTGTTTGCTGTTTTAAAATATTTAACTCATTATTAATCTGATTAATTTCACTTTCTTTAATGCGAATCTCATTATCCTTAAGCTCAATCTGTTTTTCAAGTTCTAAAATTTGAGCCTGTGATTCCACATCATTTTCTAATTTGAGCACTTTGATTTTATATTCATCAATAGTTCTAGAAAGAGTATTAATTTGGGCTTCTTTTTCTGCAATACTTTTGTAAGACTCATTTAATCTTTCATTAACATCAGACAACTCTTTTTTCTTATACTCACGAAGTTGTTCTGCAAAATATTCCTTAATCTCATCAAGAGAATTGTTTACATAATCAAGTTCATAGATCCTGTCTTCCTGATTTTTGATAAGAATATCCTTTTCGTCCATCTGTTTTTTCAAAAGATTTATTTCATCTTCAGCTTTAAATTTAATGACAGAAACTTCTTTTTCCTTATCTACAATGTCTTTTTCGAGTTCTTTTATCCTTTGTGGAGTGTTATCATTAGCTCGTTCCACTTCAAGCTCAGTTAATTCATATTTTAACTGATTAAGCTCTAATAGGCAAGACCGAATTAAAGATTGTAGAGTATCTTTTTCAGCATCAATTCCTATTTCCATTCTATCCCTTAGTTAAAATTTTATCCCAATATCGATTTCAAATTATTAATTATTAATGAATTTGAAAATTCCGATATATTGTACAATATAATTCCTTGATATAAAATATTTCTTTTATACTATTTAAATTAAACCCTTAAACTAACTAAAAAATAAAACAAAAAACAAATAGAAAACAAATCGAAAAATCAGTAAAAATTAAAAAAAATAAAAAAAATAAATGGATAAAATTAGAGTATTTTATCATTTATCAATTCAGCATTCAATATTGATGCTCCAGCTGCTCCACGAATGGTGTTATGACCAACTAAAACATATTTGAAACTGTTGTCAAATGCTGCATCTTCTCTTAGCCTACCAACGGTTACAGCCATACCATTGCTTGCATTTCTGTCCATTCTTGGCTGAGGTCTGTCTGATTCTTCTTTAACAATGACCGGATTTTCAGGAGCTGAGAATAGATTTAGTTCTTGTGGCAAACCTTTAAAGTTTGACATTTTATCAGCTACATCATCAATGTCAAAATTATCAGCCAACTCAATGAATACCGCTTCAGTATGACCATCAATAACAGGTACCCTATGACATGACGCACTTAATTTGAAATCTGCATTGATTACATCATTACCATCGTATTTACCTAACAGATATAATGATTCGCTTTCCATTTTTTCCTCTTCGCCACCAATGTATGGAACAAGATTATCAACAATAGCCATTGATGGAACGCCGTTATAACCAGCACCGGACACAGCCTGCATGGTTGACACTCTAACTGATTTAACATCAAAATTATCAACAATAGGTTTTAATGTTAAGGCAAGAGCAATAGTTGAACAGTTTGGATTGGTTACAATGAATCCGTCCCAGTCATTTTCCTTTTGCTGAGCATCTATCATGTCTAAACATTCAGGATTGACTTCAGGAATCACCAATGGAATATTTTTTTTCATTCTGTGTGCGCTTGCATTACTTGCAACAACATAGTCTTTAGCATATTCCTTTTCAACAGTGAGTGCAAAATCTGCCGGAAGTGATGAAAATACAATATCCACATCATCATCCATAGCCTTAGGATCAGTTTCGATTACTTCAATGTCTTTTACAGAATCTGGCATCTCATTATTCATATACCAGGTTGTGGCATCTTCATATCTTTTACCTGCAGATCTTGAAGAGGCTGCAAGTGCAGTCACTTTAAAATCAGGATGATTTTCAAGCAATTGAATAAATCTTTGACCAACCATTCCGGTTGCGCCAAGTACTCCTACATTTACCATATTTAACACCTATTCTAATCCTAAAACATCATTCATACTGCTGACAATACCTTTTTCAGCATTAGGAATGTATCTGATAGCTCTGATTACACCTGCAATAAACACTTCTCTTGTATGTGCTTGGTGTTTGAGCTCTATTCTTTCACCATCACCCACAAACATTACGGTGTGGTCTCCAACAATGTCACCACCACGGATAGCATGAACACCAATCTCTTCAGGAGTTCTTTTTCCAACCAAACCATGTCTTCCATAAACCCCTACTTCTTCAGTGTCACGGCCAAGTTCTTTAGCTATAACTTCAAAAGCGGTCATGGCTGTTCCTGATGGAGCGTCCTTTTTCTGATTGTGGTGAGCTTCAATAATTTCAATATCAAAATCATATAATAATGGGGCAAGTTTCTTTATGGTATTGAAGAATACGTTAACTCCAATAGCCATGTTTGATGAAATGACAGCAGGAACATTGTTGTCTTTGACATTCTGAATGTTTGACTCCATCTGTTCATCGCTGAACCCGGTAGTTCCAACAACTATGCCCACTCCACATGAGGTTGCGGTTTTGATTGTCTCAACTGCAGCAGGTGCAATGGTGAAATCAACCAATACGTCAGGTTTTGCTGCCTTTAATGTTTCTTCCAAATTTTCAGAGCCGGTAATTTCAACCCCTAACTCTTCGGTTCCAGCTTGAAGGCCAGCATCCCTACCAGCAAGAGGAGTGTTTGGCATTTCAATAGCTGCAACTACTTCCATATCATCTTGTTCTGTGATTTTTCTAATAATTCCGGAGCCCATTCTTCCTGCAGCTCCAGTTACTGCTACTCTAATCATATTATTACCTAATTATATTAATTCAGAATCTTTTAATGCTTTTTTAAGAATTTCAAGATTTTCCGGTTTCATTTCAACTAAAGGTTTTCTTAATGGTCCGGATGGCAATCCCATAAGATTCATTGCAGTTTTAACAGGTACAGGATTACTTTCAATGAACAATGCCCTAATCAATTCGACCATTTCATAGTGAAGTTCCATTGCTCTTGTATAGTCATCATTCAAAACACTGTCAACCATTAAAACCATTCTTCTTGCATCAATATTTGCGGAAGCGGAAATTACACCGGTTGCACCGACCGCCATGAGAGGCAAAGTCAATGAGTCTTCACCTGAAAGGATGTTGAAGTCATCTTCAAGTCCTTCATGGGTAAGTGCCCTGTAAATGTCTGATACTTTGTCGACACTGCCGCTTGCTTCTTTAACAGCGTCAATACCATCAACTTTTGCCAATTCGACAATAGTTTCAACATCCATGTTTATTCCTGTACGTGACGGTACATTATATAATATAAGTGGAATGTCAACAGAATTGGCAATTGTGGTATAATGATCAATCAAAGCATGCTGCTGTGGTTTGTTGTAATATGGAGTAATTAACAATGCAGCATCAGCACCGGCATCTAATGCATATTTAGTTAAAGAAAGTGCTTCTGAAGTTGCATTACTTCCAGTTCCAGCTATAGTTTCGACTCTTCCATTGACTTCGTCAACGAGGATGTCGATGATTTTCTGATGTTCTTCATGGTTTACTGTAGCAGATTCACCGGTGGTACCTGCACCAACCAAACCTGATACGCCCTTATCGATTAGATAGTTTATATTTGATCTAAAACCTTCTTCATCAATTTCTTTATCTTCTGTGAATGGTGTTACCATTGCAACATATGTTCCTTCAAAATTCATTCTAAAACCTCATTAATTAATTCGCGTGCTTTTTCACCATCTTCCCAGTTAACAAATAGTACAATTGCTGTTTGTGATGAAATAATCTCGACAATGTTGATTTCATTTTTTCTGAGTGGTTCTGTAATATCTGAAATTATTCCTGGAGTGTCAATAATATCAGGACTTACAAATGTAATCATTGCTGTGTCTCTTCCCAATGATAGAGAACTTAATACATCAGTGTCTACAACAACCTGATGCAATAAATGATATGCCTTGTTGGAATCTGACTTATCTACAAATGTTGTAATTGAATTCTGGCCTGCTGAAATACCGAAAATGTTAATCTCTGAATCGGCAAGGCTTCCAGATAAAGTAGCTATTAAGCCGGTTTTTTTAAGCATTGCTTCACCAACAATGGCTATAAGTGAAATAGGGTTCTTATACATAGTTACACACTTCAGCATGTCTCCTTCAAAGGGGCCTACAATACGTGTTCCCTTTGAAGACAAGTCTCCATGTGCGAAATTGATAATTTTTGCAGAAATGGATGGATCTTTGTATTTTAATGCATGAGGATGCAGGACCTGTGCTCCATGAGTGGCCAAATCCCTCATTTCCTCGACGGATATCTCATCTAACAATTGAGCTTCCTCAATTTTATTAGGGTCAGTTGACATTACACCTTCCACATCAGTTACAATGACAACTTCAGTTGCATCCAAGCAGTGCCCAAGCAGGAATGCTGTAATGTCACTTCCACCTCTTCCGAGAGTGGTGACCTCACCGCTAGGACCCTGTCCTAAAAATCCGCAAACAACCGGTATAATCCCTTGATTGACAAGATTCTTAATACCCTCTGACTTTTTAGTAGTGGTATTGAAATCAATGCTTGCCTCTAAGGAATTAGAATCAGTTACAATTGGCCATAATTCATGATATGGATCAATATATTCAGACTTGACTCCTAAAGATTCAATAGTTGCTGAAAACAATCTAACACTAGTCAATTCACCCATAGCCATTATTTCTGCCTTCTGCTTATCGGTCAAACTAGCGCCAACAGCTTCATCAGATAATCCTATAAGTTCATCAGTAGTCTTGTTTACTGCTGAAACTACTACCACTATCTGATTTCCTTTCATATACTCATTTACAACGGACTGCGCCGCTTTTTTAATCCTGGAACCATCACCAACCGAGGTTCCTCCAAATTTTGCTACTATCAAATCCATTAAGTTCACCTATTTCTTAAAAAGTATTAATCAAAATTTTGTTCAATATGGTAACTAAACAAAATATACATATATATTTTTATTTAATCGTATTAATATACTTTAATCAAAATATCAATTGGAATAATTAAAAAGTATAAATTAAAAAAAAAGAGTTTTATAAAAAAAAGTGTAAAAAAATATGAAAAAAGCTTAGTCTTGGGTTTGTTCTAACCTTACAAGCCTTGTAACATATCCTGCAATTTTATTTCTTAAATGTTTAGTACTTACAGTAGAGTATTCTTGTACTAATTTTTTATTTTCTTCAAAATCAGTAGTGAAAACACCTTTATGAGTTTCAATAAGTTCTTTTGCTAAACGTTTAACAAATGAAGTTCTAATATTGCCCATCAACATTCCTCCTTAAAATTTCTTTCTGCTCATTTTTACTTAAAATTGTTAGCATATTTACGATTTGATCAATAATATCAACATCGAGATCCTTTTCCCTAGCCAACTTCTCAATTTTTTCATGGACTGCCTTTTCCCGATTTTCATCATAAATAGGCATTCCAAGATATTGCTTAGAAAAGACAATATCCTTTGCTAGAGAGGTTCTCTCGGAAATTAAATCACATAACTCATTATCAATTTCATCAATACGCACTCGGGATTTTTCGAGAAGTATTTTAGCTTCTTTTTCATTTTCAAAAGAGATTTCGTTATTGTTACTTTTCAAAAAAATCACCAAATTGATAATAATATAATTTATTGGAATCATAGTATATAAACTATATGTTTATTTTTTAAATTGAAGAAAAAATCTCGGGGATTATAATAAACAACATCCATCATTGTCCACGGCAGTTTCAATTACTTGCCCTTCATATTTGCTCCATGCATCCTGGACATCATCTGTTGAATCGTTATCAACAACTGCAAAAAAAGCTGAACCTGTTCCGGACAGGCCTGATGCAAATGCCCCTGCCTGAAGAGCATCGATTGCGATTGCAGAATCGAATCCCAATGTAGATGCATAAATCAAACCATTTAAATTGATTGCCTTGAAATATTCCTTTTTGGATGCAAAATCGTATGCGGTTTCAACCAAAGGAGAGAGAACTTTCATTCGCTCAACATCCGATTCGCCTGATTTTGAATGGAAATTTGGCATATATATCAAAATGTCATGTTCATCCATCTTTTCATTAATGATGAATTTCCTGTTTTTATTGTCGGTTACAACGACTCCACCAAAGTATGAAGCAGTTGCATCATCAAAGGAACCTGTAATTGTAACGCCCGCATCAAGAGATGCATCAATAGCCATATTGACCACTTCCAAATCAGTCAAATGACTCAAATCAAACTCCTCTGCAATAATTTCAGATGTGACCTTAACGATTGCATTTGATGAAGCGCTGCTGCTTGAAAGGCCTGACGCCATAGGCAAAGTGGATTTTGTCTTTAGGCTGACTCCAAAATCATTCTCATCAATGTCATAGTGATCAAATACCTTCCGAACACACAAATCCATTAATCCAGTGTCCGCTCCAACATCATTAGTGCATTCAATTCCGCTTGAGATCGACTTCGCTTCGCATTTTATGTCCAGACATATTCCGAATGCTGAACCGAAACCAGTGGCAATGGCATTGATTATTGTTGCTGAACCAGGAGACCTGACAATCTTTTTCATGGTTTGAGCTCCTCATATGGAATGTCAACTACCGCAAAATCCAATGCTCTGTTTCTTGCATTCATTGACAGGACAAGCCTTAAGTTTTCATCATTGACAATCCTGTCGACTGCCATAGCAATTGATGAAATCTTGGTTGGATTGACCAATAAACCAACATCGTCATTGATAATTTCGGTTATGCCTCCAACATCGCTTCCGATAACAGGCTTTCCACAGGCCAATGCCTCAATCAAAACCAAACCGAAACTTTCAGAATAGGACGGCAAGATCAAAACATCACAGCTGGGAATGATGTCCTCCACATCATCGCGAGCCCCAGTGAATATCACATCACGAATGTTTTCCTCTTCAACTTTCTTTCTGAGCTTTTTAAACAGCGGCCCGTCTCCAACAATCACAAGATAATAGTCACTGTTTGCGACTTTTTTGGCCTCGAGAAGTGAATCAACATTTTTCCTTTTGATTAAGTTGCCTACAAAAAGAACGATTGGCTTATCTGTAAGCCTGTATTCCCTTTTAAATGAATCGTTAGCTTTTGTTGAAAATTTATTGATGTCAACGGAGTTCCATGAAAGTTTGGTTTTGTTGGATATGCCAACAACGCCTGTTGCGATTATCTCATGCCTTAAGGCATTGCTCACTGCAAAGACACCGTCCGCATCTTCCAATACCTTCCTGATTGTTGAACGCATGAAAGATTGATTCTTATACAATTCAAACATGTCGGAACCGTGTGCTGTGACATATGTCTTGATACCATGTTCCTTTCCGGCCTCAACGGCAGCCGCTCCTGCAGGGAACAGGTAATGGCCATGAATAATGTCAATGTCTTCCTTTTCTATAAGCTTGTTCAATGCCTTTTTAGCATTCTTCTTAAACATCAATCCTCTGACGCCTTTAATGCTAAGCCCTTTTGTTGGAATGACATGAATTCCATCAATATCTCGGATTTCCTTGTGAGGATAAGTTATCACATAAACTTCATGACCCATCTCAACCAATTTTTTTGATAGGGTATGAATATGAACACCAACCCCTCCGACATGGGGAGGGAACTGACCGACCATAGCTATTTTCATAAAAATAAACTCCAATAATTCACTATATAATATATAATAAAATTATTGTTTAAATAATTAATCAGTTACTATCAGTTGTCAAATGCTGATTTGTTCTAAAAAATAGGGACTTTAAATATTGTGCTGATTACTTGCAATTTCCATATTGTCGTTTAAAAAATTTCCTTCCATATCCACCAGGAACACATTCAAATCCAAATCAAAGCGTTGCTTGCACCTGTCTTTGATTGCATTTGCAATGCTGTTTGAAACTTCAACTGAAACGTCAAGTTCATTTAGAATATCCATCATGTCATCGGTTGTTTTGGAATCAAACAATCTTTGAAGGTCTTTCTGGCCAACACCACAGATTGCCGCATGTGCAACCATTATCTCACGCCTGCCGTCGGCAACAGCATGTTTGGTGTTGAATAATCCTCCAGCAACCTTAATCAGTTTGCCCATATGGCCAAAGAATGTGAATTCGGTAATTCCCCTTTTTTCTGCCTCCTCAAACATGAACCCTACATAATTGCCTGTTTGAACAATCTGTTCCTTTGTAACATCCAATCGTTGCAATGCCAATTTTTCGCCTATGTTTCCAGGAACGAAAACCAGATTACCAATGTTTGAAGCAAGGGCAACATCCAATTGAGTGACAATGGAATTTTTGTAGGCCTCACTGGACATGGATCTTGCAATCCCTGTTGTTCCCAAAACAGATATTCCTCCGACGATGCCTAATTTTGGATTCATTGTCTTTTTGGCTATCTTTTCACCTTCAGGAATGGAAATGGTGACCTTTGCGGCTTTGCCTTCAGGTATCTTATCTTTCAAGTTTTTCAAAATCATGCGACGGGGAACAGGATTTATTGCATAATCCCCTACAGGAATCTGAAGGCCGGGCTTTGTGATTTTTCCAACGCCTTGCCCACCGGTAATGACAACACATTCTTCACCGGTTTTATCAAAAATTTCGACAGTTGACACGATTGCCAGGTCAACTGTAACATCAGGATCATTATATGGGTTTTTATGAGCTACAGCATATGCTTTGGTTGGTGAAATCCTTTTGCATTCATCGATAATGATGTCCAAAGTCTTCTTGGGGGTTTCAACCTTAACGCATGCGATATCAGAAGTGTCCAAAATTGCATCCAAAGCGGCTAGGGAACAGGCAGTAGCTATTGTTCCGGTTGTCACGCCCATATAATTGTCATTAGTCATTTTAAAAATAAAAAAAGAGAGAATCTATAATTTAGATTCAAGTGCGTCAATCAATTCGTCTTCAGAAGGAGCGCCTACGAAGGTTACTTCACCGTCAATTACAATTGTAGGAACTGCCATGATTTGATAATCAACTGCTCTTTGTCTGTATTCTGGGTGTTCAGGATCATCAATTTTGATTGCTTCTACCTCAATTGCTTCACCTAATTTGTCTTTAGCTTTTTCTGCCGCATCAATTGCAGCTGGGCAGTGTGGACAGGTACTAGTTGAAAATACTTCTACTTTAATTGCCATAAGTTATGTCTCCTTAAATAAGTTAATTTGTAAATATTTTATAATTTAGTTATATATAATTGTTACCCAAATACTTTTCAAATGCTCTCTGGAAATATTTAATATATATTAAGAAAATAAAAATTAAATGATAAAAATGGAAAATTTAAGAGACGACATCAAAACAATAATCAACAGTGCTTACCCTTATATTGAAGAGTTCAATCCTGCTCAAAAAGCGGTGATTGAATCCGGTTATCTGGAAGACAAATCAAATTATATTATCTGCATTCCAACTGCAAGCGGTAAAACCGTTCTGGGAGTGTTGCCTGCCCTGAAGACAATACTCAATGGCGGAAAGGCAGTCTATGCAGCACCACTGCTTTCAATTCAAAACGAAAAAGTGAAAGAGTTCAAGGCTTTTGAGGAGCATGGAATCAGTGTCGGAAAGCATCCGGCAAGCTCAGATTTGTCAGTCATGGTTTTTGAATCATTTGACGCACTTACAAGATTTTCCTGGAACACCCTGAGGGACGTCGACACATTGATAATTGACGAGTTCCATATGATTGGGGAATTCACAAGAGGCCCTACTCTTGAAGCTGCAATAACAAGGGCAAAAATCATAAATCCTTCAATGAGAATAATCGCATTATCCGCTACCCTGAGAAATATTGAAGAGATTGAAGGGTGGCTTGAAGGAAAATGCGTTGAGCATGACTACAGGCCTGTGCCGTTGCATAAGGAAGTATTGGATGCGGAGATGTTCAATACGAAAAACAAAAATGATGTCATTGTAAAGGTATTGGAAAAATCAATCAAAGACTCATCACAGGCATTGGCTTTTGTTTCAACCAGAAGATTTACGGAAAGCCTTGCAACATACGTTTCCAAAAAGATTGACAAAAAGATTAATGTTAAGCAAAGGGAAAGCTTTAAAGAGGTTGCAGAAAAAATACTGGACATTCCAAAAAGAAAGGGTTCACTTCCAACAACAACCTGCCTTAAATTGGCCGAAAGCATAGAACATGGAGTGGCATTCCACCATGCCGGCCTTTTCAATGAACAAAAAGAGATTATTGAAGATGAATTCAGAAACGGAAACATTTTAATGATTACAGCAACTCCAAGTCTGATGTATGGAGTTAACCTGCCTTCAAAGACTGTTGTCATAAGGGACAATACACGATGGACTGCACAAGGCCCTCAGCCTATTCCTGTTTTTGATTACGAGCAGATGTCCGGAAGAGCCGGAAGACCTCAATATGACGATGTCGGATACTCCTATCTGATTGCAAAAACCATGGATGAAGCCATGAATCTGGAGGCATACTATATCAAAGGCGAAATTGAACTGACCAATTCAAAGCTTGTTGACAATAAGGATGCAATCCTAAAACAGATTATTGCCCAAATCGCATCAACTCTTTCCAAAAATTTGGATGAATTGACTGAATTCTTCTCAAAAACATTATATGGATACCAAATGGCAAACAATCCTTCAATGGCAATGTTTGCTGCCGACAGCATTAGATATGAACTTGAAAATTCACTGGAATTCCTTCTTCAAAATGGAATAATAAGGGCAACCCCTGAAGGATTAAAAACAACTGATTTCGGAAGCCTAATAGCCAAATCCAATTATTCTGTTGAAACTGCGGTTAAAATCAAGGAATACATTTCAGGAATCACAGAAATCAATGTCAATGAATTCATTTACGCATTATGCGAAACACCTGATGTGCCTCTGATTTCATTTAAGGGCAGAAAATCAAAAGATCCTGTTCGTGACAAGCTATCAGAAGCCGGCCTCTTTGCAGTCGATATCGGCAACCCAGAAGCAACTGCAGTATCCCTGATGGAGTGGATTGATGAGAGAAACGAATACGAGATTGAAAACAGATACAGCGTATACTCCGCTTCAACCAGAAGATCCGCTTATGAAGCATCACGCCTTGTCAAATTTGCAAAGGACACTTCAGAAGTTTTAGGGAATTATTCCAACTTAAAAGACTTTGACATCCTATCCGCCAGATTATATTACGGCGTTAAAGAAGACATCATTCCATTGGTTATCAGCGTTAAGCGACTTGGAAGAAAAAGAGCTAGAAATCTGGTCAATATCTTTGGAAATGATTTGAGTGGTGTTTCTGAAAATGAGTTACAAAAAGTTGAAGGAATCGGTCCTAAGCTAGCCGAAAAAATAAGATTGTTCGCAAATAATTAAAAGGTGGGATTTAACCTCCACCTTCAGCTACACTGGAATCCATTTGCATGTCTTCCAATGCATTTGCTTTTTCTTTCATTGCTTCGATGTCCAGGTCCTGATTGTCCCTGTCATCATATAGAGTGGACTTTTTAATGTCCTTATCATCAAGCAATTCAACTAGATTAGAACGATACCATAAATCGGTTTTATCGAGTTTTACCCATTCCATGCCATCCTGTGTTTTTACATCCAGCACTTTGCCGATTGTTCCTGTATCCACATATCTGACATAGGAATCAAGAGCAATTTCCAATCCTCTTGCATCAAAAACCATTTTAATACCTGTCTATTCTTCGTCTTGAATTTCTATTTCGACAGTTTCAGCTTCTTCAACTTCTTCTTCTTTTGTGATTTCTTTGTTTAAGATAATGTATGCACCGATAGTTGCAATATCGTCAAAAGCAATTTCAAGTTCATCTTTAGAGAAGATATTTTTTTGTAAAGTTAAAGTAATGGTTTCGATTTTACCAGTTTCAGTGTCAAAATCAACATTATCTACTTTACCTACTACATTTGCATTTTTATCTAAAACGGTTGATCCGATAAATTCTCTAATTTTCATTTTTTCACCTTCATTAAATTTTTTATATAATATACATTTTATTTCATTAAGTATTTAAATAACACCCGTATATAAAGTTAACTATTGTAGTTATGGTGAAGACAATGGAAAAAGCATGCAGAATTATAATTGATGACATTCTTGACGGCAAGATTACAACACGAAGGGAACTTGAAGTCGAAAAAAGGCAGCTGTGCCGTGACCTGAAGCTTTCCAAGTTCATGAGCAATGCGGATATTCTTGAATATGCCAAGCCTGAAGAAAAGGAAATCGTTTCAGGAATCCTGAAGAAAAAGCCTACCCGAACAATGTCAGGTGTTGCAATTGTTGCAGTCATGTGCCATCCCCACAAATGTCCGCATGGAAGATGTTTCTATTGTCCTGAAAGCGATATTGCCCCTCCGAGCTATACAGGTGAGGAACCTGCAGCACTTAGGGGAAGAATGTATGAATACCACCCCTACGTCCAGTGTTTCAATAGGTTGAAACAGCTTAAAAAAATCGGCCATCCAATCGATAAGGTCGAATTGATCATCATGGGCGGAACCTTCCCTTCAAGGGACTTATGCTATCAGCAATGGTTCGTATCACAATGCCTGAAGGCAATGTGTGATTTTGGATTGATTATGGAAAACAAACCGACCAATTATGATTACAATCTTGACTATGAAGAAATAAGATCCTTTGAAAAGGGAGTGTTGAAGACTTACCCTCCAAACGATTATGTCCTGATTGATGAAGCGCAAAGGGTAAATGAAAATTCAAAAGTCCGATGCGTCGGAATGACATTTGAGACACGTCCGGATTACTGCAAAAAAGAACATATCAACCGGATGCTTGATTTTGGTGTGACAAGAGTTGAACTTGGTGTTCAAACATTGTCAGATGACTTATACATAAAAATCAAACGTGGACATACAATAGCGGATGTTGTTGAAGCAAATCAGCTTCTAAGAGATTCTGCCGTTAAGGTTGCCATGCACATGATGCCGGGACTCTTCTCAAACCAAAGCCAGGATTTGAAAATGTTCAAGCAATTGTTCAGCGATGACAATTTCAAGCCGGACATGCTCAAAATATATCCGTGCCTGGTGACTAAGGGAAGCGAACTGTATGACCTATGGCAAAACGGCGGATATGAACCGTATAATGACGATGAGGCCGTCGAACTTATCACAAAAGTGAAAGCGATTCTTCCAAAATGGGTCAGAACCATGAGAATACAAAGGGACATTCCTTCAACTCTTATTGAAGCGGGCGTCAAGAAATCAAACCTTGGAGAACTTGTTTACAACAACCTCGAAAAGGAACATATAGACTGCCAATGCATCCGTTGCCGTGAAATCGGCCATAAGAAAACATCCAGGGAATATACCTTAGATGACTTTGAACTGTTCAGCGAAAACTATACTGCATGCAATGGTCAGGAACATTTCCTTTCAATTGAAGACATTAATGAGGAAAGCATTGCAGGATTCATAAGGTTGAGACTGCCTTCCAAAAATCATTTTAGAGAGGAGATTACCGACACCACCGCTTTAATCCGTGAATTGCATGTCTATGGAAACATGATTAAAATCGGAGGCAAAAATCCAAAAATCGGCCAGCATACCGGATTTGGTGAAAGACTCCTGAAAGAAGCTGAAAACATTGCCATCGATAACGGCAAGGATGAAATGGCTATCATCAGTGGAATAGGCACCAGAAACTATTATCGCAAGTTCGGCTATGAAAAAGTTGGCCCTTACATGATGAAGAAATTGGCATGAAAATATTTAAATATAATGTTCGTACATATACTAACTAATTGAGAGAGTGATATTATGGTCTATAATATAAAAAATTCAAAGCAATTGGCAAGCCTAATAAATTACACTAATTTAAATAATATGATTTCTGAAAGCGAAATGAAGGAATTTCTCGAAAAAGCAAAAGAATTGAACTTCCATTCAGTCGTCATATCACCAACCTACGTGCCATTAGCTAAAGAAATATTGGCTGACAGCGACATCAAGGTTGGAAGTGTAGTCGGATTTCCGCTAGGTTTTGACGACACCAAAAGTAAAATCGCAGCAACTCAGGAACTGATTGAAAAAGGAGCAGACGAAATCGAGGTTGTAATCAATTTAAGCTACCTGAAAGATGAAAAATATAATCTGCTTGAAAATGAAATAAGGCAAATCAAGGAAGTCATGGGCGACAAGATTTTAAAAGTGATCATGGAAACCAAAGCTTTGGAAGACTATCAAAAGGCAAATGCCGCAAAAGTTGCTGAAAACTCCGGGGCAGACTTCATTAAAAATTCAACCGGATTCGTGAGCCCAAATCACATCTTTGAAAATGTCAATGACATAAATATCATCCAAAAATATGCTCCAAAAATCAAAATCGAAATCTATGGTGGCATAAACGAATATAAGTTTGCAAACCAGATATTGACCGGCGGAGCAGATTTAATCGGCAGTGACAACGGTTATGAAATCGTTAAGGCATACAAAGATTTAAGAGAAAACACACAGGTAAAACCAAAACCTATCACATTATAACGAAGATCAAATTAAAAAAAAATCCATCACCACTTCTTAATCTATCTTAAAAACTATTTTTAGAATTGAATTTTGAAAACACTGAAATGATATTAAAAGATTAAGAAAAATAAGTTAAAATTAAATGCCATGGGCCGGACTTGAACCAGCGACATCTAGATCTTCAGTCTAGCGTTCTCCCATCTGAACTACCATGGCATATGGACCGAA
>NZ_JBGUPC010000034.1:0-17692 GCF_045130115.1 Methanobrevibacter sp.
CACAAGCCGAACATGCCACCACTGCGGACACATAAACAAAGAGTTAAAAATCAAAACACGCAACTGGAAATGTCAAAAATGCGGAAAAACACTTGATAGGGACACAAACGCAGCAATTAATATTCTAAACCGCTGGTTCAACGGAGATAGCCTGAAAAAATACTTAAATTAACCATTATTAAGTGAAAAAAAATTCAGGAATCCCCACCCTCTTTTAGGGTGGGGTGGTTCAAATCTGCCGATCTTCAATCCATTGGTGTTGAATTTGGCAATGCCTTTTGAGTTTGTAGAGATATTGAATGTTTTTGTCATTTTGTCCGATTTGACCGTTACTTTTAATTTCACATTCTTTAGAAATACGTTTTTCTTGTCCTGCAGTTTTATGATGAAATATGAATTCTTTTTATATATTGCGGCTTTCTGGTCTGCCTGAACCTTAGTTTTGATTTTTGGTATTGTAACGTTTTCAGCAGTGGATTGATTGCCATCATCAGATGTTTGATTACCCTCATTCAGGATTTGATATCCATTATCATCACCAGCCACAGGTAAAGTCTCATTGAAACCTAATGTTCATCTGAACATCATCTCCTGCTGATATGGCACCTACACTAAGAATCATTATTATTGATGCCATTAAAATTATTGAAATTCTTTTAAGGTTCACAAAATTGCCTCAAAAATATAGAAGATATAGATAATAATTTTATCGCTAATCCTATATACAATTAATATTTGAGAAAAAAATTTTCAAGATTATTGTAAAAAAAAAGTTAAAGAAAAGGATGTGAAAGAAGATAATTATTTTCCAATATCTTCTACCAATTCTTTTGCATAAGGAGTTATATTTTCATTCAGCATACGCTCTAAGAATTCTCCAGTATAGGTTCCTGCTTCAGCCACTTCTTCAGGGGTTCCAGTAGCAATCACTTCGCCTCCACCGTCACCGCCTTCAGGACCAAGGTCGATAATGTGGTCGGCAGTTTTAATGACATCAAGATTGTGCTCAATGACAACGACTGAATTGCCCGCATCGGTCAATCTTGCCAGAACTTCCAACAATCTTTTGATATCTGCAAAGTGAAGACCTGTAGTCGGTTCGTCAAGAATATATAATGTTTTACCAGTACTGGTTCTTGACAGTTCTTTTGCAAGCTTGATTCTTTGAGCTTCACCACCGGATAGTGTTGTTGCAGGCTGACCTATTTTCATGTAGCCCAAACCGACATCATATAAAGTCTGAAGCTTTTTAGTAATTTTTGGAATGTTTTCGAAGAATTCCAATGCTTCCTCGACGGTCATTTCCAGAACTTCATAGATATTTTTACCCTTGTATCTTATATCCAAAGTCTCTTCATTGTATCTTTTACCGCCACAGACTTCACATGGAACATAAACATCAGCCAAAAAGTGCATTTCAATTTGAACGATACCGTCACCGGTACACGCTTCACATCTTCCGCCCTTAACGTTGAAGGAGAATCTTCCAGGCTTGTAACCCCTTGCCTTTGACTCGGGAGTGTTTGCAAACAAGTCACGAATATCTGTAAATACTCCTGTGTATGTTGCAGGGTTTGACCTTGGAGTTCTTCCAATCGGTTTTTGGTCAATTGCAATGACCTTGTCAATGTTCTCCAATCCTTCAATTTCCTTGTATTTACCTGCAAACATGAATTTTTTGGACAATTTGCCCTGTGCTCCCTTATAAAGAATCTCATTAATCAAACTGCTTTTACCTGAACCGCTTACACCGGTCACACAGGTGAACAAACCCAATGGAATTTCAACATCGATTTCCTTCAGGTTGTTTTGAGCAGCACCAATGATTTTTATGAATTTGCCGTTTCCCTTACGCCTTTCTTTAGGAACATCAATCTTTTTAGTTCTTGAGATGTATTGGCCTGTAATTGAGTCAGGATTGTTCATGATGTCCAATGGAGTTCCCTGAGCTACGACTTTACCTCCATGCTCGCCCGCTCCAGGACCAATGTCAACAACGTGATCTGCAGACAGAATGGTCTCCTCATCATGCTCAACGACGACAAGAGTATTTCCCAAGTCTTTAAGTCTTTTAAGCGCCTCAATTAGCTTAATGTTATCCCTTTGGTGAAGTCCGATACTTGGCTCATCCAAAATGTATAGAACACCAACCAGACCTGAACCTATTTGAGTCGCAAGCCTGATTCTTTGAGCCTCACCACCGGAAAGGGTACCTGAAGACCTTGACATTGACAGATAGTCAAGTCCCACTTCAACCAAAAAGCTTAAGCGTTCCTTAATTTCCTTTAAGACCTCTTTTGCAATGAACATCTCCCTTTCAGTCAACTCCAAATCCTGGAAGAACTTATATGAATCCTTAATAGCCAAATCACACACGTCAATGATTGATTTTCCGCCGACAGTAACAGCCAATATTTCGGGCCTTAAACGTTTTCCGTCACAGACATGACATTTCCTGTCGCTCATAAATTTGGAAATGTATTTTCTTGAGTAGTTGGATTTGGTTTCAAAGTATAATCTCTCCATTCTTGGAATTACGCCTTCAAACTTACGATTTACCATATAGGACTTGTTTCTTCTTTTGAAAGTAAACGGAATCTTATCCTTGCAGCCATAAAGAATTGTATTTTGATATTCACTATCCAATTCTTTGAATGGAATGTCCATACTGAAGTTGAAATGATTTGAAACTGCTTCAAGCATTTGATAATAATAATTTTCCCTTTTGGCTGACTTTGACCAAGGTGCAATTGCCCCTTCGTTTAATGTTAATGACTTGTCCGGAACAATCAAATCCGGATCGATTTCCATTTTGGAACCGATACCATTACATTCAGGACATGCCCCCTGAGGAGCGTTGAATGAAAACATCCTTGGAGTCAGTTCCTCAAAGTTTATACCGCAGTCAACGCAGGCAAAGTGCTCAGAGTATTTTTTCTCATATTCCTCCTCACCATTGTCAAACAAAACAGTAATCAAACCATCTGTGAATTCCGCTGCAGTTTCCAGAGAATCCACAAGTCTTCTTTTAAAGTCAACATCCTTTCTGATTTTCAACCTGTCGACTACAACATCGATATTGTGCCTGTAGGTCTTTGCAAGCTCAATGTCCTCATCCAAATCCCTGACTTCACCATCAACACGGACCCTTACAAATCCCTTGTTTCTCAAATCATCCAGGACATCCTTGAATTGGCCCTTCTTGTCACGAACTACCGGAGACAAAATATGAATTTTGACCCCTTCTCCCTCTTCAATGACTGAATCTCCAATCTGACCAATGGTCTGTTGTGATATTTCCTTTCCACAATTCGGACAATGAGGAATTCCAATCCTTGCAAACAGTAATCTTAGATAATCATAGATTTCAGTGATTGTACCTACAGTTGACCTTGGATTTTCCCTGGTTGTTTTCTGGTCAATTGAAATCGCAGGGGACAAACCCTCAATTGATTCCATTTCAGGCTTTTTCATCTGACCCAGAAACTGTCTTGCATAAGCGGATAATGATTCAACATATCTGCGCTGTCCTTCAGCATAGATTGTATCAAAAGCTAGTGAAGACTTTCCAGACCCACTGAGACCTGTAATTACAATAAACTCATCACGAGGGACACTGACGTCAATATCCTGCAGATTATGCTCACGTGCACCCTTGATGACAATCATTTTTTTATCTTCATCAGTCATAATTAAACTCCTTAATAATATTAGATACTCCAGTATATAAAATACTTTAGAGAGCATTTGAAAAGTAATTTCAAAATCAGATATTCTTAACTATTAGTTCTAAAATTATTAAATATTGCGATATGAGACTGAACAATATTGAACTGAAAGAAAAATCTTTTAGCATTAAAGAAATATTGAAAAAAAAATAAAAAAAAGAATTAATAGAAAGGATCTTCAATTTGAGGTAACCTTTCTTTTACATTTTGACGAGTCCATTTGGTACCCATACTTGAATAAAAGCAATTGATCTTGTTTTTTGTTGATTTGCTTAGCTTATATTTAAGCTTTACAATCAAACCGGAAGTATCATAGTTGTTAAAGCACTTTTTCATATGCTTAACGGTTAACCAGTTGGTAGGAATATCATGGCTTCCATAGTCATAATCCCCTGAAGGATTACCGACCAGTACCTTCTTACCGTCTTTGCTTATATCTAAAATGGCCACATAATGATTCCAAGTATGGAATATTAAAGCACAACCACCTTTTTTGAGATGTTTTAAAGCCTTATTAAATGAACTTTTATAATAAAAGCTGCATTTAAAATTGAATTTCTGCAAAGCTTTCTTAAGGCCGCTGGTGCTTGAACCGCTGTAAGAATTTGAACCGGCTTTTTGACCCAGATACTTTTCACAGTAGTAGTTTCTCAAAACCTGAGTGCACATACTGGCAGAGGTCGGCCCACATGTATAACCAGTATTTTGAACATCCCTCACTTCAGCATAGGTATAAGATTTTCCCTTAAGGGAAACTGTAATCTGGCCAGGCCAATATCCATTCTTATTTTTCTTAACAACCTTAGTATTGAGAGCCCTTTCAATAACATTCCATTTTTCCCTTTTGATAATGTGATTGAGTTTTGGTTCGGCCTTGGATTTGAAGAAAGTGTATTTGCTTAATTTCTTTTTCATATATAAGCAATAGCTGTCTCTTTTTAAGACCTCTTTATATTGTGACTTTAAAAGAGTGTATTTCATATCCCCATCAGCCATCACATAACTTCCAGTCATATAATCAACATTAGGAACGCCATTTTTCAAAGGAATCTTTGATTTCAAAGGATTTTTAGGATCTCCTTTAATTCCAGTGACCTGCTTTGAAGCCTGAGAAGATGCCACTGTTGAAGTTCCGCCAAATTCAACTTTGATGGAAATCTTACCGGTTCCCAATTTAGGTTTACAAATGATAATCCCTTCGGAATTTGTCCTTTTAGTGTAAACCTTATTATTGATTGTGATTTTTACAATCTGATTAGCAATTACAGATTGAGTAGCACTTTTCAGATATATCCTCAAATAACCATTTGTTAGGAGTATTGAATTGCCGATAACGATTGAAGTAGGTATGAGAACCATTATGTTAACCGTCTGGCTGACAGGATTATAATAGTCATTTCCATCAAAGCTAACGGTTATAACGTGTGATCCTACAGACAGGCTAATCTTCAGTCCTGCACGACCATCAGAATTGGTATTATATGTATACACCTTATTGTTTACAATAAAGGACAGCGAAATATTTTGTATAGGATTTCCATTAATGTCACTAAGGTAAGCATAAAGATACTCGCCGTTTTTTAAACCTGTCGGACCAAAAGAAAGTGTAGTATTGATTTTTGAAACAGTTATATCAAAAGTCTTACTGACAGGAGCATAATCATCATCTCCTAAGAAATTAACTTGCAACACATAACAATTAGCAGGCAAATCAAGCATTAAATTTGCAGTACCATTTTCATTCGTAAAAAGCAAGTGTTCTTCATCATTTATTGTTGCTGTTAAATTCTTATTAACCAATGACATATTATTTGAATCTTTAAGAGAAATTTCAATCTCTTCACCCGTAGCGACCTCGGATGAATTAATCTGAATAAAAGGAGTTGGTTTTTCAGACAGTAAGTCGCCTGCATCAAGTTCATCCAAATCATCACTTAATTCAATATGTTCACCATTATCATCGACAGTTAATGTATCTGTTGAATTAATGTCAGTTGCACTAACAATAGAAACCGACAATACGGCGAAAATCATTAAAATTAATGCGAATTTAACATGTTTTTTTGAAAATAACATCAAATATACATTTGTTTCAAAGGAATATAAATAACTAATGATTTTGTTCAACTAAAAAAATAGAAAAATTAAATTGACAACTATTTTTCAAATCCTTTTAATGCATATAACTTATTTCTCAAATCAGCCGCCCTTTCAAAGTCAAGTCTTGCTGCGGCATCCTTCATGTCTTTTTCCAAATCACGGATTAACAAGTTAAGCTCATCTTTTGGTATTTTACTGACATCACGACCAATGCCCTTGTACTTTTCATCCTCTTCTGCGAGTTTTTCCTTAAGGGTCCTTTGAGTTGATTTTGGAGTGATTCCATGAACCTCATTGTATTTCATCTGCAGCTTGCGTCTTTTAAGTGTGGTGTCATATGCCTTTTGAACAGAATCGGTCATTTCATCAACATACATTATTACACGGCCGTTGACGTTTCTTGCAGCACGTCCGATGGTCTGTATCAGGGAAGTTTCATTTCTCAAAAATCCTTCCTTATCGGCATCCAAAATAGCTACCAGAGACACTTCAGGCAAGTCCAGACCCTCCCTTAAAAGGTTTACACCAACAAGCACATCGAATTTACCGCGTCTTAAATCATCAACAATATCAATCCGCTCAAGAGTATCGATTTCAGAGTGCATATACCTCACCTTGACTCCGATTCTTGCATAGTAGTCTGTCAAATCCTCTGCCATACGCTTTGTCAATGTAGTTACAAGTACCCTTTCATCCTTCTCTGCAGTCAGCCTTACTTCTTTAAGCAAATCCTCAACCTGACCGGTTACCGGACGAATCAACACTTCAGGATCCACAAGACCTGTCGGCCTGATAATCTGCTCAACCACATTTCTAGATTTTGCTAGCTCATATGGTCCAGGCGTTGCTGAAACGTAGATTACCTGATTTACTGATGATTCGAACTCATCAAATCTCAAAGGCCTGTTTTCCTTAGCGGACGGCAATCTGAAACCATGCTCAACAAGGGTTTCCTTACGTGCCCTGTCCCCATTGTACATTCCCCTGATTTGAGGAACTGTAACATGAGATTCATCTATTATTGTCAAAAAGTCATCAGGGAAGTACTTTAAAAGAGAATATGGCTTTTCTCCCCATTCCCTTCCGGACAAGTGCATGGAATAATTCTCTACTCCTGGACAGTATCCCATTTCCTGAAGCATTTCTATATCAAAACGAGTTCTCTGTTCCAGCCTTTGAGCCTCAAGCATTTTCCCCATAGAGTTCAGTTCAGCCAGCCTTTCATCCAATTCGTTTCTGATTTTTGAAAGTGCAATGTCCATCTTGTCCTGGCCGACAACGAAGTGCTTTGCAGGGAAAATCATATATCTGTTTAGGGATTCCTGCTTTTTGCCTGTGACCTTGTCAATTATGCTGATTGCATCTATCTCATCACCGAAGAGCTCTATCCTTATAGGAGGAGTTCCATGAACAGGATTGATTTCAATTACATCTCCCCTTACTCTGAACTGCCCCCTGTCAAATTCTATGTCGTTTCGCTCATATTGCATGAATACCAAACGGGACAATATTTCCGAACGCTCATAAATATCTCCAACTGCAATTCCAAAAGCGAACTCGCCATAGTCTTCAGGAGAACCGATACCATAAATGCAGCTTACGCTACTTACAACGATGACATCATCCCTTGAAAGCAGTGATTGGGTGGCTGAATGCCTCATGATATCAATATCATCATTGATTGAGGCTTCCTTATCGATGAAAGTGTCTGTTCTAGGCACATACGCCTCAGGCTGATAGTAATCATAATAGCTGACAAAATATTCAACGGCATTGTCCGGGAAGAATTCCTTAAATTCCTCATATAGTTGGGCGGCCAGGGTCTTGTTGTGTGATATGACAAGGGTAGGCTTCTGGACCTTTTCAATGACATTTGCCATTGTGAAAGTCTTTCCTGAACCTGTCACCCCTAAAAGAGTCTGTTCACGAACCCCATTATTAATGCCTTCAGCTAAAGAGTTAATGGCGTTTGGTTGATCGCCCAATGGTTTATAGGGCGATTTTAATTTGAATTCTTTCATGATATCTAGTTTTTAATTGTGATATTGAAACTTATGTGGATATAGCTTGGAGCGCAGCATGGAGTGACCCTCTGGTCCCTTACAATCAACTCCCCATATCCTTTCAATTGCTTATTTAAATCTTTTATGACATTAGGAACGATTTCAGTATTATAAATCTTAAGGGAACCAAGGAACACTGTCTTTGCAGACATATTCATGACTGAAATGTCCTCAACAACGTCAGGTTCGGAATATTTTGCCAAAATATCGTTGGATTTCTCGACAAGTTCCTTTTTAATAGCTTCCTTATCCATTTCATTCCCTCAAAGCGTCGGCAATGGATTTTGCAAGCGATACACGTGAAGTGTCTGAAGACAAACTGTTTGTTCCAATGATTTTATTGGCGCCTGCAGCGTAGATTCTGACGGCACCGTTATTGGTCAATATCGGATGTACGCAACATACATCTACTGATGATGCACCATATTGCTTCAATATGTTGATTGCATTGACGATAGTTCCTCCGGTTGCAATGATATCATCAATGATGATTGCATGCATGCCTTTCACAGAATCGACATTGACAGTGTTTTCACTTTCACTGTCACATCTCACATCCACGATTTTAGTTTCCACTTTATCCGGACCTAATCTGACTTTTGTCAAATATGTGCAGTCACAGCCGATTATTTCAGATATTTCCTGTGCAAAACCATATGCACCCTTATCAGGAGCAATGATCAATGGCTTTTCGTCACTTTTCTTGAAGAATTTTTTATTCAGGTATTCTGCAATTGCAGGCATTGCTGAGATGTTTCTTGCAGGAATGTCAAAGAAGTTCAAGACACATTCCTCATGAATATTGAAAGTGATGAATTCGTCAGCGCCTGCTGCCTGAATCAATTCACATATAATCTTAGCGGAAATTGTCTCACCTGGATTGAAACGTTTTTCCTGTCTGGCATAACCCATGTATGGGACTACTGCCCTTACTTTTTTAGCTCCCAAATCCTTAAGATTTGCAATTATGAACAACAATTCCATCAGATTTTCATCCTGAGGATATCCTGTTGACTGAATAACGGTCACTTCGTCTTCAAGTTCACCGTTAATTCTCAAATACCTTTCACCATCAGGAAACTTACGAGTTTCAACATAACATAATTCTTCATCGAGTTCGCGTGCAACGTGAGCTGCTAAATCTTGAGAAGCTGAACCACCTATAATCACAATATCACCAAAATTCTATTTGAAATAATATATGTTTTTGATAATTAAAAAGGTTAAGTATTAATACCATAAATTATTATAAAAGTTTAATATGAAAAAATCACATTTAATTATCTTATCAATAATGGCAATACTGGTAATATTTATTGCATCCACACTCGTTAGTCCTATTTTAATAGTTTGTGAGGACATGGAAGAAGATGGAAGTATAGATATGGCTGCAACACTTTCAGTGGCCGGATTTGAATGGATTTATCCTGGAAGTTCATTTAATTCACAAGGTCAAACATTGCATAATGTCCATATTGACAATCCCCAAGACCCTTATGGTGCCGCCCGTGACATAATGAGTTATACATATCATTTTACACCACATATGGTCGTTAGCTTAAGTAGCGAAGGTGCTCAAGCAATATTTGGTGGCAACATTGTGGATGATATCCGTGCAAATGACGGATACTTCGGTTATGAGGGCAACGGCAATGTACAGGGAAGCATGTCCAGAGGAGATGCAATAGACACTGCAATGAGTCAAAACATGCCTAATTTGCTCCAAATCCCGATACAGATATTACTCGGAAAAATCACTTTCCATTTTGTCTAATGCAACATTACATAGAATGAAAGTGCCACACCAACCAATGAAATCATCATCATTATCAAACCATGCTTTCTTAAAGTCGGATGCTTTGATTGCACCAAATAAAACGGCATGAAAAAACCAAAAAAAGTAAAAACAGCAAAATTTGTATGTTTTGAAATCATTCCTGCAACAAATCCGCTCCATGATAGGAAAATGGTTATAATGTAAGCTGCAATAAGTGCTTTTTTATTTATCTTAAGCTGATCAGCCCTATAAACATAAACATTGTTGGGCCTTAAACCTTCAACCAGCGGTGTGCCGCATTTTGCACAGAAATCATAATCGTCCTGATTAACAAATCCGCAATTTTTGCATGTTCTTGTCATTAGTTAAAATTAATATCTTTTAATATAATTATTTTTCCAATTTCATTGCGATTTCCTGGAAAAATTCTCCCAGATAATTTTCATTGGTTAATTCAGAATAATATTCAAATCCCAATTTTTCCAGAACCCGTTTGGATTGATTGTTTTCAATCCGATAGCTTGCATAAATCTCTTTAACCCCTAATTCATCAAATGCCCTTTCAACTAAAGCATGGGATGCCTCAAAAGCATAGCCATTTCCCCAATACTCTTCACCAATCCAGTAGCCCAGTTCAGCTGCACCATCACCCCACCAATGGTTTGTATCCGGATGAAACAATAACCCCACACATCCCATAGGAACATCATCCTTTACAACTGCATAAGTTTCCCTTTTAGAAAAGACTGTTTTGATAATGTTAAGGCTATCATCAACACTTTCATGAGGGGGCCAACCGGCAATCGGACCAATATTTGGGTTTTTTGCAAAGTGATATAAGCATTGCGCATCGCTTTCCTGCCACGGCCTTAAAACTAAATTGGAAGTTTTTATAATCATTGAATAAAGTTTGTTTTGATGAATTATAAAACTAATCAAAATACACACAATTTATTAACTAAGACAGACATATAACTAATTATGAAAGTTAAAGACGGAATAATTGGTTTAGTAGTAGGAGATGCATTGGGAGTTCCCGTCGAGTTTACTTCAAGAAGCGAACTTGAGGAAAACCCTGTCACCAGAATGGAAGGCAATGGAATGTATGGCCAGCCAGCCGGAACCTGGTCTGACGATACATCAATGACACTGGCTACAATGACCAGCATTATAAACAAAAAAGGAATCGACTACGATGACATAATGGACGAGTTTCTCGAATGGTACATCAACAGCAAATACACAAACAGTGATGATGGAAGATTTGACATAGGGATTACCACCGTAAATGCATTAAACAACTATAGAAATGGAGCACCGGCATTGGAATCAGGATGCAATGGGGAACGTGAAAACGGAAACGGTTCACTAATGAGAATTTTGCCTTTGGCATATTTCAGGGACATCGACTATGAAACAATAGAAAACGTTTCAGGCATTACACATGCCCACAAGAGATCAAAGATTGCCTGTGTTTTATATGTCGAAATAGCCAAATCCATGCTTGAAAATGATGATTTGACTATCGAAGAGCACATTAATCTGGCATGCGATAAAATCAAAGAGCATTACAAAGGTTCAGAAGAATTGAAGCACTTCCAAAAAATATTTGACAACAATCTGGACGACATAAGCGGAAAGGGTTATGTAATATATACCTTTGAATGCGTAGTCCATTGCCTGTTGACTACCGACAATTATAGGGATGCAGTCTTAAAAGCTGTCAATATCGGTCATGATACCGACACCAATGCGGCCATTTGTGGAGGACTTGCAGGAATCTATTACGGATTTGATTCAATACCTGTAGATTGGACAGATCAAATCAATAGGATTGATTACCTGCTTTCATTATGTGAAGAATACGAGGCATTTTGTGATGAATCTTAAGGAAAGTATCAAAAATATGAGGGCTACATGCAATAATTATGTAGACCCTAACCTGTTTGCTTTCATCATCGGTGATGATTGCCATATGGGCACCAACAATATCCTTGAAATCGATGGGTATGGCATCATTAATGATGATTCCTATGAAGAAAGGCTCATGAAAATTCATGAAAACGAGCATATCTTTCTACCTGCCGGCATGATGACTTTCATGCCCATAATAAATGAATGCGACATATTCTGCGAAAATGACTATAATCTAAAGCTTACACAGGAAGAATTTGATGAATATGCAGATGAAGAAGAAAAGCTATTCGGCATTTTAGTTAAAAAAGATAGTGATGAGTTTATTATTGGCCAAACTGATGTCTGCAACTGCAGCATTGACGCATCATTTAAAAAGATAGAAAAAGATGATTCCGAGTTTTTTAAAAAAATAGAAGAAATAATTAGTAAAAAGATAATCTAGTCAAAATTTCTTTTTATTTCTTCCCACATTGCCTGCTCTTCGCCACAACCAGTCATTATAACATAATTGTACTTGGATTCCTTAGCGAATTGGGTTAATTTTTCGATTCTTTCATCCATTGGGTCATAAGGCAACGGATAAAAGTCACAATTATCGAAATCCTTTTTGATTATTTCATAATACTCTTTGGCTTTTTCAATAGACTTCCTTCCCGGAACGACAATTATATGATCAGGATTCATGCTTTTGATTACATCAAAATGGTCTTCAAAGATTTCCTCTTCATCCACATCAGGAGTGGTGTAGATGAATTCCAATGGACCGTCAACATACTGTTCCATGAATCTTGCATTGATTTTAGTTGCATCCCCATTGTCCCCCTGGCCTATTCCAACGAATTTGTCATTGCATCTGACCACCTCAAACCTTCCAGGCGGAATGAAAGACATGTCCAAATTATTAAAAACGTTTTCAACCTTATTTTTGATATTATCCACTTTTGGAGTGAATGTTGCATAAGCGGTGATTGATGCTAAAGTATTGTAAATATTATGTACACCAAAAGGAGGAACAGTGAGATTTACCTCAAACTGGACATTTTGAGAAGCCGTATAATTATAAATATCTCCGACAATTGTCAATTTCCAATTGTCATTGTTGAATTCGATGTTGGTCAATTTGACATTAGGTTCCGGTCGTTTAAATCCGCATTTACAGGAATAAATTCCCCGATGGCTTAAAAATCTCATTGAATAGTCCAAGGTTTCGCCACAGTTTGGACACTCAACAGGACTGGCGTCATCGTCCACAATATCCTCAATGGCCAAACCATAATAATTTATGGTAACGTCCTTTTCTTTATTTACTCCAATCAGTGCTGTTCTTGGATCATCACAGTTTGTAATGATTACTCCTCTTGTCATGCCTTCGGACAATAAGGCTTTAGCACGATAATAATCAGCAAACGGATTTTTAACACCTGCAACAGCAGTGTGCTCCTTTGAAATGGTTGTGTAAACAACACCTATAGGGTCAATTACCTTTTGAACTGTGTCAGGAATTCCATATTTCATGTTACGTATTCCGTACTCAAAAATACCCAAATCCCCTTTCTGATTTAAAATTGCAGTGGCAATTGAATGGACTGTATTGTTTTCAAAACTTTTTCTGAATTCAATATCTCCAGTCATCAACTTAATAAATAATGTAGTGGTAGTAGTTTTTCCGTTAGTACCTGTAACAAGTACAGAACCTATTTTTAAATCTTTTGCAAGTTCAGAAATTGATTCATGACCTCCAATTCTATCAAACACATATCCTGGGATGTTATGACCTCCACCAGGACCTACTTTTGAAATCTGTGTCACTATTTTACCAGATAATTTTGCCACATTAAACTTTAACCTACCTACCATGATAATACATTATTATTATAAAATATTTATAATTAATGGACAAAACTTTAAAAAAATAGAATATTAAAATGCATCAAAATGATTTAACAAAAAAAATATAAAATAATATCCAACTAATTTGTAGTTGGATTATTAATGCTTGTTTGCGGGACTTTATCCGCCACTTTAGAACCGATGTTCTTCATTTTTGCGATTAACTTATCTTTGTTGGAACCGCTAATCAAAATGTTTTCCAGAACATCACTTAAGGTTTCGGTTGGAATGATTTCAATCATATCTTCGTATTTTTTCTCAATCATCACATCTTTCATGTTGGATTTTGGAATCAATACCTTTTTCATTCCAGCTTCAGCAGCCGCTTCGATTTTAGCGGTTGCTCCACCTATAGGCATTACATCTCCACGAACATTTAATGAACCGGTCAGTGCAACAGTCTGATCGATTGGAATCTCCTCAATAGCAGATATTACTGCTGTTGCAATACTTACGCTTGCTGAGTCACCTTCAACCCCATCATATGTTTGGATGAACTGAATGTGAATATCATATTGGGAGATGTCCTTGTTGGTGTATTTTTTGATTAATGCACTTACGTTTTGAACTGATTCCTGAGCGATTTCACCCAATTTACCTGTAGCGATAATTTGACCGCCGTTTTTGGATTGTGTCGGTGCCGCTTCAGCTGCAATCGGTGATACAATTCCACTTCTATCACCAATCACTGCAAGTCCATTGATAAGACCAACTCTTCCACCTTCAGCAGATACCATACTGTAATCTTTTCTTTGCATGATGGATCTGTCAGCTATTTGCTGTTCGAGAGTTCTTGCATATTTCTTGGCTTCAATCACATGTTCGGCAGTTACAATATCTGAGCCTTTTTCAATAGCCACATCTCCTGCGGAACGTACAAGTCCACCCAAATCCCTTAATCTTAATGTCAGCGCATTCTGCTTGCCTGACCTTCTTTTTGCTTCCATGATGATTTCATCCAATGCATCGGTTGCAAAGTGAGGGATTCTTCCATCATTTTTGACTTCCTGTGCTACGAACTGAACAAGTTTTTCCCTGTTTTCAGTAGTATCGTCCATGTAGTCTTTCATGAATACTTCATAACCGTATCCTCTGATTCTTGACCTCATTGCAATGTGCATTCCTTCAAGAACCTGAAGGTTTCCTGATGCCACAAGCACAAAGTCGCATGGAACAGCCTGAGACCTTACCATTGCTCCTGAGGAGTTTTCGCTTTGACCTGTAATTGAATATTGTTTTTCCTGCATTGCAGACAACAATTCCTGTTGGGTCTTCATGCTCATTGTACCTATTTCATCAATGTACAAAACTCCCTTGTTGGCCTTGTGAATCATTCCCGCTTCAACACGCTCGTGTGCAGGGGTTCCTAATCCTCCTGATTGGTATGGGTCGTGACGTACATCTCCTAAAAGTGCACCAGCGTGAGCACCGGTTGCATCCATGAATGGAGCAAACCTTGCTTCTTCATTATTAACCAACAATTTAGGGGACATGTTATTTGTTTTTGGTTTAATCTGTATTGATATGAGTAAGATTAATGCTGCTGCAATAATAGATTCAAGCAATCTTCCGTACATGAATCCGATTACCAGTATTCCTCCTATTGCAAACATTGTAATAATTGTTTTTCTTTCTTCATGACCTTTAGCAGAGCCTTTTGTTGCTCTGACTATCTTTTTACCTTCACCGGCAGGTACTGTTCTGACTAAGGGATGGTTGTTGTCTTCCACATTAGGATATACTAATACATCTTGAAGAACCTCATGAGGCAATATCTGTGCCATACCTTTTGCAAGCATTGATTTTCCGACACCAGGATCACCAATGAGCAAAACATTCCTTCTCTGTTTTGCCGCTTTTTTGATTGTTTCAATGGACTCTTCATGCCCAATGACTTGATCAATTAATAAAGGTGGAACTTCAATATCTTGTGAGCTTTTGATATTATCATAATCTAACATAGGTTTGGTTTCTTCACCATCATCTTCCTTGATTTCAGGTTCAAGGACCACTTCGGCAGAATCTTCAATTGATTCATTTTCTTCAAATTTCATAAACAAACCTCACTTGTATTAAATTCATCATTAAAAAATTAAGTTTCATATACTATTTAAATATATTTAAGAATCCACTATATATAAAAAGTTTTCGATTTTAGTAACTTTTATTTACTAAAATATTTGTATTTTTAAATGATTGTATCTAATAATTTCATGGGGCCCATATTAAAAAAAATTTAGTTACCAACATAGTTTTGAAGAAAAAATTAAACGATAATAAAAATAAATCATATCAAAAATATAAAAATTATTAGAATTCAATTTTTATTAAAAAAATAACAATTATCAATTCTTTATGGATAAATAAAAAAATTATAGTAAAAAATAGACAATAATATATATTAAAAATTAATATATTAATTATTGTAAGGTAAATTTTCAATAATTTATTCTTACTAATCGAGTTTGAAGGTATGATTTTACATCAGTTTTATAAACCCCGGATGTATACAAAAATCATACCTCAAATGAGATTAATTAAATCTCATTTTTAAATTATTTATAATATTAATCCAATATATTTATACATGGCAAAATGTATCATGGTTCAAGGAACATCATCAAACGCTGGAAAAAGCATGCTCGTAGCGGCACTATGCAGAATATATAAGAACAGAGGATATAAGGTAGCACCTTTCAAATCCCAAAACATGTCACTGAACTCCTACACCACAAAGGAAAACGGTGAAATTGGAATTGCCCAAATGCTGCAGGCAGAAGCCGCAATGATTGAACCAAGCATACACATGAATCCCGTTTTGCTGAAACCGAAGGGAGACTTCACATCCAATGTAATCATCCAGGGAAAATCCATCGGAGACATGAATTTCTATGACTATCAGCACAAATACCATGATGATGCATTCAATGCCATCAAGGAAAGCTTCAAGATACTTTCAGATGAGTACGATGTAATAATCATTGAAGGAGCAGGTTCTCCGGCTGAAATCAACATGCGCGATCAGGATATAGCAAATATGGAGATAGCACATCTTGCAGACGCAAACGTAATCCTTATAGCAGATATTGAGATGGGAGGTGTGTTTGCGGCAATAGCCGGAACATACGTTTTGCTTGACGATTATGACAGGTCACGTCTCAAGGCGACAGTAATCAACAAGTTCAGAGGAAATCTGGATATCCTAAAACCGGGTCTTGACAGGATTGAGGAGATAACCGGCGAACCGGTATTGGGAGTGCTGCCGTATGACGAAACATTAAGGCTTCCCGAAGAGGATTCAGCATCACTGACAACCCATGTCTTTGCAGAGGATAAAGACATCACCATAGGAGTTATCAGGCTTCCAAAAATAGCAAATTTCACAGACATCGACCCATTTGAGTATGAAAGCGACGTGGCGCTTAAAATGATTGGTGTCAACGATGAAATCGGAGACGTTGATGCAATAATAATTCCAGGAACCCGTAACTCAACAGAGGACATGTTTGCACTTCATGAAAGCGGTCTTGACGAAAGGATAATTGAAAAATCCGGCGAGATTCCAATCGTGGGAATTTGTGGCGGTCTGCAGATTTTAAGTAACATAATCTACGATGAAGACAAGCGCGAATCAAAACATGGAACAATTGAAGGTCTTGGGCTTTTGGACATTGAATCCAGCTTTTCAAGAGCCGAAAAAATAGTTACACAATCAATCGCAACAATACCTGATGATTTAAACGGTATTGCCTGCGAAATATTTAAAAATATTTCCGGTGAAGAGGTTACCGGATATGAAATCCATGAAGGAACAACAGAACTCTTAAACTCAAAACCGTTACTTAACATCAAAAAAGGTCAAGGAAACAACGATGAAGGACTGATTGATGGGGCAAGCAATGGAAATTCATTTGGAACATATTTCCATGGAATATTTCACAATTACAATTTCAGAAGGGAATTTCTGAACTATTTAAGGGTCAAAAAAGGTCTTGAGGCCAAATATGGCGAAGACCCTTACGAAACACAAAAAGACTATTCCCTAAACAGACTGGCCGAAATCGTTGAAGAGAACCTTGACATGGACATCATCGACAGATTGTTATTTGAATGAAACTCATCAAATCCCATTAAAATGTAAAATGTCCATTTATTGCTTATGGATTTAATTGCACTGCCCACAATATTTCTTTCAAATTGATTTGCATACAATTTCT
>NZ_JBGUPC010000035.1:0-58970 GCF_045130115.1 Methanobrevibacter sp.
GCACAAGAAGACTCATTCTACATGGGATTAGATGTATTCACTGGTGAAGTAGCAGACATGAAAGAAGCTGGAGTAATTGAACCTAAACGTGTCAAAAAACAAGCTATCCAATCTGCTTCCGAAGCAGCTGAAATGATTTTAAGAATCGATGACGTAATTGCATCCACAAGAGGCCCTGAAGACATGGGTATGGACCCATCCATGGCTGGCGGAATGCCTCCAATGATGTAAATTTAAAGAAATTTTATAATTTCTTTTCTTTTTTTTTTATTTTTATGAAAGACAGACTATTTTTCCGATCATCAGTTAATGATGAAATATATTACTTAAAAGATACTATTTTTGTTAAATTTAATGTTAAGCGTAATGGAATTTCCACTTCCAAGTTAAATGGGGGATTTTCAAACAACTTCAAAAGCGTTTTCAATCATCATTTATCCCAAGAAAATATTGATTATTTGGAAAACCATGATGTTAGTGAGTATCTGATTCAGCATTGCGAGTCATTAAATATTGATTCCACCTATTCAACAGGTTTAACCACTCTCGCCAGAATGAAAAACGTAAGCATTGCAACAAAATCGTTCAAAAATATTGAAGTTGTTGCATTGACCACTGCCGGTGTCAGGACAAATGCTGTAAGGGCAGGTGATCCTGCGGCATATTATGAGGAAAACGGCAGGTTTGGCACAATAAATACGATTATTTTAATTAATGCACATTTGGAATATGAAACATTGCTTGAAGCATTTATGACTGCAACCGAAGCGAAAACAGTTGCATTAAATGATTTGAAGATTCCATCACAATACTCTAACGGCTATGCGACTGGAACCGGAACCGACGGTTTGTGCATATTTTCCAATCTGGAATCTGACAATAATCTTACAAATGCCGGAAAGCACTCCAAATTAGGGGAGCTGATTGCGGGTGCTGTTTGCGAATCCATTAAAAAGGCAGTTAAAAAACAGGTTTGGATATCTGAAAAATCACAATCAAATGTGTTGGTTAGACTAAATCGCTATACCCTGGATATCAATGAGTTTTATGATAATATGGATTGCGATAAAGAGGAATTTGTCCGACTATTGCAGAAAGATATGAAAAAGCAGGATAATGTGGCAATTACAACTTCCATTTTAAACCTGATTGATGAATTTGAAAATGATTTAATTGAAAAAGAGGATGCCTTTAATCTTGCATGCTTTATAAAAGAAAATTGCGAAAGCTATCCGGTTAGAAGTTTATTGGAATATTGGATCAATTATTTTATTGATTAACTAATCTCAATTATTTTCAATTCGCTATTTCTCAGTTTATTAGACTATTTTTTATAAAATTTATGAACATGGTTACTATACAAAAAAATTATAGTAATATTATAATAAAATAATGGTGCTGAATTAAAAAGTATAAATATTGTATAAAATATAAATTAAATTGATATTCTGAGGAGGTATTATTGTGGTGAACACATTGGATAAAAACAATTTCTTAAATTTTCAAGATGACCTTAAATTTTTAATTAATTCTGAAATTCGTTTGAAAATTTTAGGATGTTTATATAACTCTTCGGCATCAATTAAAGAAATTGAGGAAAAAACAGGCTATAGTTATAGTTCTATACTGGATAATATTAATAAACTGGAACAAAGAAAATTTATTTTCAGTGTTGAAGACAAATTTTATTTATTCAATAAAACAAAACTTAAATTAACTAATGTACTTTATTTTAACAAAGCATGTACCTTTTTAAAAGAAAAATCAGATTTTTTAAATTATTCTCTCATAGATATCAATATTGATACAAATAAAGATTTATCTGCATTTGAGGGATCTAAACTAATCGAGTCCAATAATGTTGATCTATTTAAAGCTACTGAAATTTTTCAACGTTCATTGATGGGATTCAAATTTTTAAAAGGAATATTTCCTTATTTCCATCCAAAACATGACGATATTATAAGCTATTGGATTGATAATGATTGTACTGTTGAACTGATTCTTCCCGATGAGGTTTCTGAAGCTGTAAAAAATTTCATTAAAGATTATGTGCCTAAAAGTCCGAACATTAAAAATAAATTTGTCAAATTAACGCCAAATGATTGCAATATTCAATTTGCATTCACAGTTTCTGACAAATGTTTGGTCTTAGCGTTTTATACTAAAAATGGCGAGTTCAATCAGAATGCGGTTATCACTTCCACCAGTCAAGAGGCTATAGAATTTGGATTGAAACTTTTTGATGAATATGAAAAATTATGCGGCGATTATGTTTCATTAGAAGATATAATTTATCCAAACGGCAGGAGGGATAGTTATTAGCTCCAATTTTTTTGATGAAAACAGCAATTTGAATGATTTTAATTATTTAAAATTTATTCTTTCATCCGAAACAAGATTAAAATTATTGCTTAGTTTATATGAATCCAGTAAAACCATTAAAGAACTTGAATCAGAGTTCAATAGAAAATCAGGTAATATTTCCAGGGGGTTAAACGATTTGAAATCTTGTAAATTTATTACACGTTTGCCTGATAGGAAATATGCTGTTACATCCATAGGTTTTTTATTTGCTAAAAATTTACAAAATCTGTCATCTAATTTTGATAATATAGACAATCAAGAGAGATTTTGGGAAGATCATGCCATTAAATCAATACCTACTCGCTTTTTAAAAGACATTTCTTCCTTCAGCGGAGTTTCATCTGTTAAGTCCAGTATCACAGAATTCGCAAAGCCTATAAATGTGTATCTGGAAAATATAAAAAAATCTACAGATATCTGTATGATTTTGCCGGTATTTTCAAAAATTTTCATGGATTCAATATATGAAGCTTTAATTAATCATGAGGGGCATTTGGATTTGCTGACTACTAAAACAATCTATGATTTAATTGTCAAATCAGATTCTGAAAATTATTTCAAGGCATTGGTCCGTGATAAAAAGATTGATTATTATATTGTTGAAGACATTTCAAATATCTTTTTCACTGTATCTGACATCTTTGCATCAATATTTTTATTTTATGATGATTCTGTCTTCGATAATTCTGAAATGCTTTTAATTGATGAGGAATCAGGTATTGAAGATGCATATAGATTCTATAATTCATATAAAAAGTATATTTTGAAATAATTTTTTTAATTTCATTCTCTAATTTTTTTATAATTTATTTTTTTTTACAGTTCTGAATTTAATTCTTCATCAATATTAATTTTTATCATCAACATGAAATTTTTACATCACCTTGAAATTCTTAAATTTAATTTAAATTTTTTAATTTTGTCTTCAATTTTTATAGGCATTGTGAATTTTTAGCATTTTTTTTAAAATTTTTATTTTCAAATTAATTAAAATCATCTTAATAAAAAATTATCAAGAACCCTTAAAAATATTATTTAATCCATAATTATTTAGTAATACTGAAAATGTGCCACCGTTAAGTAGTAACTTTTATATATGGGACTTGTAAAATATTATAATAGAAAACATTTGTATTCTATTTAGTTATTTCTAAATTAACACGTTTTTAATCGGGTTATTTAAAGAAATAAGTGTTTAAATGGGTTATTTATAAACATTTTTTGTTTATTTTTCCTTGTTTTTTCACTTAAATTTTATATGAATGTTTTACTTAAAAGAGGTGAAAAAAATGGCAACTTTTAAAGGATTTGCAATGAAAAGACTCAATGAAATCGGATGGGTAGAAAAAGAAGTTCCTGAATGTGGACCATTAGACGCAATCATTAAACCAACTTGTGTATCTCCATGTACTTCAGATATTCACACTGTATGGGAAGGTGCTATCGGTGACAGAAGAGACATGATCTTAGGTCACGAAGCTGTTGGTGAAGTTGTTGAAGTAGGTAGCCACGTTACCAAATTCAAACCTGGTGACCGTGTAATTGTTCCTGCTATTACTCCTGACTGGGATGATGAAGCAGCACAAAGAGGATTCCCATCACAAACAACCGAACCTCTCGGTGGTTGGAAGTTCTCCAACTTCAAAGACGGTGTATTCGGTGAAAGATTCCATGTAAACATGGCAGACGCAAACCTAACATTCATCCCTGACGGATTATCCGACGAAGGCGCATGTATGTTAACCGACATGTGGTCTACCGGTATGATGGGTTCAGAAAACGCTGACATCCCATTAGGTGGATCTGTATTAGTTATCGGTATTGGTGCAGTAGGTCTTTCAGCTATTGCTGGTGCTAAATGTTTAGGTGCAGGAAGACTATTCGCAGCAGGTACTCGTCCAATCTCCGTTGAAGTTGCTAAAAAATACGGTGCAACAGACATCATCAACTACAGAGAAGGACCTATCGACGAACAAGTCAGAGAATTAACTGACGGTGCTGGTGTAGACTCAGTTGTTATTGCAGGTGGTAACTTAGAAAACACATGGGCTGAAGCAATCAAATCTGCAAAAGCAGGAGGAACCGTATCCAACGTAAACTACTTAAGTGGTGCTGACAACGTATTAATCCCTCGTGTAGAATGGGGTTGCGGTATGTCAAACATTAACATTAAAAACGGATTATGTCCTGGTGGAGCAGTAAGAATGGAAAGACTTGCTGACTTAGCATTATGCGGCAGACAAGACCCAGAATTATTAGTTACCCACAAATTCAAAGGTCTTGAAAAAATCGAAGATGCTTTACTCTTGATGAAAGACAAACCTAAAGACTTAATCAAACCTGTAGTAATGTTAGATCTCGACTAGATGCAGTTTATGTAATGATTTTAATCATTACATATATTTTCTTTTTTTTAAGGTGATATTATGAAAGTTGCAGTAATTGGTGGAACTGGTCCACAAGGTCTCGGAATTGCAAAAAGATTTGCAATTGAAGGTGTTGAAGTAATTGTTGGATCACGTAAAGAAGAAAAAGCTTTAACCATTGTTGAAGAAACAATTGAAGAGCTTAAAGATTATGATTTAAATATTGTAGGTATGGCTAATGAAGATGCGGCAAAAGCTGGAGATATCTTAATTCTCACAGTACCTCTTGCAGCTCAAAAACCTACACTTGAAGGAATTAAAGAATTTTGTGCTGATAAAATTGTTCTTGATGCTACTGTTCCTCTTGAAACAGCTATCGGAGGAAAACCTTTCCGTTTCATTGATTTAATGGAAGGATCTGCTGCTGAAAGAACTGCTAAAATCCTTGATGGAACCGGTGCAAAGGTAATTTGTGCATTCTGTAATATCAGTAACTCCCACTTATCCAATATTCCAAATGAAATAGACTGTGATTGTTTAATTGCAGGGGATGATAAGGAAGCTAAAGAAGTTGCAATTGAACTTATAGATAAACTTCCAGGCGTCCAAGCTATTGACTGCGGAATATTAGAAAAATCAAGAATTATCGAAAAAATCACTCCATTATTAATAGGATTGAATATTAAATACAGATCCCATTATGGAGGACTTAGAATTACTGGAATCCCACAGTTCGAGAAATAAGATTGAAAATTGAGTAATATTTTTAACTACTCTATTGTAAAATATAGTTGTCTAAAAATATAATAGGTATTACTAATATATTTAATTTCAACTTCAGTTAAATATTTAGGAGATTATGTTCATTTCATAATTTCTTAATATTTAATTGAGATTCCTTAATTATGAGGTGATTTTAATGATAATGGTTTTAGCTAAAGCAATTCCTAAAGATGAAGATGCATGTGCAAAAATTGTTGAATTTGCACAAGATTTAATTGAAAATACTAAAAAAGAAGAAGGAAACATAGATTATAATTTATATTCTAATACTGCAGATGGCACATTGTTATTTGTTGAACAATGGGAATCTAAAGAAATTTTAGGTACACATTTGCAAACTGATCATTTTATAAGATTTGGAGAAAATATTCAAGATTTAGTCTCTTCAGAACTCATCATTGATGTTTATGATGCTGAGGCTACTGATCTTTAAATTTTCTTTTTTTCTTTTTTTAAAAATTAAAGACAATATTCACTCTGTTGAATTGAATTCAACAACATCTCCATTGTCTTTAACTATTTTTGCAATTGATTCTTCCGCTTTTGATAATTTGTTTTCACAGATTTTAACTAATTGCATAGCATTGTTAAACTCATCGATTGCATCGTCCAACGGCACATCACCGTTTTCTAACTTGTTCACAATTTCTTCTAATTTTTCTAAACTTTCTTCAAAACTTAAATTTTCCATTTATATCACCCTTGTATTCACGGTTCCGTCATCAAATTCAACATCAAGCTTATCCCCAGACTTCACGTCTTTTGCTGAAGACACCACTTTTCCTTCTACCTTTGTTAATGTATAACCTCTTTTCAGTGTCAAAAGAGGGTTGAGAACAGCTAGTTTATCAACATTTCTCAGATATGGTTCTCTTTTCATTCTAATTATTTCATCAGGATTTTTCATAATATTCTTGTTTTCCAGTTCCTGCAATTTGTTTCTATTTTCTGCAATGATATTTTTAGATGAAAACTCTAATCTGGTAACAAGATTATCCAATGTCATGGATTTAATTTCGTAAATGGATTCCGGATTTTTAAAAATCTGCTTTTCAGAAACATGTTTTAATTTGGTCCTGTTTTGAATGATCTTATCGCCAATGTCTTTTTTCAATCTGTTTCTTAATTGTATAATTTTGAATTTAACATCATTGACATCCGGAACGGCCATCACTGCAGCACCTGTTGGTGTTGGAGCTCTTGCATCCGCCACAAAATCGGCTATGGTAAAGTCCACTTCGTGACCTACAGCACTTATGACGGGTATTTTGCAGTCATAAATTGTCCTTGCGACTGCCTCTTCGTTAAATGGCCATAAGTCCTCCAGACTTCCACCTCCGCGACCGACAATTAGTGTATCAATGTCAAATTGTTGGGCATATTTAATTTGACGTACGATTTGCGGGGCAGCCTGTTCTCCCTGGACAAGTGTGGAAAAGACCAGGACTTCACAGTATGGGAATCTTCTCTCTATTGTTGTTATGATGTCCCGTATTGCAGCTCCTGTCTGAGCAGTAACAACACCTATTTTTCCAGGGTATTCCGGAATTTCCTTTTTATGGGTATCGTCAAACAGACCTTCGGCTTTAAGCTTTTTTTTCAGCTGTTCAAAGGCAACATGCAGGTTCCCTATTCCATCTTCAGTCATTGTTGATGCATATAACTGGTATTTGCCGTCTCTTTCAAAAACTTCGATTTTACCTTTGATAATCACTTTCATACCATTTTCAGGCTGGAATTTGAGGCTGTGCTTTCTTCCTTTAAACATCACTGCCGGAATTTGTGATTTTTCGTCTTTTAATGTAAAATAGCTATGTCCGCTCGGATATGTTTTGAAATTGGATATTTCACCTTTAACATAAATAACCTTTAAATTCGCATCTCCTTTAAATTTTTTATTGAGATAGGAATTAATTTCCGATACGCTGAAAGTTTTTTCTTCCATATGTTCACCTTGAAATTAATTGTTATTATATTGTTGCTATTTAATACAATTTTGCTTTTTGGTTCCATTTTTTAGAAACAATTAATTAATATTAAAAACTATGTAATATTAAAAGGTGTTTTTAATGAGAATAAGAGATGAATTATTTGGAAAAGAAGTTCTCGATGCAGACATTCAGATTGTCGGTAAAGTTTCAGATGTTATCTTAGATAAGGATACATATGAAATTACAGATTTGGTTCTTAAAAAAACCGGGTTTTCTGAACAAATCAAAGCTAGTGAAAATCTAGTTCCAATGGAACTTGTTAAAGTAATTGGTGATAAAATTTTACTAAAAGGCGAAGATGATTTATAATGATTACAAAAGAGCATTTAATTGAATTATTAAAGGAAAATGAAGTATTTCTTGAAGGTGATTTTACATTATCATCCGGAAAGAAGAGTAATTACTACATCAATATGAAAAAGGCAATTACCGAGCCTGAAATATTGTCCACCATTTCAAAACTAATCACAGAAAAAATTTCAGGGCAAAACATTGATAAGGTCGCAGGACCTGCTTTAGGTGCAGTTCCAATTGCCACTGCAGTATCTTTAGATTCTAAACTGCCTTTACTGATGATTCGTAAAGAAAAGAAAGGTTACGGAACATCCAAATTAATTGAAGGTGAGCTGAACCAAGATGATAATGTGATTGTAGTTGAAGATGTTTCCACCACTGGAGGTTCACTTTTAAAAGCAATCAAAGCCATTCAGGATAATGGCGGAAATGTGGTTAGAGCATTTGTGGTGGTCGATAGGCAAGAAGGAGCTATTGAAGAGTTCGAAAAAGCAGGCATAACTTTAGAGCCTTTAATAACTGTAAATGAATTTTTTGATTAAAAAATGATGAAAATTAATTTCATCATTTGTTTACATGATGAACAAAATGTGGAAGTTCATCTATAATTAAACTTAATGCTGTTTTAACTGCATTAGGGGATCCGGGCATGGAAAATATTAGTGTCTTTTTATAGATTCCGGCTGTAGCTCTTGAAAGAAGGGCTCCAGAACCGATTTCTTCAAAAGATTTAGCTCTAAAAAGTTCTCCAAACCCGTCTATTTTTTTTTCGAAAAGTGATTCTACTGTTTCAACAGTTATGTCACGGGTATCCAAACCTGTGCCTCCTGTTGTCAAGATCACATCAACACCCTCGAAAATTTGCTTATCAATTGTTTTAATTAATTCTTCCTTTTCATCGGGAATTAAACTTTTAGTTTTTAAGGTATATCGGGATTCGATTTCTTCAGAGATAATCTTACCGGATAAATCTAATTTTTCAGATTTTCTACTATCACTAAGAGTTATTATTCCACAGGAAATGTCATTAGATGATTCGCTTTTGTGCTGTTCAGTAGTTTCACTTTTCATATAAATTCTCCCTAGGTTGTAATTTATTTGTTTAATACATATTCTTTTAATAATTTATATTCATCATGGACCTTATTAAATTTTTCAGTAGGATAATAGAAGACACTTTTTTCAAATTTCTCTCCTTTAATGTAATCGTGGTTGCACATAATCTTTATGTGATAGTTTATAGTATTGTAATCAAGTTCTAACTGCCTTGCTAGTTGATTTTTGTTATATGGTTTTTGCAGTATCAAATCTAATATCAAAATGCTTGTTTTGCCACCTTTTCTTCCAACTAAAAAGTTCAAAAGTTCTTTATCATTTATCTCAACAAAACCCCAGCCAATCAATGTTTCCTGTGAGCTTGTCATTAATCCTCCTCCATTATTTTTTTTAAATGCTTTTTTCGAGAGTTTTTGCCCATTTGACTGCATTTTTGTCTTTTGCAATCAATAGTTGCGAATCATCATAATGACCGTCCTTAAAGAATAGGGTTAGTGACATAAATTCTTCGCTGTATGTTAAAAAGACTTTCAATTCTCTTTCAACACATTTGATTTTCACTTTATTGCTGCTGATCAGTTCTTTTTTAAGCAGTTCATTTTCTTCTATTGAATTTAAAATTTCTTCACTAACCACAAGTTCCAATTTTTTCAATTTTTTGTCGTTTAATAGTTTTATTAAATGTTTAAAATGGTTTTCTGAATAAATTGGGAGTATTATTTTTAATTTCTTAGCTTTTGAAATAACTTTGATGTATGTGTTAAATGCCTTTGACAAGTCGCTAGTAGTTGATGCGACATATTCGGCATTTTTTAATAGATAAATATCTTTCAACACATCGTCAGGGATGCCGTCCAAATCATGGCCATTCCAGAACGATTTGTTTTTGTTTAGGGCGTACCAATTCTCTATAAGCTTGACCATGTTTGTTGTCAATAAAAAACCGTTTGACGTGAGTTCATAATATTTTTGAACCTTACGGATTAGATTAATTGTTTCTAATTCTTTTAATCCATGTAATATTGTTGCAGATGGTTTTTTCAATTCATTCCTTAGTTCATTCAAATTTTTAGGCCCGTCATAAATTGCTAAAAGCAATTTTGATCTCATGCCTGATGTTAATATGTATTTGATGCCGCTGAATTCCTTGCTCAATTCATTTTTTGTTTCTACAGTACTCATGCTTTCACCTGCTTTTTCACATGGTTAAATAATTCTTGAGCCCAATTATGGGATTTCTTGTCGCTGGAGACTAAAACCCTGTTTTGATCAAAGCTTCCATCATTTTTAAATAGTCCTAAACTCATATTTTCATCACATATTGTTAAATATAAATTCAAATCATTTTTGAAACTGTAGACATTTAGCTTTTTATGCCGGATGGCTTTTCTTCTCACATCTGCACTGACGCGAAACATAAGCTCCTTAAATATGCTTTCAGGCACAATCAATTCCACAGTTCCATTATTTTTTAAAACACCCTCAATCAATTTGGGGTATTCTGGATGCAGATATGGAAATATCGCTTTTACATTCTTTGAATCCATGATTTGATTTTTAATAGTGTTGTGGGTCTTGTAGATGTCGATGGGTGTTGTTTCGATCAGTTCTGAATTTTTCAAATCAGTGATTCTTTTTATTGATGTGATGCTTAGCTGATTCAAATTATGTTTGTTCCAGAATGCATCGTAGTTATTCACCAATTCAACGCTGTTTTTAAAGTCCATCAGAGTTTTGAAATAGACTTGTGTCATGGGGTTGATATAGTATTTGTTTTCAACCTTTGATATGTAGTTATTGCTTTCTAATTTACTCATGTTACTTGAAACTGAACTGTAGGCTATATTGGTCTTTTTAACAATGCCACGAACATTATTTGGTTTTTTATCCAATTCACCTAGAATTTTTAGCCTTATTTCGGATTTTGCAAGAAACTTGATATCATTGTCAATGTTGTCTGTGATATTCATATTTTGATCCTCCAAGAGTCATTTTTTAGAAATTTTTTTCTAAAAATTTCTCGTTGATGTTAGTTTACTCGTTGGAATTTAAATAACTTTTTCAAAATATGTTCCAGATTTCTTCAAATTTTATTCAAAAGATTTTCCAATCTTTTTAATACTTTATTCTAAATCTATTCAGTTTTCATTCGGAGGTTATTCCGATTTTATTCAAAACTTATTCCAAAGTTATTCCTGATATATTCAAAACTTATTCGGTATGGATTGTAAATTGTGCATTTTTTGATAGTTAAGTTTTATTAATTTATAAATCTAAATATAATCTCATGGAAATTACTTATGTATTGGATGCATCGGCTTTTATTAATGGTTTTAAAATTATTTCTGATAATAATTTCACGGTTCCAGAGATTACTTCCGAAATTAAAGATTTCAAATCTAAATTAACATTTGACATGGCACTTGAGGAAGGCAAGTTATGTATACAAGATGTGCCTTACAGATATATATCCAGTGTCAATGATATTATATCTGTTTCAGGTGATATTTTAAGGTTATCCGTTCCTGACAAAAAATTAATATCACTTGCATACATGCTGCGTGAGGAAGGCCATAACGTTAAGGTAATCAGTGATGATTATACAATTCAAAATACTTTGAAAATCATGGATATTCCATATTCCGGTGTCATAACCGAAGGAATCAAGGGAGTATACAATTGGAAAAAAATCTGTGAAGGATGTAAAAAAGAATATAATGAGGATTATCCATTTGACGATTGTGAAATATGTGGGTCTCGGATTTTTAAAAAAAGAATTAAGGTGAACAAATGAGAATTGGTGTTGTGGTTCATGGTCCGAATATAATTGATTCAGGATATGCCTTAAGATTGATTGAATTGCTCAGGACATATGGTGATGTTTCTGCAAGGCTTGGCGGAACAATGGGGCGTACTGCAGTAATTGATGCAAATCTGGAAAATGTCATTGATATTTCACGCAAATTGGTGCCTAGCGATTCTTTAAAGCTGTTTTATGATGAACAGGTTGATGTGATATTTTTATTAAATTATGGAAAATCTGATGTGACAGGTCAGGTTTTTGGATATAAGGTTTATAATCATTTTATCGGGAAAATTTATGACAATGATGTTCCTGTAATTCAAATTGAGCGTCCCGGAGAAACAGACGGCAGCATAATCCCATGGAATAATGATTTGGAAATTGCTCATGAGTTGTCTCAAAAATTGGATTTGGATATAGTGACTCCTCAGGAAGTTTATGACAATCACATTAAGCATGATGACGTTGGTGTTGACCAGAGAATCGTCCATGGCGTCAGTCCCGGCGAGAATATTATGGTCAATAGCGTAGTCATTGGAAAGACCAACTCCGATAAGCTGACATTGATAGCAAAGGATAATCACATTGTCGATATTGTCGGAGGAGAGCTTAAAGCCCATGGATTGGAAAAGCTTGGAGAAGTTGACCTTGAAAGCGCAATCATTAAGACCGGCCTTTTAAGACATGCAAAAGTCACCCCTAGAGTTATTTCTAAGGAAAAGCCAAACGATTTTGTTGTGTCTTTTCTTGATCATGCTGGTGAGGATGTCTATAAGTTTAGAAATTCCAGCTTGGTCATAACCGTTGGGGATGACACTACTTTGATATCTTCGGATATTTTGTACAGATTTGATATACCTGTAATAGGAATAACCGATGGGGATTTGGACAAGGTTGTGGAAGATGGATTTAAGGTTAAAAATTCGATAATCTTTGAAGTTGAAAGCGGTTTTGATGACATCATCGGTAAAGATATTAAAAAGGAAATCTTTGGCGGCAAACAGGTATCATATGAATTTGCCGGTATTGATGATGTAAAAGTAAAAATTGAAGAAATTATAAAAAATATTAACTGCAAATATAAAATTAATTATATTGATTAAAACTGGGATGTGTAAATTTGGATTTTAAAAATCTTGTTCGGGAAATTCAAGAATTTAAAGGAGTCACCCGTAAAAGTTCAATAGATAATGTCATCTCCCTTTTGAAAGAATCTTACAACGTTTCAGGCAATGTTGTAATAGATATTGGTGACGACGCTTCAGCTATTGACATTGGAAACGGTCAGGTAATGCTTATCGCTGCAGATGGAATATGGGGGGACATCATGAATGTGAACCCTTACTGGGCAGGATACTGTTCCGTACTTGTAAATGTAAATGATATTGCAGCTATGGGAGGAAAACCCTTGGCAATGGTCAACATAATGTCAATAAGCAATGATGATATTTATGAAGATTTATTAAAGGGAATAAAGGACGGATGCTTGAAATTTGGCGTTCCGATGGTTGGAGGACACCTGCATCCTGATGGAGAAGTTGATTCCCTTGGAGTTGCGATTGTAGGGATTGCAAATAAAGATAAACTCATAACAAGTTTCGGGGCTGAAGTTGGGGATAAGGTAATTGTTGCAATTGACCTTGACGGCAAGCCTCATGAAATGTTCAGCCTAAATTGGGACACCACATATGATAAGGACGCGCAGCTTGTTCAGGATCAAATCACTGCAGTTCAATACTTGGCTGAAAATGATTATATTAAATCCGGAAAGGACATTTCAAATCCTGGAATTTTGGGAACATTGGAAATGTTGCTTGAAACTTCCAAAAAAGGTGCTGTAGTCAATTTGGAGGATATTCCAAGAAATGAAAATGTGGAATGGGTGGATTGGCTCAGGTCATATCCTGGTTCAGGCTTTGTATTTACCGCTTCAGAAGAATACTGTGAATACATCAAGGATTATCTGTCAAGATTTTCAATTGAAGCGGAAGTGGTAGGTGAAGTAACAGACTCCAACAGCCTTTATCTGAATTATCAGGACCAACAGGCGGAAGTGTTCAATCAGGATAAGAATCCGGTTTTCATATTTAGATGAGGTGATACGATGGATGTAGGGCAGATAATTTCAAATTCTTTTAAATATCCTTTTAGAAATATCGCTAAATTGCCTCTTCTGTTTCTTCTATTCATTTTAATGGCTATTGTGCCAATAGGCATGGCTCTCGATAACGATTATGTAGTGATTTTAGGAGTAATATCATTCTTCCTGTTCATTCTAATTGTACCGGGGTATCTGTTATCCATTGTTAAAACAGGTTCAAAAGGATCTTCCATACTCCCTTCCTTTAATCTTGTGAACAACATCTATGATTCGATTAGAGTATTGTCCCTAAGAGTTGTTTACATGATTGTTCCTGCTGTCATGTTTTACATTGCTTTTACTACATTGGGTCCAGCAAGCATTGATTCACTTCGTCACCTGTATATTCATACTTTTTTAGCGACTCTCGGATTGATGCTACTGATTATTTTTATCACATATGTCCTATTCGAATTTTTATTGTTTTTTGCAAAAGCCAGAATGGCTTACTTCAATAGTTTAACTGAAGCTTTAAAAATCAATAAGGTAATTGGCGACATTAGAAACATAGGAATATTCAATATAATCAAATGGGCGATAGTCATGCTGGTATTGATGAGCATAATTTCATTTGTCACATCATTTGTAATGTCAATTCCATATGTTGGATTTTTAATATATATTGGTATTGTTATCCCATTAATCGAAAGTATCGCTAATTATTCCCTTGGATTGATATATTCAAATATTGCTGAAAATTATGATGATTTGGATAGGTTGGAAGGGGAAATCAAAAGATTAAAATATGAAAATTAGGGATTGCACTGTTTGCAGGGCACATATCCCTGATTGATTGCATCGTCTCTGCTTGAAAAGAATACTTTGTTGCCTTCAGACATTTTGCTCACGCTAGTGCAGTCTGCTTCATGGAATTTTCCAGAATTTGCATTTCCAACATAGTTTGCTGAATCAGATGAGCTTGTAGATTCGCTGCTTGTGGGATGGGAACCTGATGAAGAGGAGCTGTGTGTGTCCGCCACATGTGTATTGCCGTTTGCCCAGTCATATGGATAAAATTCACTTGGGGGCATGTACATGATTTCGGCAAGGCCTTCCTTCAGAAGCATTTCATTCACGTTCTTTCCGCCAACAATAACAACGCCCAATGTTCGGCCATAGCGGTCTGAATGTTTTGAATCATCAATGTCGATGCCAACTTTTTTATTAAGACATAATTTTTGGACAAAGTTTTTCGATGTGATGTAGCCTTCAACGCCTCTTTCAGGAGTGTTTACCCCTACAAAACGCACTTTTTCACCATTGTCCAAATAGATTGTGTCTCCATCAACCACATGTGTGCAAACGGCACTTTCCTCAACCTTGCAGCTTGTATCCTCGTATTTATTCAATATGTCTGATGCAGACAAATCATGGTACTTGGAACTGGGCACATTGTGTGAAAAGCCGGTTCCGGTGTATGCGCTGGCAATTGATACTGCACCTGCGATAATAATCATGATAATCAGTAAAGAAAATATATGTCCTTTTTTAATTTCCATAAATTTCCCTCCATTAATATTAATTGTTATAACTTTGTGTTAATATAATTTTCCAAATTCAAATAAATAATTATTTTATAGTAAAACATCAAATATATATAATATTAAAAATTCTTATTGGAGATTGTATGTTAATTAAAATTAATGGAGAAGAAGTGGAAGTGGCAGATGGTTCAACAATTCAAGATGTAATTGCTGAAACAAATGCTCCTTATACTCCAGGAAGTATTATTTGCTTAATAAAAGGTAAAAAAGAACTGGAAAAGAATATTAGCAAGTATAAAATTAAAACAAACAAGGGTTCAATAATAATTCAGTTAGACGAATCAGAGGAGGCAAAGCCTCTTATTGATGTTTGGAAAAATCAATATGAGGAGTTTGTTGATTTGGATATTCGATGGTCCACTCCAACAGAAGTTGCTGTCGGTCCTATTGTCACTGATTTGGAACCCACTTCCGATGAACATAAATATTTCGAGGGAGATGTTGTTTTAAGTTTATCTAGTTTTAGTAATGAGTCAACTCATTTGATAATGCTTAAGGAAAACACTACAAATGTCTATAGTGTGCCTCCATATAATAAAGGTATTTTTGCCCGAATTATTGGTGGTAAAAAAACATTGGACAATTTGACAGACGATGATAAGGTGACAGGCATTGAACCAATCATTGAAAGAAGCACAACAACCGATAGTGCTTCAGTATCCGATTTAAGCACAGTTTTACAAGAAGGTAATGAATTATACACTTATATCTCATTTGAAATCGATGAAGACTCTCCGGTTTGTGTGGAACATTTATTTTCAATCATTAAAGATGGCAGAATCAAAGTTTCATATGATAGCGAATCATTCATTGGTTTTTATGACTTGGCAGGAATAATCAAACCTAAAGAAGATACTACCTTGAGAAATAGGGGAACAATAACCGTTAGAAATAATGGTGTAGGTGTAGGAAAATTATTTATTTATCGTCAAAACAGAGTTTTAACTCCAAATCATACAACTGTTGGCCATATTGTAAATGGTATGGAAATTATTGACATTGCAAAGGAAAATGATTTCATTACAGTTCAATCTGAACAACAAAGATTAATGCTATTAAATAAAACTCAAAAAGAAGCTACAGAAATGCTGTCTGCTGTTGGTGTTGAACACATGATAGACGGTTTGGTCGATGATGATGCAATAATTGTCGAACAGACTCCAAAACATACAATTGATATCTTGAAAGAAGGCCAGGTAATAACTAAAGCGGTTAGCAAAGAGGATATATGTACTATTAAATTTGCAGATAATGCTCCAAGATCTGTAAAGTACTTCAAATTCCTGTCCGGACTTTTGGAAAACCCTGTTGGTAAAATCAAAGTTCACTTTGCAGTGCCTGGAATGCACATTGTTATCTTTGAAGGGGATAAGAAATTGGCTAAGGGGTTAATTCCTGAGAATAATCCTGTGGATAAGGTAATTAGAGGTCAAATCGGTATTACAAACATGGCTTCAAAAAGTGCCGGTTTAATCGGTATCAGATTTGAGGACAATTTAGAATTTGGTCCGACTGCAGAAAGCTTTGAGGCAACTAATATAATTGGAGATATCACATCTGATTATGATCATCTTGAAAAATTAAAAGAGGGAGTGGAAGTTTATGTCACAGAATCTAACCATGAGTCCTGAATTAGGTACAGAAGATTGGGATCCTGATGTAATTACTCGTATGATTTTTATTGGGCCAGGAGCTCATGTAAGCGAACAGGAAATTGTCACTGAGTTTCACATGCTTGGATTGCCGCTTACAATAAAGAATACTTGTTATGGATCTATGATTAGTGGAAAAAGTGCAGATGTTTATAAGGCTATTGAGGAAATTAGAAAGCTTGACCCAAACCACATTTTCACAAAAGAAAGAGGATTTGCTCCAGGTGATCCTAGACGTTGTAGAGGTCACAGATTCGGTCCTAGAGAAGGTTTCCATCAAATGGAAAAAGAGTACAGAATACTGGGTTTTGTCGCAAATGCGCTAGAAGAGCGCAAAGATGTGGAGATTGAAGAGAAAAAACCAGTTAGCGTTGATGAATTTAAAAAAATCATGAATGAATGTTTAGATAAAGAAGAGTAGGTGAAAATATGGTAAAAATCGCTGTTTATCCTCCAAACTCATTAATATTAGCAGATTTGCTTGAAAGAAAAGGTCACACTCCTTTAGTTTTACAAAAACAAATTAGACAAAAAATAAAAGACCCGGAGATTGATTCTCCTCCGATGAATATTACAGAAGACGACCCAATTCAAGGACTTAAATACGCAGCAATTGAGGTTCCTTCCGGTGTTCGTGGAAGGATGGCAATTATCGGACCGCTTATAGATGAAGCTGAAGCGGCAATTGTTGTTGATGGAGCTCCATATGGATTTGGTTGTATTGGTTGTGCAAGAACCAATGAACTGTCAATATTTTTACTTAGGAATAAGGGAATTCCTGTTTTAGAATTAAATTATCCTACAAATCAAGATGAAACCTATGTGATGGTAAATCAAATCAATGATTTTGTGGATTCACTTGAAGAAACTGATAAGGAGGAAGAATAATATGGTTAAAATTGCATTAGTTTCATGTGGAACAGAATACAGTGGAATTCAAAAGGAAATTGAAAAGGCAGCAAATAAGTTTGGTGCTGAAATTGTTCTTCCTGAAATTGATTTGGATTATATTGATGAATCTTATGAAAAATTCGGTTTTTCAGCTCAAAGTTCAAGTTTAAAATTGATGATTGCAAGGGCAATGGCTATTGTTGAAGGCAGGTCAAGGCCTGACGCAGTATTTATTGCAACCTGTTTCAGATGTGCCGAAGCGGCATTAGTGAGAAATGAAGTTAGAAGATTTATTCAAAACAATACTCGCATTCCAGTAGTAACATACTCATTTACTGAAAGGACTAAGGCGGATGAATTGTTTATTCGTATGGAAGCATTGGCCACTACAGTAACCCGTAGAAGCATTCTTGCTCGTGAAAAACAAGAAGGACTTACTCTTGGATTGGATTCAGGTTCAACCACTACTAAAGCAGTGCTTATGGAAAACAATCAGGTTATTGGAACCGGTTGGACTGCCACAAAGGACATTATTGAATCTGCAAAAACTGCCGCTGCGGAAGCTTTCGGTCAAACTGATTATGACTGGGATGACTTGGACGGTATCGGAACCACAGGTTATGGTAGATTCACAATGGGTCAGGAATTTAAAGCTGAACTCGTTCAGGAAGAATTGTCCGTCAATGCAAAAGGTGCTGTATACCTGGCGGACTGTCAAAAAGGAGAAGCTACCGTTTTAGATATCGGTGGTATGGACAACAAGGTAATTACCGTTAACAACGGTATTCCTGATAACTTTACCATGGGAGGTATCTGTGCTGGTGCATCCGGTAGATTTTTAGACATGACTTCCCGTAGGTTGGATGTTGACATTACCGAACTTGGTCCATTGGCTGTTCAGGGTGATTGGAGAAAAGCTATGCTGAACTCTTACTGTATTGTATTCGGTATTCAAGACCTTGTTACTACACTTGCTGCAGGAGGTTCCAAAGCGGATGTTGCAGCAGCTGCATGTCACTCCGTTTCTGAACAAGTATATGAACAGCAACTTCAGGAAATTGATATTCGTGAACCATTGATCCAAGTGGGAGGAACAAGTTTGATTTCAGGTCTTGTTGAAGCGGTAAGTGAAACTTTAGGTGGAATTGAAGTCATTGTTCCTGAATACTCTCAACATATCGGTGCTGTAGGAGCAGCTCTTTTAGTATCTGGAATGGGACACAGACAAGATAACAAATAATATTTAAAGGGTGGATTTGATGTTAGTTGAATGCTATGATGAGCGTGGAGCTGAAGTTTATGAAATCATCATTAAACAGATCTTTCAGGATTTGGTGTTAGGTGCTTCTGTTGATGATTTAAAGGCTTATGTTAATCCTGATGACCCTGTGTTTGTCCTGGCCATTAAAATGAGAAAGACTTCAAATGTTATTAGATTTGAAGATGTTGCTAATTTGACTTATGATAAGGCCAACGATAAGACCATGATTTTGGTGGATAATGAAAATTATCTCCCTAACATTTTGAAAATTTTATGGATGCAATTTTCAAGGGATGAAATTTATCAACCAAACAGATATCAGCTTGAAATTGAAGGAGATTATACTAACTTAAGTTCTGTTGTTGTTGATGATCCTCATTCTAATTTACAAAGACGTATTTATGACGCAGTTTTCAGAATTTTGCCTGAAGGCTTTAAGAACATTAAAGATTTGTCTTCTGAGGATATTGTTGCAGTTGTAGCTACTGATGAGTTAATTAAGGATGATTGGATTGAAAAATGTCATGAGTTTATGGATGAATTAAACAAGGGCATGTAGGAAGCTTTATATATTTGTTCGTATCAATACTAATTAACAGATGTTATATTGAAGGAGTAGTGGTATTATGAATGAACATAACGGTTCAAGATTTGCACATATAACAAGAGCACATCCATGTTTTAATGAAAAGATGCATGATAAAGTCGGAAGGGCACATGTACCTGTAGCACCAAAATGTAATATCTTTTGTAACTTCTGTACAAGAGACATTAACAATGAGGAGGACAGACCTGGTGTTGCAGGATGTATAATGAAACCTGATGACGCAATTACTCATATTAATGATGTTACTGCAGATGGTCCTATTGCAGTTGTTGGTGTTGCAGGACCTGGAGATTCACTTGCAAATGAGGAAACATTTGAATTCTTTGAAAAATTGGCGAAAGAACAGCCTGATTTAATTAAATGTATGAGTACAAATGGACTTTTGCTTCCAAAATATGCAGACAAACTGGCAGAGCTTGGAGTGAACTCAGTAACTGTCACAATCAATGCGGTTGACCCTGAAATTGCAGAAAAGATTTACTCATTCATCAAATATGAAGGTAAAGTCTACAAAGGTCGTGAAGCTGTTGAAATTCTAATCAAAAATCAGTTGGAAGGTGTTGAAAAGGCAGCTGCCAATGGTTTGGTTGTTAAGGTAAACTCAGTTTTAATTCCAACAGTCAATGATGAGCACATTGTTGAAATTGCCCGTGAAGTTGAAAAACGTGGAGCAGCTTTGATGAATGTTTTACCATTGATTCCGCTTGGAAAAATGAAAGACCTTGAAAGACCTGACTGTATGATGATGGAATCTGTCAGGGAACAAGTTGAAGAGATCATACCAGTATTCAGGGCATGTACCCAGTGTAGGGCAGACGCTTATGGGATACCTGGTAAAAAAAGTGAAGACCATCATTTAGGAATGACTCCACAAAGTCATTACTAAACTACTTTTTTTTTATTGATATTTCTGAAAATATCTTCTTTAAGCATTAATTTAAAAGAATTAGTTTTTTTTAGGGTTTTGGATAATGCCTAAAACCGATTTTTCGTTTTAAGCTATAAAAAAAATAATGAAAAATTAAGAATTTTTCAAATCAAATCTTAATTTTCCAACTCCATCATCAGTCACGTTTATTTCTGAAGGCAATGGTGTAAGGCCGTTTATAAATGTCTTTCCAGATTCGGCATCCATTCTCTGTGGAAGGAAATTTGAATTGTAAACCGGATAGATTGTACATTCTCCTGTGTTGTTTACCAAATCGATTTCTACAAAGTATGTAGAGTCCATATCTCCACCGGACATATCGAAAATGAAGTTACCTAGACTGTAAAAGATTGGTTTTCCATTGTACATCTCAACTCCTTGAGGAACATGAGGATGGGAACCTATTACGACATCCACACCATCATCAATCAGTTCATGAGATATCCTGATCTGGTCATCATTTGGGGATGTCATATATTCGTTTCCATAATGAAGCATTGCCACAATCAAATCGGAATCATTGTTTGCGCTGATTTGCTTTTGTGCATCTGCACGGTCATAAGCTGAATAACCGAAATGGGATCCGTTAGCATAAGGTATGGTATCGTAGTCATATTCTGAAAAGTCATTGGCATCCATATAATTCAGTATGGTTATCTTGCGGCCGTTGATGTTTTTAACAACAGGCTGGTGTGCAGCATCCTCATTGTCTCCGGCACCCACTGAAGAAATGCCTGATTCATTTAGATATTTCAATGTATCGTGCATGCCGTCAATTCCATAATCCAAAGCATGGTTATTTGCAAGGGCTGCAACGGTATTGTTGTTTGCCTTTAAAAGTGGAACATAACTTGGGTCACATTTGAATGGGAAATCTCCTTTAACTGCATTCTCCGTTGTCGTAGCTGCATTTTCAAAATTCACCAAGAGCAAATCAACGTTTGATACTACATCCATCACCCCTTCAAATGGGGAGGTGTCATGACTTATCACTCCAGGCATGTTTCTTGCAAACATTACATCGCCTGTAGCTGCCATGGAAAAATCGCCCTTTGGTCCTAGTATTGTTGTTTGATCGTCGTAGGAATGCTCTATGGATATTAGCACGAACAAAAACGCGCACAATATAACTAGGACTATCAATAAAAAATGGTTAAGTTTCATATATTTCCTCCTTTTACTCTTCGCAACGTATTTTGTCAAAATGACTCTGCTTAAAATTTAGTTAAAATTCAATTGAATATATTTTTGTTGTTCTAATATTTATAAAAATTTCTTTGAATCCAAAATAATGTTAAAATTTTCTCTAAAAGAATATTTATAAAAATTAAGGCTATTGCATTAAAGTGCAATTCATCTCTGCCTTAAGGAATCTGGTGAATTCTTGCACAATAAAGTTAAATATAGATGAAAAAGATAAATTAATAACTGATATTAACATTAATTTTATCGAATTATAAGGAGAAATAATATGGTAGAAACTTTTGTTTTTGGACATAAAAGTCCTGATAGCGACTCAATAACCTCAAGTTTGGTAATGACAAACTTGGAAAAGGAATTAGGTAACAATGAAGCTAAAGCTTACAGATTAGGTAATATTAATAAGGAAACTGAATTCATTTTAAACTATTTGGGTATTGAAGCACCGGAACTTTTGGAAAGTGTTGAAGATGGTGCTGATGTAATTCTGGTTGACCACAACTCCCCTGCGGAATCAGTTGATAACTTGGAAAATGCAAACATTTTAAAAGTTGTGGATCATCATAAACTTGCTTTGGAAACTTCTTATCCGTTATTCTTAAGATTTGAACCTGTCGGTTGTACTGAAACTATTTTGTGCAAATTATATGAAGAGAATGATGTGGAAATCACAAAAGAAATCGCCACATTGATGTTGTCTGCAATCATTTCAGATACTTTGCTTTTAAAATCACCTACCACAACTGAAGATGATAAGATTGCAGTAGAAAAGCTTGCAGAGATTGCTGAAATTAATGCTGAAGAATATGGTTTGGAAATGCTTAAGGCAGGTACTGATTTAAGCAGTTTCACCATTGATGAGATTTTATCTATGGATGCAAAACAAATTGACTTCAAAGATGTCAAATCAATTGTAAATCAAGTCAATACTGCGGATATTAATGATGTCATGGCAATGAAAGAGGACTTGGAAGCAGGTATGAATAAAATAATTGATGAAGAGGATTTGGATTTGTTCATGCTTTTAATCACTGATATCGTAAACAGCAATTCACAGGTCATTGCATTGGGTAAAGATGCCGACTTAGTTGAAAAGGCATACGGTGTAAAACTTGAAGAAAACACTGTATTACTTGAAGGTGTTGTATCACGTAAAAAACAAGTAGTGCCTATCATGACAGAAAATGCCTAATTAATTTTAGGTTACCTAAACATCATGTTATTTTAAAGTTTTTTCTAAAAATTTATAAATGATAATTGAAAAACTATTATGTAGATGTATTTTAATACATCTCTAATCAATCCATTTTGGATATTAAATTAGACGGGAAGCATAATTATAAATACTCTATGCATTTTTGCATAATGAAAATTAGAAACTAACATTAATTATGCTTTCATATTTTTAAAACTTTTTTTTAAATTATTGGGTGTTAAAATGAAAACACTTGAATGGGAAGATAATAAATTAAAACTTATTGATCAAAGAAAACTTCCTGATGAGTTGACCTATGTATATTGTGATAATTATCAGGATGTTATAACTGCAATTAAAAATATGACTGTACGTGGTGCTCCAGCTATTGGAGTCAGCGCCGCTTTTGGAATGGCATTGGCTGATATTGAAGGTGTTGATTTAGCTAAAGCTGCAGATGAGATAAGGGCCGCAAGGCCAACAGCAGTAAATTTATTCTGGGCAGTTGATAGGGTCTTGAATAGTGATGATGCACTTGCTGAAGCACAAACAATGTATGAGGAGGATATGGCGACAAATAGGGCCATTGGAAGATATGGTGCTGAGGTTATTGATGATGAAGATACCGTTTTGACTCACTGCAATGCAGGTGCTTTAGCATGTGTTGATTATGGGACTGCATTGGGTGTATTTAGAGCAGCCCGTGATGCCGGCAAAAACATCAATGTGATTTGCGATGAAACCCGTCCAAGAGGGCAAGGCGCAAGTTTAAGTGTCTGGGAAATGCAGCAGGAAAACATTCCGGTCAAGCTAATCCCTGATGTTGCTTCAGGATATTTGATGTCACAGGGAATGATTGACAAGGTTGTAATCGGAGCTGATAGAATTGCAAAGGGTGGTGTTGTAAATAAGGTTGGCTCTTTTATGGTGGCACTTGCTGCAAAACACCATGGCATTCCATTTTATGTAGCTGCACCTTACTCCACTTTTGACAATGAAATCAACATTTATGACACTGTCATTGAAGAAAGGGATGGTGATGAAGTCAGATTCTATGGTGGGGCAAGGATTTGTCCTGAAGGTACTGAAGTTATCAATCCGGCATTTGATATAACTCCAAAAGAGTTGATTACAGGTATTATTACTGAAAAAGGAATTATTGACCCGATTTAGATAATATTTCTTTAATAATTTTTTACTATAAAGTATTTAAACAATTAAATTTAAAATATTAAATAACATCATGAAAATTTCTACACAATGCCAATCAATTTGATTAGAAGTTACAAGTTCTGTAATACTTAGAGATTTGAAATTGTTAAATTGTATTGAGGGATTATATGGAGATTAAAAGTAAAAAATCAGCAGAATATCCGCCTTTGATTAAGGATTTAGTAAAAGAATTATTAAAAGATGATTTCGTACATTTTAAAATATTATGTGCTAATGAAGTCCATCATTTTAACAAATCTGAAGATACCATCATTGAGTTTGCGGAAACTTATGTAAAAGAAACCAGGGATAATGGAGACATGTTATATATCGCTTATCCGGATATTTTCAGAGTTAAACTATATAGGGATATAAATCAGTATATGGAAGATGAAAAGAAATACAATGCTTTTAATGATGAAGACTTATGGACTGGTAACAGAATCCAGTTCTAATCTTTTTCTTTTTTTTAACAAAATTTAATACGCAAATTTTTATCAGAATTAATTATAGAGTTTTATTCAATGTCTTTTAGCAGATTAAAAAATATTTTTAGTTCTAAACCTAAAAAACCTCATTTGCTAATTGCAGGTGTCGATTTGAAGTTCATTGTTCCTGCAATCAAATATCTTGAAAAATATTATGAGATTAAAGTGGATGAATGGGACTGGAATACTGATAAAGAGGTTTCCAGTAAATCAATTGAACTTTTGAAATGGGCAGATATTATTTTATGTGAATGGATGGAATATTATGCTCCATGGTATTCTAAAAACGTTTCAAAAGATCAGAAATTATTCATTAGAGCCCATAGATATGAAATAACATTGGATTATGGGAGTAAGATTAATTTTGAAAATGTATGCGGGGTCATAACGATTAATTACTTTTTGCTGGAGATTTTTTCCAATGTCTTCAGAATTCCGCGCGAAAAGATGTTTGTCTTAAATAATTTCATTGAAACCTCGATTTACGGCGGTGTAAAAAATAATGATTATTCAAAGCATATTGCGCTTGTAGGTTATGCTCCAAGTTATAAGGGATATATGAGGGCTTTAGACATATTAAACCAATTAAAGGAGCATGATGATTTTAAGCTGTATCTCTACGGAAAGGATTATACTCAAATGCATTGGAAGGACAATCCAGAACAAATAGAATATTTCAATGCATGTGACGAGTTTATTGAAGAGAATAACTTGGGCAATTCCATTGTCAACAGGGGTTGGGTTGAAAGAAATGACATGTTTCAGGACATCGGTTATGTATTGTCTTTAAGTGATATCGAGGGGTCTCATTTGTCTCCAACTGAAGCTTTTGCCGATTCAACGATCAGTCTTTTAATCAAATGGCCCGGTGTTGAATATGTTTATCCTAAAGAGCTCATTTTTGATGGCAGTGAGGAAATTGTGAGATTCATATTGGATACCTATTCGGATTCTGTGAAGTACTCGGATATTTCTTCAAAGCTTAGAAAATATTGTATTGATGAGTTTGGTGAGGAGTATTTTGCAGATGGATTAAAGGAAATATTCAATAAAAGCAATTCAAATAATAGTAAAACTGTTGTCAGCTTTAAGGATCCTGTTTTTGAGAATGTCGTTTTGATTGATAGCGAGGATGAAATTCCGAATATTGTCAGATCCAATGAAAAGGTTTCGCTAATGATTTCAAGTAATGTCGAAAGTCATAGAATCAAAAATATTTATCAAAGGTTTGCATCACCTGACGTTAAGGTGTATTCACAAAAATTCTTTGATAATTTGGATGATGCAAACGCATTTATCGAATTATGCAACGAGATACACGGCAGTGAGGTATCATTCTTTTAGGGATGTGACTTTTCCATCGATGGCGACATGCCATTCGTCGGGTGAAATTGATTTGACTTTACGGGTATTGAGTATTTCAACTTGTTTTCCCGCTTTTTTACATGCATCCTCTAAGCGTTTTATTCCGGTTTCATATGAGTCTGAGAACTCATAATAATTGATTATTCCATTATCTTCAATTAAATCAACAGCAACATCAAGGAAAGTATATGCTAGCCCTGGAAGGTTCATGATTATCCTATCGAATTTTGTTTTAAATCCTTTGCTCACTTCTCGCACATCTCCACAATAACTTTCGATATTGCCTTTCAGTTTATTTAGTCTGATATTCTCATTTAAGTATTTGATTGCAGCTTCATTAATGTCAACCGCAGTGATGTCGACGTTTTTGTTTCTTGCAATGACTATCGGGAACGGTCCGATTCCACAAAACATGTCCAAGATTTTTTCACCTTCCCTTACGCTTTCCATCACCCTTTTCCTTTCAGTTGCAAGCCTTGGTGAAAAATAAACCTCTCGCACATCTAATTTTAGTCGGGCTCCATGTTCCTTGTGGATGGTCACCGAATCATCAACCCCTGAGAGAAACTCCAAATCGCGTACTCTAATTGTTCCTTTTATTGCGCTTTTTTTCATGTAAATTGCTTTTCTTTTGGTGAATTTATGTGCTGCATCTCCGATAAGCTGTTTTTTATCATGCAGTTCATCGGGAATTTCAAGAATAACGATGTCTCCGATTGTGTCAAAGGATGTCTTTAGATTTTCAATTTCCTCTGCACTTAATTCGTCTTCAAGTATTTCGGCAAAATTATGGGGAACTTTTTTCATCGGTTCCAATTCAATGTCTTCAATGGTATAACCTTCAATATCCTTTGTTATTGGAATATATCCAAATTCATCGGTTGTTTTTATTCTATATTCCATATTCATTAATCCATCAGACATTAATTTAATGCGGGTGTTGTTTATTTGCCTTAATGGAACTTTTACACATTTCATAAAGTTATTTATGTTTAAATTATATAAATAGTATCATGTTTTATTTAGTTGGTTTAGGATTATTTGATGAAAAAGATATCTCCCTAAAAGGATTGGAATGTTTGAAAAATGTTGATAAAATCTATGCTGAATTTTTCACATCACGATTATTCGGTTCAAGTTTCGAAGCCATTGAAGAGTTGGTTGGTCAGAAGATTGAAGTTTTGGTCAGAGGTGAAGTTGAAGAGGAACATAAGTTCATTGAAGAGGCTAAAACTAGTGATGTGGCTTTGATTACAGGTGGTGATCCATTAATTGCAACCACTCACAGCGATTTTCTGGTACAATGCTCTAAAAAGGGAATTGATTTTGAAGTGATTCATGGGTCTTCTATTCTATCTTCAGCACCGGCAATTTCCGGTCTTCAGGGATATAAATTTGGGAAAGTAACCACAATACCATTCCCCGATTATAATTTCTATCCTAAATCTCCATATGAGGCCATTGAGGAAAATCTAAAAATGGATTTGCATACTTTGGTTTTGCTTGATATTCAGGCTCATAAGGACCGTTACATGACTGTCAATCAGGGTTTGGAGTATTTGATGAGCATTTATGATGACCTGGACCGTGAAGGTATGATCTCTCCGGATACATTGGCTATGGGTATTGCCCGTGTCGGCTCAAAGGATGTCATTGTCAAGGCAGGAAAGATTTCAGAGTTAATTGATTTTGATTTCGGCGGACCTCTCCATTGCATAGTCATTCCGTCAAAGCTTCACATTGTTGAAGCCGAGTATCTTGTGGAAATTGCTGGAGCGGATCCTAAAATACTTGATGATGTTTGATTTTTAAAAAAATGGGGGAGTTGGAAGTAGTTGTGTTTCTACTTCCATGAACATGTTCTTTGTCATTTTGGAGATTATAAAATGTTTGACTGATGTTCATCATAAGATATGAAATTTACTTCATATCGTATATTAGTTATATTTTGATTATATATAAATGTTTTTATTTGATTTTTTCAGTTATATGGGGGGATTATTATATCTTTTGAGGATATTATTTTTAAAAAATCAAAAAACGCCAAATTTTTTCTAATTTTAAAATTGAAATATTAAATATATTTAACATTAAATTTAAACAGAAATGCAAATTATTTAATTTTATACAATTAAAATAGTTTAAAATTAATTTAAATCGAATTTTATTAAAATAAAAAGGGGGAAGGAAGTAATTTTCTAATACTCCCTATAATGAACTATATCACAAATATTTTGGAGATTATAAAATGATTGAGATTCATTATAAGACATGAATTTTAATTCACATCGATTATTAATTATGTTTTGATGATATATAAATCTTTTCATTTCGACTTCTTAAAGAATGGGTTTGTAAAATTTTATAGGATTCTTTATTGTTAAGTTTATATGTGTTTAAGTTCATAATATTTCTAATGGAGACTGAAAAGGTATTAAATAATTTACAAAAAAGAAATAATTCACTTAAATTTCAGTTAAGGCATAATCAATTGAAGCATGGAACATATCCATTTTATTATTCAAGAAAATATATATTAGCTGTTTTAAATCAATATAAAATTCATAAATCTTTTTTTAAAGTGTCTTCAATTGTGGGAATAAGTCAATTGGAAATTCTGAATTGGTATGTTCAAGGAATAATGGAAAATCCAAAATTCAGGGGATTTTCTCTGGCAATTAATGAAATTAACAAAAATGAAATGAAATTCTCTTGTGAAGAAGTTGTTTCAGATGAAATCCGCCTTGACGATGAGGGAGATTATATGATCTCTGAATATGGGGACGGTTGGAGTTACAAAACTTATATTGATGGCGAAAAGATTTTCATCATTTCTGATGATTTGGAAACCTTAAAAAAGAAAGTTAAGGATAAGTGTCTTCCATTGGACTAACCATTAATGATTTCAATAATTAATTTTAATTCTAGATTTTGCAAACTCCTTAAACTCCAAATAATAGTTTTTACATTTTCTAAATGTGATATTTTTGTGGCTGTGAAAATCATGAAACTGCGCTTTCACAACACTAAATAAATATTCAAAATCACTCGTCAAAATGGCCTGAAAAAACACTAAAACATTTATTAACTAGTATGTACAACCTATTTCTATGACTAAAAACAGACGTGTTACAATTAGCATCAATAATGACATTGACTTGAATTTTCGCAAATTAGCGTCCAATAAGATGTTATTCAAAACCGGATGGTATTCAAAAGCAATCGAAGAGGCAATGTTATTGTGGATGGAAAAAGAAAGCAACCTATAAAATTATTTTCTTTCTTTTTTTTATTTTTTTTATTTTTTTCATAATTTAATGATTAACTATTTAACTAACTAATAATCAAATTTATTAATATAGAGTGGGTGTCAATAATGGATAGTGAGGAACTTAGAACCGTTCGGGTTTATACTAAAAAGTATACTAGTAAGGATAAAAATGGAAAATCTGTTGAAAAGGAATCTAAACAGAAACAGGTCAGCCTTAAAAAAGAAGACCCTTTTGAAGATGATGACCTGGTAAAGGTTTTATCACAGGAAGATTATCAGAAATTAGTTGATAATCAATTTTCTGATGAAAGGCTTGATGAATTCTACCACATAATTGAAGCGAAAGATGCTGAGATTGAAGAATTGAAAAATCAGATTCAAACACTTAAATCTTCATTTTTTGATGATGTTGATTCTCTTAAAGATGAATTGGCATATAAAGATGAACTCATGAAGGCAAAAGATGAAATTCATGAGTTGAATAAGGAAAATAAAAAGATTAATGATGAAAGGGTTGCCATTTTCAAGGAGCTTGACTATAAAAATAAGATGATTTTGGCCTACAATGTCGAATTGAACAAGTCCATATTGAATGCAATCAATGTAGTTATTGATGAGGCTAGGGAAAACATCAACAGAAGAAATGCCCTGCTCATTGCTGATTTAAAAAGGTCAATCGAAAAAGCCAAACATGATGTCAATGAAAAGAATAAGGCTATAGCATATGACATAAACAGTACTGTTGAGGATATGAATGAGCAAATTAGGAATACAAGCACCCTTAAGATGATCTTGAATAAAAACAAAATCAATTTAAGAGTGCCTACCGATGATTTACTCAAGCCGTTTGATTTTGACGTGGATGTTAACCAGTTACTCTCAGGTCAGGCATTGGAATTGGATGCCGCTGAAATTTTAAAAGAGGTAATGCCAAAACTCCCAGAACCTTTCTCCAAATATATTGACACTATTGATGAAGAATCTCCCGAAACGATTGAAATTTCAAAAAAAGATGAGGAAGATTCATGAAAACGTTCAACACAGGAAAAGTTACCTTTGAATACCCCACCAGTTGGGAAGTTGAAAAAGCTGATATCCTTTCAAATCCGGATTGCATAGCCACTCTATCAAAAGGTCAGGACAATCTGATTAATGCAGTCATGTTTCCAACCGCCACCAATCTGGATGACTATAAAATATTCATGGAAGATGCCCTTACAGATGACGGAGGGGTGATTTTGGCGTCTGATTTTGTAGAAATTGCTGATATGAATGCCATTAAGCTTCATGCAAATATGGACACTCCAGAAATTAATTTTGATATTCACACTTACGTGTTCATTGAGAATGGTGAAATATTCATTTTTGAAATGAGGACACTGGATGTATCCGGAGAGTCTGAAAGGGAATTTAAGGATATTATGTCTACATTTAAAATCCTAAAATAATTGGGTGTATTCCAACAGATAATCCATATGGGTTCTGTCCAGTATTTTTAAAGTTGAGATGTTTTGAGGGGTTGTTCCGGATCTCTCTTCCACAAGATTTCTTAATGACTTGTTTTTCATATGGGCGTGAATTTCACGTATGACGAATTCCATATTTTCAATATTCTTGTTTTCCAATTCCTTTTGAGAAATATCCTCATAAATCGGATAAGAATTCAAATCATAGGCCTTTGTTGGTGTTTGCAATACATTTAAATGACTGTAATAATTTGCTGAATCCGCTAAAAATCCATCGATACCCATATAAGTTAGAATAGGCATAAATGATATTTCAGTAAATGGGAAAATAAAATAGCTGTCTTTTTTGGCTTGTTTTTTTAGGGACACAATAACTTCTACAAGCTCTTTTGGATTGGTCAGCAGAGCATCTCCGTTAGCTATGATAAATCCATTGTAACCTATTTCCTCTAGTTTTTTTAAACAGTCAACCCTTAAGTCAATGTATTTTGAACCTTGGATAATGGCTATGTCGCATTCATCGACGTTTTCTTTGGCTAGACGTAATGTTTCTCTAACATTAAATTCAGCAATTTCACGATCAACGTTATATGCTGAGCCTTGGTTTGGGGCGATTTTTAATTCATTTTTTAAAAATAATTTTGGAGTCAGTTCGCCATCTACTTTTCCAATTCTGCCTGGGCCGTCATGTGATTTGATTTCAAATTTTTTCTTCATTTGTGTCTTCCTTTTTTGTTATTATTTAATGATTAGTTTTTTAGGTTTATATAAATTTTTCATTGACTGTAACCTTTTTGATTACACAGCTAAAAATTTTAGTAACCTTTATATATGTTCTTTTAAAGAATATTAGTAAGGATTTGAGGAAATAATCCGATGATTATCCGAGGTGTGTTTTCAATGTCTATAGTAAATCGTTTAAAATCCTTGTTTAAAGGAGACAATGAGGAAAGTGACATCAATAACGATGTATCAAACACATCTGATGATGTCCAAGTTACATCTTCAAATATTGAAACTGAACCTGTCGTTTCTGAAGAAGAACCAGTTGTAGAGGCTGAGGAAGCAACTGTTGAAGAATCAGAGGACAGTGTTGAAGATTTAGCTTCTGATGACATCGATCCTATTGAGGAAAAAGTTGAAGCGCTCAAGGAAGAAATCCAAGAGAAAGTTGAAGCTAAAAAAGAAGAAATTCATGAAAAAGTTGAAACTATCAAGGAAGAAATCCAAGAGAAAGTTGAAGCTGAAAAAGATGCCGAAGAAGAAGCTGATGAAGATTCAAAAAATAATGATAAAGAGAGAGATAAAATGACTTTATTGACTGATAAAGAATTATTAACTGATGCAAATCGTGACCCAGATTTCACTGCTGAATTCATTGATTCTGGAATTGAAACTGTAAAACACTGTTTCCAATGTGGTACCTGTAGTGGTAGTTGCCCATCCGGAAGAAGAACTCCTTATAAAGTAAGACAAATTGTCAGAAAATGTTTACTCGGTTTAAAAGAAGAAGTAATCACTGACGATGCTTTATGGATGTGTACTACTTGTTACACTTGCCAAGAAAGATGTCTCAGAAGTGTTAAAATCGTAGAAATTATCAAAAAAGCACGTAATATTGCTGCACACGCAGGTTACATGGCAAAACCTCACAAAATGACTGGTGTATTTGTAATGAATACTGGTCACGGTGTACCAATCAATGATGCTACTAAAGCTTTAAGAGCTAAAATTGGACTTCCAGAAATTCCACCAACTACTCATGCTTTCCCTGAAGCATTAGAAGAAGTTCAAAAAATATGTAAAATTACTGGATTTGATGAATTAATCGGTTATGATGAAGAAACCGGTGGATTAAAAGAATAAATGAATTGAGGAGAGTTATAATATGGAAATTGCATACTTCTTAGGTTGTATTATGAACAACCGTTATCCTGGTGTTGAAAAAGCTACCAGAAAATTATTCGAAGCATTAGATATAAACTTAATTGATATGGAAGGAGCATCATGTTGCCCTGCTCCAGGTGTATTCGGATCTTTTGATGAAGAAACCTGGGCTACCATTGCTGCTCGTAACTTAACTCTTGCTGAAGACATTGGTGCTGACATTATGACCGAATGTAACGGATGTTTCGGTTCATTATTTGAATGTAACCACATGTTAAAAGAAAGTGAAGAGAAAAAAGCTGAAATTAACGCTAACTTAGCTGAAATCGGTAGAGAATACAAAGGAACTATTAATGTAAAACACTTCGCTCAAATCTTAAGAGACGATGTTGGTTTTGAAAAATTAGCTTCCTTAATCGAAAAACCTTTAGACTTAAATGTTGCTGTACACTACGGCTGCCACTTCTTAAAACCTACCGCAACTATCGGTATTGAAGATAACGCAGAAAACCCATCTATTTTAGATGATCTCGTAGAAATTACCGGTGCAAAATCCATCGACTACAAAGACAAAATGATGTGCTGTGGTGCAGGTGGAGGTTTAAGATCCAGAGATTTAGATGTAACTACCAGTTTCACTAAAGAAAAACTCGATCACATGACCGAAGCAGGCGTAGACGCTATCGTTAACGTATGTCCATTCTGTCACTTACAATTTGACCAAGGTCAAATCGAAGTAAACGAAAGATACGGAACTGACTTCGCATTACCAGTATTCCACTTAGCTCAATTATACGGATTAGCTATGGGATTATCTGCTGAAGAGTTAACTTTCGATGCTCAAAGAATTGACGCAACCCCTGCTATTAAAAAAGCATTAGGTGAATAAGTTTAAGGATTTCTAATCCTTATCTTTTTTATTTTTTTAGGCACTGAAAACACATTTCGGTTTAGTTATCATTTGATAACTATTTTTTTTTATAACAAATTTTTTTTGTTTGTATCTATACGAATTATTTGTAATCATGTTTATATACTAGTAGATAAATAAAATAAAATAATATAAATTTGAGGTGTAATTATGTTTGTAGCAACATTAGATGGTATATTTAAATATGAAGACCTTCCTGAAGAATATGAACCTTATGTTCAATTTAAAGCGACTATTGATAAAAGAGAACTCAAACCGAGGGATGAAATCGCAATTTTAAACATTTCAGGTACTTCCACTCATCATGTTTTATTCTTAGATTCTTATAGCAGTACTGATGAAATTGAAAGAGAATTAAAAGATGCAGATGCTAAAATTAATCATACAACTTTAAAAATTATAGGTGGACATTTATGAGTTTGCCCTCAGAACAAACTTGGTTAGTTCTAAATAATCTTATTAAAGATTTAACAAAAAAGGGATATAAAATCCCTGATGGAATTAACCCTGAGATGGGAATAATCAGATCATCAATTAGCTCATATAAAAGGGACCCTTCCCATCCTGAATTAATTAATGGTTTGGCAAAAGCAGAAATGTCTTTAAATAGGATTCAAGGAACTCTTTTAGGTATTGCTGAGCAAGAAGGCGAAGAATATGCCGATTATTGGCTTGATTTATTAAAACAAGCAATGAAAGGAAAAGAAGTATTTGAATTTGCAGATTCAAGGTCTAGATTTTTAGTTAATACTCCGCCAGGTTTAACTACCGGCAGGATTAATTTGAAAGTTCCATTGGCTGAAGAAAGAGTTCAAGAAATTGCAGAATGGAATGGACTTATAATTGAATATGATGATGATGTCACTATTCAATTACATGGTGATAAAGAAGATCTTCAATTTGGATTAAAAGAGATGGGATCTTTCTTTTTAGAAGATTAAAAAGGTGATTTTTATGGTTAAAATATTGGCAATTAGTGATGTTCACGGAGAAGAGAATGAAAATTTATACACTTACCTAAACAATAACGAAATTGATTTAGTTTTGATTTTAGGAGATATCACTAATTTCGGACCGCTTGACTTTGTAGAGACTTTTATTAATAAAGTGGCTGACTGTGGTGTTGATGTAATAGCAATTCCAGGTAATTGTGACCCTAATGGAATTTGTAATGCTATCAATGATGTTGCGTTTTGTCTCCACAATAATATTATTGCTTATGGGGATGCAATATTATTTGGTTTTGGAGGATCCAACCCTACCCCATTCGACACTCCTGGAGAAATGGATGATGATAAAATCTACAGAGAGGTTTATGACTTATTAGCTAATTATGATTATGTTTACAACTCAGATGTTCCTAAGGTAAAGATTTTAGCAACCCATGCTCCACCTTTCAACACTGATGCTGACAGGGTTGAGAATGGTGAACATGTGGGCAGTCCGGGAATCTTAAAGTCTATTCATGAGTTTGAACCTCAAATTAACTTATGTGGACATATTCACGAAGCAAAATCTCTTAGTAAAATTGGGAAAACTACTGATGTAGCAAATCCAGGAATGCTTAAAAATAATGGTGCTGTTTTAATTGATGTTCAAGACGGCTCTAATTATGATATAAGCATTATTTCATTAGAAGAATAATTATTCTTCTTTCTTTTTTCTATTTTTGTTCAATTTTTTTCAAAATCAAATAAAAAATTTTATTTAAGATTAATTTTAGATAATTATTTAGATATTTTAGGTGATAATTATGATTTGGGTTACTGGGGACGTTGACGGAAAGAAATATAAAGAACCATTTTCTAAAGGAATCATGTCCCGTTCTTTAAATGTGGCTGATATTGGGATTGAAAGAGCCCATAATATTGCCAGCGATATTGAAGCGAGCTTAGTTAAAAATAATGTCACCGAGATTTCAAGTGGTGATTTGGCTAATGTTGTTTTAAATCATCTGAAATCTATTGATTCGGATATTGCACTTAAATATGAAAATTGGAGGTCTTTAAGAATCTCTAAAAAACCATTAATTATATTGATTGGTGGAGCTTCAGGAGTTGGAACCTCTTCAATGGCATTTGAACTTGCAAACAGATTAAGATTGAAGAATCTTATCAGTACGGATATGATTCGTGAAGTAATGAGAAAGATAGTTTCAAAGGAATTGAGTCCGGTTATTCATAAATCTAGTTTTGATGCTTATGAAAGTATAAGGACTCCCTCAATCCGGATAGATTCTGTTATTGAAGGATTTATTAGTCATGTGGATGTTGTTAATGTAGGTATTGAAGCAATCATAGAACGGTCTGTAAAGGAGGGCATCAGTACCATTATTGAAGGAGTTCATATTGTTCCTGGATTTATTAGGAAGGATTTGTTAGAAAATAATAATATTATAATGTTTACTTTAACGGTAGACGATGAGGAAGCTCATAAACAGAGATTCTATTCCAGATGCAGACAACCTTGGGTAAAGAGATCTCTTGAAAAGTATATGGATAATTTTGGAACCATTAGAAAAACTCAAAGATTTTTAGTTGAACAGGCAAAAATTCATGATACTCGCATAATTAATAACGTGGATATTAATGAAACTATTGATATTATGGTTGAGGATATTCTAGAAAAATTCGGGGGTATAAATAATGTTGAGCAAGAAAGTTAAGGACATCATGACAACTGATGTAATAACAACTACTTCAGATGTTGATGTCATAAATGCATTTGAAAAATTGATGGAATATAAAATCAGTTCCCTTCCTGTTCTGGAAGATGGAAAACTAATTGGGATTATTACCGCAACTGATGTGGGGCATAATCTTATTTTGGATAAATATGAATTGGGCACAAGTGTTGATGAAATTATGATTACTTCAGTGGTTACTGTATCTCCTGAAGACACTATTGAAACAGCGATTAAAGCCATGAAAGAGAGTACTTCTTCTTCTGGAATCTTGAATCAACTCCCTGTTGTTGATGGGGATAAACTAGTGGGAATTATTTCTGATGGAGATATAATTCAGGAAATATTTTAATATTTCCTCTAATTTTTTATTTTTTTAGAATTTAATTGATTTTTATCGAGTTACTGTAAATAATTTTTTTTCTAGAAAATCTTTTAAATTGATTTTTTGCATATTTTTGTCTATTATCCGCACTGTTTTTGATAACATTTATATAATATTAAAATCAAATATAAAGTTTGGCTAGACTGGAGGGTTAGGGGTCCTCTGTAAGCACACACCCCCTTTGGTGCAGTTGAAGTTCAAAAGGCGGCTTTTTAAAAGAATATGAGCCTAGAAAGACAATATAGAAACCTCGTCCTGCAGGATTGGTGGTGATGAAGTTTTTACTGGAGGGTAAAGACTAGTCGTCTCTGATATGGGAACGGGTCAGGCCCGGAAGGGAGCAGCTCTACTATTAACATTCAATGCTTGTAGAATCCCGGGGTGGAGTTGGATTTTTAGATCACTTATATTTTTGAGATTAGTCCACTTTTGAACATGCCATTTATATAAAAAAGATTAACTTTATTAATGAGTTTTCATAAATAATTTACTATACTATTTTTTCATATGTCGGGATGGCCCAGCCTGGTACGGCGTCGGACTGCTAATCCGATGGTCATATGACCACCCGGGTTCAAATCCCGGTCCCGGCGTTTTTATTTATCTATTTTTTGTTCATGATTATATGATAATCCTATAGGACATGCATGTACCATTACTGATTTTACTTCCGGAATTTCTTTTAGGATATTGTTTTCCACTGTATGCACAATCTTATGTGATTCGCTTAATGTCATGTTTCCATTAACTTCAATATGCATATAAACTGTAGCATATGGTCCGAAATAGTCAACTTTAATGTTGTGTGGATTATGGGCACCTCGTGTGTTGTCGGCAATATATTTTATATTATTTATTAGTTCCTGAGAAGGTACTTTTCCCATTATATTGTTTATATTTTCTTTGGCAATATTGTGTGCAGTTTTTAAGATCAATAAACCAATTATAAATCCAACAATAGGGTCTAAAATTGGATATCCCATATTTGATACTGCAACTCCGAATAAAATCGCAATGGATGAGAAAATGTCTGTTTTTTGATGCTTTCCGTCTGCAACTATGGCTGGACTTTTAATCTCTCTGCCAATTCTTATAATGTATTCGCTTATGATGAAATTAATAAATATGCCAAAGACGGCCATCATTGCAGCATATAGGTCTGGAACTGTAATCAATTCCGGATGTATTATCTTATCTAAAGCGCCTGTGATGATTTCATATGCTACTATCACTAAAAATATAACAATAACCAATCCACTTATGGCTTCTGCACGGCCATGTCCAATTGGATGTTCTTTATCTGCTGGTTTTTGACCTATTTTGAATCCAGCATAGGCTACACCAGAAGTTATAACATCAGAAAGTGTATGGCCTCCTTCTGAGACTAATGCATAACTTCCGCTCATTAATCCGACAGCAATGTTTAAAGCTGTCAGAATGCAGTTCGCAACGATAGCAATTACAGCTGCTTTGGTTCCAGCTTTATTTCTATACTCATCCATTCACTACACGCTCTTCTAAAATATCCATTGCCTTTTCAATGTTTTCATAGGAATTTGCATAAGACATTCTTATATGATTTTTACCATTTTCTCCAAATGCTGATCCAGGAACTGTAATCACACCAGCATCAGCGGCTTTTTGAACAAAGTTTTCATCTTCAATTTTTGGGAATACGTAGAAAGCACCTTCAGCATTAACTGTTTCATATCCCATTCCATTCAAACGACTAACAATCAAATCTCTTCTTCTTTGGAATTCCTTGACCATTTTATTAACTTCATCCTGAGGGCCGGTTAATGCTTCATATGCTCCTTTTTGGGCAGTAGAATTGGAGCATGCAATACTGTTTTGATGCACTTTAAATAGCTCTTCGGTATGTTCGTCATTTGCGGTCAAATAACCTATTCTCAATCCTGTCATTGCATAGGTTTTTGAAAATCCATTGATTGTAATTACATTGTCGCTATATCTTGCTGGAGAGTAATGCTTTTTATCATATATTATTTTTTCATAGATTTCGTCTGAAATGATTAAAAAATTATGATCCATAGATAAATCAGCAATTGCTTTAATGTCTTCTTTTTCCATTACTGCACCTGTTGGATTTGATGGTGAATTCAAGAAGATTGCTTTTGTTTTTGGAGTGATTTTTTCTAAAACATCTTCTGCTTTCAATTTAAATTCATTTTCCATTTTACAATCGACAGGTATGATGTTTCCTCCTGCTAGGTTTATGACTGATTCATATAATAAAAAACTAGGGTTTGGCAACAGTATTTCATCGCCAGGTTCCATGAATGCCTGTGCACTGATGTATAATGCTTCACTAGCTCCAACCGTTACAATGACATTTTCGGGATTGGTATTTATTCCATTATCTTTTTTGAATTTTTTAACAATCTCTTCCCTTAATTCTATATATCCCTTATTGGGACTGTAATGGGTATCATTGTCATCAATTGATTTTTTCATTGCATCTTTAATGTTTTGTGGAACATCAAAGTCAGGTTCTCCAATTCCTAAGTTAATAGCATCTGGATTTGTAGCTTCAAACATTTTTCTAATCAGTGACAATTCAATTAATTTTGTTCTGTTTGCAGGTTTTATCATAATTTTTACCTCACCATTATATTATATATTAATTATAGTAAATTTATTTTTTTCTAGTAATTATTTTTCACATGCTCCACATTTATAGCATGGTGATGTTTCACACCATGGTGTTTGCTTTAAGTTTCTTAATCGTTTGTGTTCATTTTTTAAAAATCTTTCGTTTATGCCGACGTCAATATTGCTCCAAGGTAATGAATCGTCAATTCCATAATGTGGAGTTATTTCTCTCCATTCCTTAAGTGTAGGTTGTTTTGTTAAAGATTTTTCAATAAGTGTAGAAACATGTCTATCTCCACAGGATAATATATATTGGATTAGTCCTTTTTTAGGACTTTCGCACTTTATGTTATAATTTTTCATTTCCTTTTTAATATATCTGGTTTTCTTTTTAATGTCCTTAAAATCATAGCATTCCCATTGGAGTGGTGTGTGGGGTTTAGGTATCAGGGGATTTACACTAAATTTCACTCTTTTAGGATTTTTATGCATGTTGGCAATTTTTTTCATATACTCACAAAGATCATAAATATCTTCAATGCTTTCGCCGGGGATGCCGATTAAAAAATATAATTTAATATTGAAATCCAGTTCAACAGCATTTTTTATTACTGTAAAAATTTTCTCTTCCAGTATGTCTTTATTGATCACTTTTCTAAGTCGGCTTGTCGATTCTGGTGCGAGGGTAATTGTTTTAAGTCCACTTTTTTTCAGACTTTCCAGAGTCGATTTCGTAATTGATTCAATCCTAAGTGAAGGTGTTGATATTTGAAATCCGTTCTCTTCAAGTCCGTTAATTAATTTGTCTAAATCACTATAATCAGAAACTGCTGCTCCTATTAATGTAATCTTATTTAATCCGGTGTTTTTCCTATTTTCCAGAGCAACATCAATTAATTTTTCCCAATGAGTTTCTCTCATTGGCCTGTAGAGATAACCGGCCATACAAAACCTGCAGCCTCTTGTACATCCTCTTGAAACATTGAGCATTATTGAATTGTTGAAAATGTTTTGGTAATTTTCATCATCACTTTCACTTATTACCGGTTGTGTGATGTGGTATGTTTTATTTAGGTCATCTATAATCCTTATTTTTGCTTTATTATTAAATTCAGGAATGTAAATGCCTTCAATATCTAAAAACTTTTTCAAATCTTTTTTTGAATTTTTATAGGTTTCTAACAATTCTCCTATAACATTTTCACCTTCTCCAATGATGAACAGGTCAATATAATCCGATAAAGGTATTGGATTTGCACTAGCGCAGGGTCCTCCGGCTATGATTAATGGGTCATTTTCGCCTCTATCTTCCCGTTTCAGAGGAATTTCAGAATCTCTCAATATTTCCAGTAAATTAAAATAGTCTTCTTCAAATTGAAGAGAAAAGCTTATTATGTCAAAATACTTGAGAGGAGTATTTGATTCAATTGATTTAATGTTGGGATAAATTATTCTCTCACACCAAGTGTCCTCACGCTCATTTATTAAATTATATAAAATATTATATCCCATTGAAGACATTGCGGTTCGATATATGTTTGGATAGCATAATCCGAATCTTATATCTACTTTTTGGTAGTTTTTTTGGAATATGTTTTTTTCATACAGCATCAAATCAACTTTTTTTCAAATTTTTCAATTTTCAAATTAATTGTTTATTTTCAATATAATATTTTCATTTCATGTTATTTTTAGTTATCGGCACAGTTTTTCGTTTGATTTTAATTTAATTATTGAATCTTTTTTAATTTTTAATAAAAAGTATTACCAATTTTAAATTTTATTTTTCATCTATTTTGTAAAATTTTAAATGAATTTTAAGATTTTTAATTTTAATATATATGATTTCACTATATTTTTTGCTTTAAGAGCCATTTATATTGTGTTTTAACCTTTTTTTATTAATTTGACAAATTTAAATGGGTTTTTTGCATAATGGGCTTTCAAAAACATTTATATAAGATAAACATTATAAGTTTTATCCACTCATTATGAAATACTAATATCTAGTATAATCATATTTTGCTATAAAATTTTCGTAATGAGAACCAAGAGGTGGAAAAATTTCGATAAAAAACAGATCATTAATGATTTTTATTGTATTGATGGTGTTCCTTGCTATTGGAGCAGTTAATGCAGCGGAATCAATTAATGTTTCAGATACAGAAGATTCAAATTATTTAATAGGGGATGATGTCGATTCATCATCTGCAAATAAATTAGAAATTTCTAACGAGGTTTCTATCTCAGAAACTAATATAGTTAATTCTCATGATGATAATTTGGGGAATTGTCCTGATGAAGGAGTTCTAAACATTAGTTCCGATTATGAGGATAATTATCAAGACCAATTAACTTCCAATGATGCTGATGCAGCTGGGGAAAATACTTTATGTTCAACTAGTTCAAGTACTGATAGTGTTGTTTCTGAAGCTTCAAGTAATAACATAGTTAGTGCTGATGGTTCAAGTATTATTGCTGCCAGCAAAGTATCCACAACCTTAAGTGTAGTTAACGCTCACTATGGAAAATCATCCACAATTTTTGATGTTACTTTAAAGGATAATAACGGTAATCTTTTAGCTAATCAGAAAGTCATTCTTAAAGTGAATAAAAAATCTTATTCTGGATTCACTAATGATAAAGGTATTGCTTCAATCAAGACTGATAGTTTAAAGGTTGGATCATATACACTTGCATTATCTTATGGAGGAAATTCCAATTATTCCTCATCTTCACTTTCAAAAAAAGTTAAAGTATTATCATCTGCAATTGGAAGTGATTTGACTAAATATTATGGATTTGCATCCAAGTATCAAATTAAATTTTGGAAAGATAACAAAGCATTGTCAAACACCAAAGTTTCTTTCAAAGTAGCTGGAAGAACATATACTGCTACAACTAATGAGAAAGGTGTTGCCACTGTTTATCTTAACTTGTTTGTGGGTAAACATACCCTTACTGCAACTAACCCTTATTCTAAGGAAACAGTTTCATACAAGATAACTGTTAAAAAAGATAAAACTGAATTCACTGCAAAAGCTAAAACATATATTCATGCAAAAAAGAAAGGTTCATTCAAAGTTGTTTTAAAATCAAAACATGATACATTACTTAAGAATAAAGAAGTCACTTTTACTTATAATAATAAAAAGGTAACCTCAAAGACCAATGCGAATGGGGAAGCTACTATAACTATCCCTGTTCTTGCTGAAGGTACTTACAAAATTAGTTTTAAGTATGGCGGCAGTGACAATTATTATGCTAGTGAAGGCAGTGCAAAGATTGTTGTTGCTAAGCCAACTACAATGTTGTCTTCAAAAATATTGGTAATGACCTATAATGATGGATCTAAGTTTAAAGTAAAATTAACAGACAATAAGGGCAATGCTTTGGCCAATAAAGAAGTCAAATTTAAAATTAATGGAAAAACTACTGTTTGCAAAACCAATTCAAAGGGTAATGCTAAACTTTCCTTGAAGAACGTATTACCAGGTAATCATATTGTAAAGTATTCTCATTCAAGTTATGGCTCAAAAGATTATAGCCACGGTTCAAACAGAGTTATAATCTTGAAAATTGTTGCTAAGTTAAGCGCAAAAGACCTGACTATGAAAGCGAATGACAACTCTACTTTCAATGTTAAAGTTAAAGATGCATCTGGAAAACTTCTTAAGAATGTTTCTGTTAAAAGTGTTATCAATGGTGGTAATGCTCGTGTTTATAAAACCGATTCAAACGGTACTGCCAAGTTAGTAATAACTAAAGGCATTGGTTATTATACTATTAAAACCATAGTTTCAGATCCGTTTTATAAATCTGCTCCTATTACCCAGAAGATTACAGTTAAGGGAACTAAATTGGTGGCAAAAGACCTTCATGTCATGAACGGAAACAGTGTCACTTATTCAGTTAAGGTTGTTAATGAGAAGAATAATCCTGTAAAAGATAAGAAGGTTGTCTTTACTTTCAAAGGTAAAAATTTAACTTCCAAAACCAACTCTAAAGGTATTGCAAAAGTTAGTTTAGGCGAATTATCCAAAGGAACTCATAAAATTAATATTGTCCAAGGGGATAACGAAAAATCTGCAAAGATTTTTGTTGCAAATAAGGTGTCTATAAAGAATATCCTTACTGCAGCTAAAACCGTTAAAAATTATATTACTAAACATCATAAGTTACCTTCTTCTGTTAAAATGGGTAGTATTTCCTTAAAAACTGCAGATTACTTATACTTAGCTTCTAAAGCTGTTGTAAACTTAAAAGCAGATAATAAAAAAGCGGTTTCCATCAAGATTTTGAAAAATCCGAGCAGCCCTAAATCAGCTAAGGATTTAGGTTATTTAAGGAATTATCTTGGTGTTGCAAAAAGCATTGTTAAAACTGCCGAGTCCAAAGGAAAAATGCCTAACTCCGTAAGTTCAGATATCGGATCCATGGGTTATGACGCTGCGGTATATACAGTTTCAGATGCACTTAAGTATTATGGCAAACATAAGAAAATGCCTGCTTATGTGCTTGTTAAGTCTTTCTCAGGTTCTTCTACATCATATACTGGAGTTTTAAACAATAAAAATAAGATAACCAATTTGATTGATTACTTAAAAGCCACTCAAAACTGTGAAGTTAACAATGCTAAAATCAAAAAATTGGTTAAAAAGTTAACAAAAGATTGTAAGAATGATAAAGAAAAGGCAACTGTAATATTTAATTATGTTAGAGACACAATATCTTATAGTTTCTATTATAATACTAGATTCGGTGCTGTTGGAACTTTAAATTCTGGAACTGGTAATTGTGTGGACCATGCACATGCACTTGTTGCTATGTTTAGGGCAGCAGGTTTGCCTGCCAGATATGTTCACGGTACTTGTACCTTTTCAAGCGGTGGTGTTTACGGACATGTTTGGAGTCAAGTATTAATTGGAGATACTTGGGTTGTTGCTGATGCTGTAAGTACTAGGAACTCTTTCGGGAAAGTAGTTAACTGGAATACTCATTCATATGCGCTTCATGGTCATTTCAGAAGTCTTTCATTCTAATTGACTACTTTTTTATTTTTTATTTTTTTTTTAAAATTTTTCTTTTTTTATAGCTATTATTTTATATGTGTTTTGATAAACATTTAAGTAACAAGCTAATTAGGACATTGTTATGGATTCAAAAAGATATAATAAAGTGGCTGTAGGGGGAACTTTTGATAAATTTCATGATGGGCATAAAAAATTACTGTCCACAGCTTTTGAAATAGGCAATCAAATTGAAATTGGAGTTACTTCTGATGCATTTGGAGGATTAAAAGGTGATATAGACTCTTGTAAAGTAAGAATGTCTAATCTCAAATCTTTTTTTTCAGATAAATCTAATTTTGTTGTTGTTCCCTTAGAAGACCCTTATGGTACCACTATATATGATGAGAATATTGAGGCTATTGTGGTGAGTGAGGAGACCGAACCCACAGCTGTGGAAATCAATGAGATTAGAGTTTCTAAAGGCATGCCTCCGCTGGACATTGTTGTAGTTAGTTTTGTTTTGGCCTATGATGGAAATCCCATTTCTTCTACACGCATTAGGCGCGGAGAAATTAATCAGAATGGGAAGTTCATCCAATAATCAAAAATAATTGGCAGATTTGACGTAAAATTAATTTTTTACAACGAGGTGGTTATATGGCAGTAAAAATCGATCCTGATGTGTGCGGACACATTGAAAATTGCCCAGTGCAAGGATTATGCATTAAACTTTGTGAACAAGGAGCAATCATAGAAGAGGATGGGGATGTAAAAATCGTCCCTGAAAATTGTGATGATTGTGATCTTTGTATACAAAATTGTCCAAATCAAGCTATATCCAAAGCATGAGGGATATTAATGTTTAATATTGAAAGAAATGGTGAAGAACACCGTAAATTGTCCTATAAGGATAAGAATTGTGTTGGTTGCGGAATATGTGTAGACATATGTCCAACTGATTCTTTAAGATTAGGTCCCGTTGTTCCTATTGCGCGTGGATTAATAGAAATGGATTTGGTATCTGTTAAGGAGGATTCATGTGTATTTTGCGGATTATGTTCAGTTGCATGTCCGTTTGACTCGTTATCATTAACAATTAATGGGACTGATATTAAGGACATTGACTCTTATCCAAAATGGGATGTTGAATCTAAAGTGCATGATGAAGAGTGCATTTATTGCGGCAGATGTTATTCGGTTTGTCCTCAGGATTCCATTATATTCAAAAGGAATCTTCCAAATGCTGTTGATTTGGTGAGAGGAGAAATGGATATTGATGAGGAACAATGCATATATTGTTCTTTTTGTGCAGACATGTGTCCTGCTGGCGCTATCACAATTAAAAATATTCCAACTGCAAGCAATGATTTGCTAGGCAATTCAATTGAAGTGGATTTGTCCAAATGTATTTTCTGTGGAATATGTAAGCGGGTATGTCCTGAAGACGCAATCAATCAAGTTTGTTCAACATGCATGTACTATGATGAAATTGAAGCGGTTGAAATTACTGGTGAAACATTAATTTTAGATTCTTCATGTGTAAATTGTTCATGGTGTTCACAGATTTGTCCAGTTGACGCCATTTCAATAACCAAACCATTTGAGGGCACATTACAGCTAGTTGAAAGTGATGAAAAAATATGTAAGGGCGATTCATGTCATGCATGTCTAGATGTTTGTCCGTGTAATGCTGTTGAAATTGTTGATGGAAAGTCTGTTACTAATCTGGACTTCTGTAATTTATGTGGAGCTTGTGTAACTGCATGTCCGCAGAATATTAGGGAATTGTCCAGAACCGCTATGAAATTAAATAATATCAATTCCGGATCATGGAATGAAATATTAAATTCTTTAATTGGAAAATAGAGAGGAAATCTCTCCATTTTCATATTTTATTTATTAAATACTCTCTTTCTTTTTCTAACAAATGTTTCATATTTGTTTGGCTTTGTTCTGTTATATGTGACATATAACTTCCAACAAGAAGCACGATAATTATCAATCCTCCGATTATTAGGATTAATTCCGCACTTCCCTGTCCTTTGTTATCAAGTTTTTTACTATACATGGGTTCTGTTGTCAAGTATGGTATTTCTGACATCTATGATGTCGTCTTTGGCTTTTAGGCTGACATCACTAGTGTTCATGTATGATCTGTATATTGTTAATGCAAGTAATGCTATAACAATAACTCCTCCAAACAGAAGAATGTATTCTGCGGCACCTTGACCAGAATTTTCTTTGAAGAATTTTTTCATTTTTTTCATTTTTTTCACCAATTAAATTTTGGATTTTTTACTATATTAATATTACTATTATTTAAAAAAGTATTACTTTTCTATTTTTTTTCATCAATTTTTCTCTTTTTTTCCATTAACTTTATAAATGGTTTTCAATATATTAATTAATAGTTAAAAAATAGAGTGATAATAAGTGATAGGGTGAAAACGTGGGAAATACAATAAAATTAGTTTCAGGATTTATTTTATTTGTAATTGGTGTTCTCATCGCATATGAAACAGCAGTCTATAACCTAATTGATATTCTTTTATTAGTTGGTTTGATTATTTCAATAGTTGGAATAATCCTTATGATTAGTTATTTCGTTGAATCTAATGCGGATAGGACTACTAATAAGATTAAAGAATTTTTAGTATCCGGAGAAGCCGGAGGACGTTCTTTTATTAATTTTGAAAAGGACCCTAATGGCAATAAGTCTAACGGACCTTTGAAAGTTAGAAAAGAATTTAATGATTATGATGATTTTGCTTACGAGGAAATGGAAGTCGGGGATTATCCAAGTTCTGATGGCAGTTATTTCAATGATGATTATGACAGAAGTTCAAAAGCTGTTTTAAATGTTGCTCCGCAACCGGAAACAGAAGTTAATTTTGACAATCAGCTTGATTTTAAACCTTATTATGGTAAGCCATTGAAGGTTACACGAGCTCCAAAAAGAAGAAATGGAGAATATTTCTCTGATGAGATTCCGGAATTTGTTGTTGAGCCAACAAATAACTCCAATGAAATTCAGAACGCTTTGGCTGTAGAGGAACCAGTCATTGAACCTATTCATGACCATGTTCTCGAGCCGGTTTATGATCCTCCAACCAGGAGAGCTCCGGAAGTTCCAGCAAGGGAAATTAAAATTGATGTTAATAACCCTGAGAGTTTGCCGGTTCCAAAATCCCTCAATAGTTATGTGCTCTCTGATGAGGGTATGCTAACTTCTCAAGAGGCATTTGATAATTTGGCAGTTAATGTAAATAAGGAGATAATGCTGGAAATTCCTTCATTGAATGATTTGTCTGACAGGTTTTTATCTCATGTTCCGACAATATACTCCAGAGTAATCATTAATGAATTTGATGTTTCAGATATGTCTTACATGTTTTTAATTTCATCTCTTCTCAAACAAGGTGTTCATATTAAAACAGTTCCAAAAGTACATTCCATCAATTTAATTACTGATGATTCCTATGCAATGATTATTTCAGAAGGCAAAGATGATATGGAATACGGTGCCATTTATAATGATAGGAGTTCCATTTCAAATATTAGGGCAGACTTTGAAAAGACTTGGAATATAGCCTCTAATTTGGATGAAAATGCTCTTGTCGCTGTCGCTAATGGTGGTGTAACATAATGGAAATCAGGTGGCTGGGACATTCTGCTTTTGAAATTATAAGCGACGATAACGTAAAAATATTAATCGACCCGTTCATTAGCAATAATCCTGCATGTGAAGTTCCGGTAGAGGAACTGAATCCTGATATCATTTTACTTACTCATGGACATTCAGACCATTTTGGGGATGCATTAGAAATATCCAATAGTACTAATGCACCTATTGCCTGTATCCATGAAATTTCACTCTTTTTAGCCCAACAGGGTATTAGAAACATCAGTGTCAATATCGGTGGTTCTTTCATATTCAGAAATATTAAATTTACAATGCTTGAAGCCAAACATTCCTCAGATATCGATATTGTTGAGGAAACCGTTCCTGGAGGAACTGCTGCAAGCTTTTTAATAACCTTTGAAGATGGAACTAAAATTTATCACTGCGGTGATACTGGACTATTTGGTGATATGAAGAATATTATTGGTGCAATCTATAAACCTGATGTTGTGATGGTTCCTATTGGAGATAAATTTACAATGGGTCCTTTTGAAGCAGCTCTAGGTACAATGTGGATGAATCCAAAAGCGGTTATTCCAATGCATTACAACACATTTCCACCTATAGAACAGGACCCTGCAATCTTTGCTAATTTTGTAAGTCAGTTCAACCCAAACATTGATGTTGTGGTTATGAACCCTAACGAATATTTTAAATTTAATCCTGAAGATTATCAGGATTAACTTTTTTCATATTTTTTTCTTTGATGATATTCCTCATCGATGTCGCATTTTCCGGATGGCAATACTCTGATAATGTCATCGAGAGTTAATAGATCATCTTCATTTATTTTGTGTATGATTTTTTTAGCTATTGCTTCTTTTTTGGTAAATCCTGGTTTTATTACAACATAATTGTCGCAATATTTTTCTAAAGCTTCAATTGGACCGGCCATTATTCTTTTTCCTTCATAATCAACGATTCCAATTGCCAATTTTACCCTTGCACCCCTTATGTAATTTCTATGGCCTCTTATGACAAATGACCCTTTTGCAAGAAATTCCCCTGCTTCGGGGGTTTTTGAAACCTGGTCCGGATTGACCCAAAATACGTCTTGGGATGTGAAGCCCATCGACCAAGCAGATGAAAATGATGCTGCAAACTCACCGGATTCTTTAAGGAGATTGTCATTTAATTCATCCCCATTTAATTTTATGGCAGTTGATGATGCACCATGTATGTCTGCATGCAGATAAATGTCATTTGGTTCCAGATATTTCTTCACGACACTTTCATTGCTGTTGGCATCACGTCCTCCAATGACAAGGTGTCCGTCAGAGCTCAAGAACCATCTTAATTTTTCATACCATTTTAGATTTTTCTTAACCCTCTTTTTCGGCACAGCTATGTTTTCCATTGCAACATCCTTTTTAGCTTTGATATTCTCAAGCTGTTTTTTAGTATTTTCAATAGCTATTTGTGCACCTTTTGTTTTTCTTTTGGCTTTTTTAGCTTTTTCATAATAGTTTTCAGCATTTTCAGGTATTGTTAACTTTGGATCAATATTTAATGTTGTATTGTCGATATTTAATGTTAAAACGCCCATTTTATCTATGGATTCATAGATTTGCGCTTCGGCCATACCGTCCTTTTTGGCTTTTTTAAGTGTTTTTCCAATATCTTTAAAAGAGTAGTTGTTACTCCTTGCTTGGTTTACAACATTTACTATATTTTCGATGGTAGGATAATTAGAATAAATAACCTCTCCTTTATGTTGACTATCTTCGATTGTCTTGTAAAAATTATCAAGTGTTTCTTGTTGTAAACGTAACCTTTTTTCAAACTTGTTTACTTTTTTATTCCAGGCGGACTCTTTGATGTTTTTTATGCTGGTGTTGACCTTTTTGGAGTAAAATTCATCGCATGCCTCATTAAAACTTTCGAAGTATGTTTTTTCAAAATTTTCATAATTGATTAAATCCAGTGCAACTACATCCTCTTTTGTTTCATCCTTGACAATTTGGGGTTTGATTCTGCCTTCAGTTAAATTATCGAATAAGTCTTTGAATCCTGAATACAGTCCTTCTATTTGTTTTTCTGTTAACTCGTCATTAGGTGTGTTCTTATCGAGTTCGGTTATTTCATTGGCTCTTTTGATAACTTCTTCAGCATATAGGCTTCCGAGTCCATTCCTTGCAAGAGTTCTAACGACGTCACTTTCCGGATCGCTGAAAACCTCTTTGAATTCGCTTTCTGTGATGGTCATGGGATTGATTCCCCTTTCTTCCGGAAATGCATATTCAATTTTAGAGCTGATGTCCCTATTGCTTAAACGTTTCCTTTTAAGGGGCAGAATGATATTGTTCTCGTCATCCAGAAGAATAATATTCCCTTTATCAAATAATTCAACAATTATTGTGTAATATTTATCTTTTTTAACCTTAATTTCCACTACACGGTCAAAATTATGTTGTTTAATGCTTTCAACATGGGCTCCCTTTACTCTTTTTCTTAAAAGCATCGGAAATGACGGTGGTGTTGTCGGATTTTCAAGGGGATACTGGCTGGTGTGTATTCTGGATCCGCACTGCATCACCAGGTCAACCCTTCCGGTTCCGGGAACGTGAAATCTCATTACCACTATATCCTTGGTCGGTTGAAATGATTTATCGACCCGGGCTCCACTTAATAAATTGTTCAGTTCATTGCTTATAGTAAAAATGTCAACATTTGACATAGACTTCATAATCAAACACCTTTTTTAATCAATACTTTAATATATTATAATCACTAAAATTATATTAATATATTTAATTTAATGGAGGATATAAATGGACACTACTGTTAAGGTTACAAGTATTCATATTGTTGCAGCCCTTATTGCAGCTTTACTTTCAACCGCTCTGACTGTTGGTTGGTTCGGATTTAAAAATGACGTATTTGCATTTTTCATTGCTGTAATAATATTATATTTCGTTGGTCAATTTTCTCAAAAAATCGCAGGAGAAGAAATCTCCGGATTTAGTCAATGGTTATGGGATGGAATAGCTCCTTTCTTCTTTACATGGGTCATTTCATTCACTTTATTTGTAATGTATCTATAAACCACCATAGAAAATCCATATAAATGCGATAAATAATGAGGTAATGAGCAAAACTGGAGCTATAATCTTACTCACGGCCACAACTGAACTGATTGTTGAAATCAGTTCTGTTGAATTCTTAGGTCCGAATGTATTGAGATTTTTAATTTTATTGGTTCCAGTTCCAACTTCAACTTTTTCTAAATCTTTAATTGCTTCCACTATACTGATTCTGACATATTCTATAATTTCAGCTCTTTTTACAATTCCAATTGGGTTATATCCTCTTGAGATAGTATTTACAGTATGGGTATCGGTTGTCATCACTTCAATTTCATCAATTTCCAAATCACTCACTGCATCTATAATTTCCTGTCTGAATCCTATTTCCATATTATTTGCATCAAATAGTACATATGCAGTTCTTTGGCCGTCAACTTCAACAACCATTGTTTTTATACCGCTTTCACCGACTCCATCATTCTTGTCAAGGTCATCCATGTTGTCTGAATAGCATCCTACCATTATATCATATTGTTCCTGTTCCGGTTCGATTGAATCGATAACATCAATTAGTTGGAATACTTCGGCATTTCCAGGAAGCACCTCTCCACTTTCAGGAGTAAATGAATTGTGGCAATCAACGATTATTGAATCATTAACATTACAATGGTTCCTGCTTTGGGCCATCATTGTAAGTCCAACACCGAATTCGATATCATCAACGGCTTCAGGAGCAAAAGTAGACAGTATTACCATTCCGTCATTGAAAAATTGAACTCCAATATTTGCCTTTTTAGAGTTGTATCGTACGAATTTACTTGCGCTGCTGGAATATTCTACTTTTTCCAGACCGTTTTTAATGGAGTTTTCTATCTTATCAATTTCCTTTACTGCAATTGGGTTAAAGTCATGTGTTGAAGGTCCATGTGCGACCATTGTAAAGAAATCAAATTTATTTGCAAGTAGTGTTGGCATATTTGAACCTCCTAAATCTCCTAAAGGTCCAGGATGCACAGAAGGGGATATGAATAAGGCTTTAATTCCATTTTCAGTTTTAAAACTAACGAATGTAACAATGGTGTCGATAGCTTCACTCATATTTTCAAACAATCCCTCAAGGGAGTTTGATCCTTCATTCATATGGGCAATGAATAAGCTTAATAAGTCCAATACTCCGATTCCTAAGTTTTTCTTGAACGGAGATGCTATGACTGTAATGAAAGCGTAAATGGCTATGACGAATATTATTGATGCAACAAATGCCTTTAGGATAATCTGCACTAGTGCAGATCCTATAAAGCTTGTATCAATAAATAAAAATGATATTGATATATACATGGCTATGATTAGCACAGGTTGGATAAATCCTGTTGCGGCAGCTATTGCAAATCTGACTTTGGATGTTGCCCAGAATACCAGTGTATTGAAACCATATATTAAAACGCAGGCGAATATCATTGAATTTACGAATATGTCCATATTAATCAGTCTGGAAATTACGCATCCCAAAAGTACACATATTCCTAAAATGGTCATTGAAAGGCCAGATAAAAACATGGAATGTTTGATTTTCAAGTTAATCCCATGAAAGCTACTTATAACCTGCTGGTTTAGTGCTCCGCTCATTATGGAACTAACGCCAAGAACTATGAAACCAAATAATCCTCCATAAAGGAAATCCAAAATTATTCCTTGGCCAAGTGGCAAATCAATAATATAATAAGTACTACCAATTAAAAAACTTATTATCATCATTCCGATTATGGAATATTTAGTTTCCGGCAGAGTTTTTATATATTTTGATAAACCTGCTACGCTACTCATACTTGACATATTTTTTCCTCGAGATATCTTTACCCATTAAATTTATTAAATCTAAAAATTTTATATATTTATAGTTATATTTTTATTACTTTCTTAATAAAAAGATTATTATTAATTTTAGGGTGGATATATGGAAAAAAGATTGAATGTCCCAATTAAAGATGAAAACTTGGATGAATTGAAAGCTGGTGATGTCGTCTATTTGACTGGAAATATATTGACTGCACGGGATCAGGCACATAAACGCCTCATTGAACAGGGTGCTCCATTAGATATTGAAGGAGCCGTGCTTTTCCATGCGGGGCCAATAATAACTAAAAAAGATGATGATTATCAGATGGTGGCTATAGGACCTACCACTTCAATGAGAATGAACCCTTACCAAAGTGATGTTTTGGATATGGGTCCAAAAATTGTAATAGGAAAGGGTGGAATGGACGATACAGTGCGCGAAGCTCTAATTCGCAATAAAGCATTATATGTAGTGGCTACAGGCGGATGTGCAGCATTGTATGTTGATGCCGTTGAAAAAATCGAAAGTGTTGATTGGTTAGATTTGGGAATGCCTGAAGCAATGTGGAATTTGAAAGTTAAGGACTTCGGACCGCTTATAGTTGCTATGGACAGCCATGGCGACAGTTTATATGATTAGGAAATTATGAATAATAATGCTTATATATGAGATTAGTTTATAGTATATTTTGAATTATTATTACTTTCATGATATAATTAAGAGGAAGTGTATTTATGGCTGATATTAATGAAGTTGCAGAAAAGAAATTCAAATCAAGAATGGCAAAAATTAGAAAAAGTAACAGGGAACCTGAAGAAAAAGAGAAGTTTTCTCAAAAATTCGGAACTTCTTTTGAAATAGAATTCCAAAATAAGAATCCTGATAAGCTTACTGATGGAATAACTATTTTCACAAGTCCGGAAGGTAAAGTCTTATTTGCTGAATATTACTATCAGGTTCCGGAAGATGAGGAATATACTTCTATTGATATTACTGAAAAACAATTGAAATCCATTATTGAATTCTTTGAAGATTATAAATTGCAATTAGACGATTCTGATTAGATGATTGTCAATAATTCTTTAGATGAAGTTAAAAAAAGAGAAAATGCCCTGTCAATTATCAAGGATATAGTTGAAAATAAGGGGCGTGAATTTTTATTTGACCTAACAGGACTGTCTGGAGGATTTATTGCAAGTCCTTCAGAATTGAGTCTACTGGAAACTTATGTTGGTCCCGCTATTTTTGAGGATGCTCTTCAGGAAGTTGGAATCGAGCATATGGGTGGCGAAAAGGTCCTTCCATTAAACAGGACCTCTTCAGGAATCCTAGCCACCATATTGACATTGGTTGAAAAAGATTCCAATGTTGTGCACTATCTTGCCAAATTACCTGCCCATCCTTCAATACCTCGCAGTTGCAATCTGGTTGGAGCAAATTACTTCGAAACTGATGTTTTTGAGGAGTTTGAAATTCCGGATAATACTTCATTGGTTGTGGTTACAGGTTCTACAATGGATCATAAGGTAATTGATGAAGATGAGTTCAAAACTGTAATTGAAATGGCTCATGAAAGGGACATTCCTGTAATGGTTGATGATGCATCCGGTGCAAGACTCAGAACTGTCGTATTCAATCAGCCAAAGGCCTGTGATTTGGGTGCAGATATTGCAATCACAAGTACTGATAAATTAATGCCTGGTCCAAGAGGGGGGCTAATGGCAGGTAGAAAAGATTTGATTGATGAAATTAAAGTCAAAGTCAATCAGTTTGGTCTTGAAGCCCAACCGCCTGCAGTGCTTGCAATGCTTAACGGAATAAAAAATTTCAATAAGGATAACCTTGTAAATAGCTTCGAAAGAAAAGACCAGTTATTTGATTTGTTGCAAGGAAAGTTCAATCATATCCAAAAGACTCCGACAGGGGTAATGATTACTCCTGAAGATTTGGCAAAAGAGATTGATATTGCTCATGATTTGTCAGATAATGATTTGGCTTTTGTATTTTCAATGATTTTACTTAAAGATTATGGAATAATTACCATTCCTGCTGTGGGAATGCCTGGTGCATCAGCTACAATAAGATTTGACTTGTCAACTATCGATGCATTCAATTTGGATTTAGATGACCTGTCCGAGAAAATAATCTCTTCATTTGATGAGCTGCTAAGTGTCATTCCAAATGAAGATGAATGTAAAAAAATAATATTTTGATGATGTGGAAAACGTTATACCCTGTATAACATTCTCTTTTAATTTTTAATTACGCACTCTCCAGATATTACTTTTTCCAGAGTGCCGTCAGTTTTTTCAACGATTAATGACCCTTCCTTTGAGATGCCTATTGCATATGCCTCATAATATTCGTTGAATGGCTTTCTTATCTCTACAGTTTTGCCGATTGTGTAAGACCTGCTTCTCCATTCTTTCAATATGTCTTCATAGCATTCGTGGCTGAACAATTCGTTGATTTCTTCAAATTCTTCTAAAAATGTTTTTATTAAAAGATTTTCATCCACTTTCCCTTCAAGTTCTTTTTCAAGGGTTGTTGTTATATTTTGCAATTCCTTAGGAAAATCGTTGATATCAAGATTGGCATCGATGCCGACGCCAACAATGACATTTTCAATTATATTAAAATTAGTAACCGATTCGGTCAGAATCCCACAAACCTTTTTGCCATTTATCATGATGTCATTCGGCCATTTGATTTCAGGATTTTCAACACCGATCTTTTCAAGAGTTTTTGCAACTGCAACGCCAGTTGCCAGGGTTATAAGAGGAATTTTGGAGTAATCAACATCAGGCTCCAATATGATTGATAACCATACTCCACCCAATGGAGACTCCCAGGATTTTCCAGATCTTCCCCTTCCTGATGTCTGTTTTTCAGCAATGATTGCACTGCCGTTTTCAATACCATTTCTAGCCAAGAATTTAGCAATGGTATTTGTTGAACTTACTTCCTTGTAGATGTATAAGTTCTTTCCAACATATTTTGTGTTTAGCTCTTTTGAAATTTCAGAGGATTTTATGTGTTCTGTTTCCTTTTTGCCTATTTCTTCAATTGAACTTGCGAAATCATTGACATCGGCATCAATGATTTCACCAGAAAGATTTCCTTCTTCATTTAATAATTTCAGGATTTCCTCTTTCATTAATAAGCCCCAAGGAAAACTTATTCATCTTCCTCTGATTGTTGTTTTGAAATAGTCAGGTAAGATCCCATTGCAGCTGAAATTGCAGCTATTTTTTTGGCAGGCATGAATGTAGATTTTAATTTATTCACATATTCTAAATCTTCTGCAATGACATTAACCATTTCCTCTTCAATACTTTGCTTGTAAGTATCGATGAAGTGGGTATTCAGATCTCCGGAAATAAAGTTAGGATTTCTCAGAACCGCTTTATGGAATGGAATAGTGGTTTTAACACCTAAAATGATGTATTCACTTAATGCCCTTTTCATTTTGTTGATTGCATCGTTTCTGCTTCTTCCATAAGTGATTAATTTGGAAATCATTGAATCATAAAATGTTGGAATTGTATAATTCATATAAACTCCACTGTCTAAACGTACACCAGGTCCTCCTGGGGATCTGTAACCGGTAATTTTACCAGGGTTAGGTGAAAAGTCATTAAGCGGATCTTCTGCATTGATACGGCATTCAATTGCATGGCCGGTTACTTTAATGTCATCCTGGCTGTAGGTTAATTCGTCACCGCTTGCAATTTTAATCTGCTCTTTGATTAAATCAGTATTTGTTACTAATTCAGTAATTGGGTGTTCTACTTGAATACGTGTGTTCATTTCAAGGAAGTAATATTCTCCATTGTCATATAGGAATTCAACAGTTCCTGCACTTTTGTATCCGATGTATTCTGCAGCTTTTACTGCACTTCCTCCCATCTGTTCCCTTAGCTCTTCAGTCATGATTGGTGAAGGAGCTTCTTCAAGGAGCTTTTGGTGTCTTCTTTGAATGGAACATTCCCTGTCCCCTACATGAATCACGTTTCCATGTTCGTCAGCCAAAATTTGGAATTCGATATGTCTTGGTTTTTCAAGATATTTTTCAATGAATACTGTTGAATCACCGAAATTTGTGGATGCCACGGATTGTGTGGATTCGATTGCCTGTACAAGTTCCTCTTCTTTATAGACTGCACGCATACCAATTCCACCACCACCAGCGGAAGCTTTTACAATAACAGGGTATCCGATTTGGCGAGCTATTTCTTTAGCTTCTTCAATATCTTTTACGCCTTCAGGAGTACCTTCAATAACTGGAACGCCAGCTTTTTTCATGAGAGCTTTTGATGTGATTTTGTCTCCCATATTGTTGATTACTTCTCCGCTTGGTCCGATTAATTTTATTCCATTTTTTTCACATTCTTCACCGAATTTAGGATTTTCAGCTAAAAATCCGTAACCTGGGTGTATTGCATCAGCTCCAGATTCGATTGCAATGTTCATAATTTTTTCTATGTTTAAATAAGATTTTGCAGGTGAAGGATTTCCTAATGGATAGCTTTCATCAGCATAATTTGTATAAAGGGATGTTTTGTCTGCATCAGAGTAAATAGCTACACTTTTGATGTCGAGTTCACGACAAGCACGCATAACTCTAATGGCTATTTCTCCTCTATTTGCGATTAATATTTTTTCAAACATTTAAAAACCTCTGAATATTTTCATTAATATATAATTATATATTACATGATATATTAAATATTTGATTAATGAAAAAAATTACTCGCAAAAAACATTTGGAAATGAGACTCCAATCAATTCCAAGCCACCCCAAACCCAAGGTTGGTCTTGAGCAGTATACCACCCCATCCATAATTGCTTCTGATCTGATTTGGAATGCATTTTCCCTTGGAGATATTGAAGACAGGAATGTCATTGACTTGGGTTGCGGAACAGGAGTTTTTGCTATTGCATCTTCATTGATGGGAGCAAATTCATCAGTTGGTGTGGATATCGATGAGGATTCTGTTCGTTTGGCAATCGATGTTAAAGATAAGCTAAATGTCGGCAATGCAGATTTCATTGTCAGCGACATCTGTGAATTTGATTGGGATTGCGATGTAGATACTGTATTTCAAAACCCTCCCTTCGGATCTCAAAGAAAGGCGGATTCAGGTCAGGATTTGAAATTTGTTCGAAGGGCAGTCGATTTAAATCCGGATGTTTTATATTCATTTCACATGGCATCCACACAAGATTTTCTAATCAAATATTATGAAGAGAATAATTTGGAAATCACTCATATTTTCAGGTATAACTTTCCTATTCCAAAGATTTATGATTTTCATACAAAAGAAAAGCAAGATGTTGATGTTATTGTCATAAGAGCTATTTTAAAATAATTTTTATTTTCAAAATTTCTTATTTTTTCACCAAAAAACAATACCTTTATATAGTGGATAGTACATATTTTATATTAATATATTCTCTGAGTATAAAAAAGTTGGTAGCATATAAGAAGCTACAGATATTATAATTGATATAATATTTTGTAAATGTGTAAGTCTATTTAGTGATAGCTATATAAATGTAGGGTAATCTTTATATAGTTTACATGCCAAATGTATTACTAATGTATAAAGATGAGCTATCTATATTTATTCCAAACTCATTTCTTTCTGAGTCTAAAGATCTTAAAATTCGTACTTATAAAGTAGGGATTATAGCAAGAGCTTTGGCTATTTTTCAAGCAGATAATGTGGTTATTTATAATGATAATCACGAAAAGAACGAAGATGGGAAAGAGGATGGAGCTTTTATTGCTGAAGTTTTGAATTATATGAATACACCTCAATACTTGAGGAAACAAGCTATTCCTATAAAGCCTGAACTTAGGCATGTCGGCATCCTTCCGCCGCTTAGGACTCCTCATCATCCTGTTAATAATCAACCAGACGTGGGGGATTATAGACAAGGGTTCACTGTTAAGAGAAATAAGAAAGGAACTTTTGTTGATATAGGTATGGATAAACTTGCATTCTGTAAAGAGCAACTTACTGTCAAA